>JBLIOL010000366.1:0-5001 GCA_047639615.1 Planctomycetota bacterium | reverse complement strand
GCTTGGCGTTCGGCTTTGAGGCCGGGGCCTCGGGAGCGGGCTTGGCTTTGGATGCTGCGCGCTCCTCATCGGATAGCTTGCCGTCCTTGTCGAGGTCGTATGTTTCGAGCAGTTGTGCGCGGCGCTCCTCATTGCTGAGCTTGGGCTTGGGCTCGGCGTTCGGCTTTGAGGCCGGGGCCTCGGGAGCGGGCTTGGCTTTGGATGCTGCGCGCTCCTCGTCGGATAGCTTGCCGTCCTTGTCGAGGTCGTATGTTTCGAGCAGTTGTGCGCGGCGCTCCTCTTTGCTGAGCTTGGGCTTGGGCTTGGGCTTGGGCTCGGGTCTGGTCTTCTTGGCGGCCGCTTCCTGCGGCTTGGCCTTGGGCTCGGCTTGCGGCTTATCCGTGCGCGCGGCGGCGATGCGCTCCTCCTGGATGTAGAGGCTCATTTCGCGGAACTCTTCGGGGGATAGCTGGCCGTCGCCGTCCTCATCGAAGCGCTTCATGAGTTGCTTGCGCAATGCACTCTCCGCTTCAGCGGCGGCAGCTTCTGTATCGGCCTTGGAACTTGGCTTCGGCTTGGGCTTCGCGCCGCCCTTGCCCTTGTTCGCGGCACGTGCCGTGCGCGCTTCGCGTTTGTCGTCCAGGTCACGCAGCATGGCCTTGCGCTCGTTCTCGTCCAGACGGTTGTTGCCGTCCTTGTCGTAGGCGGCCTCGGTCGCCTGACGACGAAGGGTGGCTTGCTGGCCGAGAATGCGGGTCATCTCCTGGCCGTCGAAGGTTCCGTTCTTGTCCTCATCGAACTCGCGCAGCAGCTTGTTCATCAGGCGCTTGCGGTTGGCCTCGTCCTTACGCGCGGCCTTCAGCTCGCGCGGGTCCAGACGCTTGTCGCGGTTGATGTCGAAGCGCGCCATGGCCTGGGCGGCCGTCAGGGGCTTGGCATCGATGAAGGGGTTCGGCAGAGGCGGGCGCACGGGAGCACTGAGCTTCTCCTTACGCGCGGGCTGCTGCTTGGTATTGCCCTTGCCCTCGCCTTGGGCCGGCTTCTTCTGGCCGGCCTTCTTCTGGCCGGCCTTCTTCTGGCCGGCCTTCTTCTTGCCGGCGTTCTTCTTGCCGGCGTTCTTCCTGGCCTTCTTCTTTGGCGGCCCGCCATCCTGAATCAGGGGGCTGGGGCTGGACGGCGCTCCCATGGCAGGCGCTCGGGCGCCCACCAGAAGTAGGGATAGTGCGCTCGTCAGTAGGCAGAGCCTTTGGGGCAGCATGGGCGATGGGCGGCGAGAGAGTAGGCAGGCAGGTGAGTACCCACTCTAGCGCACACGCACGATTTGCGCGGAGCTCGCCCGCGTGCGTCTCGGCCCTGGAATCAGCTTCTTAGGGATCGCCTAGGAAGGCTTAACGAAGCGCATCACCCAGGAATCGAACCAGCTTCCCGGGGGCAGATGCAGGTGCCGACTGGTACCGGCCATGAGCCGGTTCATCAGCAGCAGCGGCCAGGTGAGCAGCCCCTTGAGGCGCGTCTCGTTCAGGTGCATGAGCTGGGGGATGGGCCAGGTCAGCTGGTAGTACGACGTCTCTAAGTGACGCAGTCCGCGCTGTTCCAGGCCGGCGCGGATCTCGTCCGGGTTGTGTGCGGCCAATTCGCGTACGGGCAGGATCGCGCGACGCGTGCGCCGGCGGCGGAAGCCCGCGGCGTTGCGGTGGATGTCGCCGACCACCAGGGTGGCGCCGGGTGCGAGGGTGCGCTCGAGTCCGTCGAGCCAGGTCTCCACGTCGGGGGAGAAGCTGACCACACCGGAGCTGATGACCAGCTCGAAGGGGGCTTCACCTTGGGCGGGAAAGGGCGGGCTCTCGCCGAAGCCTGTGCGGCCAATAGCCTTGGTGATGCCGTTAGCGGCGGCGTTGCCGCCGGCGATGCGTACCATTTCGGGGCTCGGGTCGAAGAAGCACAGCTCTACGTCCTCTACACCGCGAGCGGCCTCGATGCCGACCCAGCCTGCGCCGCAGCCGAAGTCCAGGATGCGCGCGCGGCGCGAGGCGCTGGCGTACTTGCCTACGTAGCGTCGCATCCAGCGGAAGTGCGGGTAGCCCGGGCCCTTGGGATCGCCGTCCCAGCCGGCGGCATTGCCGTCGAACTTGGCGACGGTGGCGGCCGGGGAGAGCACGTGCGCCGTGCGCTGTAGGGCCAGGATTGTGCTGGGGCTGCGGCCGCCGTCCTGCAGTGGCTTGCGACCCTGCAGGGTGCGCCGGCGTAGGCCGAAGTCGCCTTCCTCGTAGATGGCGACCACATGTAGCAGGGGCCACATGGCGTTGCGCCACTGGGCTAGTTGGCCTTCGGACACGGCGCCGTCGCCGCGCATGAGCAGCACGCCGCTCTCGGAGAGCTCCTTGCCCAGGTCCGATACCGCGGGCAGGACCAGATTGCCCGAACTTACGGGGACCTGCAGCAGGCGGCTGCCGGGGGCGTCGGAGCTGCCCGTGGCAAGCACGTCGCCGGGGGCGAGGCTCAGGTCGGAACAGACCTCGGGGGCCAGGGGGAGTTGGGCGGTGCTGTCGGCAGGCATGGGTGAATTAAGGGAGGCGCACAGGCTAGCGACTAGGGCGCCCCTATGGATAGGCGGGTTCTCAGCGTCCCCGACGGGGACGGCCCTTGCGGGAACTACGGGTAGCGGGGTGGGCCGTTCGCGGCGGGCTGCGGTCGGCGCTGGAGCGCAGGGCTAAGGAGAGCCCAAAGCCCACTTCAGGCCCGGCGCAGAATACCGAGTGCATGCAGGTGGCATCGTAGCCGTGGTTGGGTAGCAGGATGCCGTCCCCTGGGCCCAGGAGATAGCCGTGACCGGCGTCCGCCAGGAAGCCGCTGAACTCCGGGCCGCGGTTGACCAGGGACGACAGGGCTCCGCAGCGGGGCTTGGCCAATTCTCCGCGCAGGCGCGCGAAACGGCCGGGCTTGCACCAGGATTGGACGCGTTCGAAGACCTCGGGGTCCGGGTAGAGGAGCTTGCGCAGGGGCGCTAGATCGGGCTCGGCTAGGTACTCGACGAACTCCATGCTGCGCCGGGCGAGGTCGTCGATGGAGACTGCTAGCCAGAAGGTCCAGCCGCTTTGCTGGGCGTAGAGCACGCCGCGCTGGCCGCCATCGGCGCTCTCGTCGAAGCTGTCGTGGTGGAAGAGTGCGCCGCCCTGGGGGGCGTTCCAGTAGGCGATGTGTTGGCTGTAGGCGGGTTCGTGCCCAAGCCATTTGCTGAGCAGAGCGCCTAGCTGGGGATGCTCGTGCAGGGCCTGGGTCTCGGGGAAGAGCGCTTCTGCCAAGCGCGTGACCTGGCGCAGGCGCACCTGGTCGCGACTGGCGTCGTCCGCGCCGTGCTCGCCGAAGCCGAGGCGCAGGCGCAGGGAGGCGTCGCCGCCGAAGGTGGAGAGCCGCCCGCTCTTGGCCCAGGGCGGGCCGCTCTGGGGTGTCGGCTCGCCGCGTCTTGGGCTGGGTTCCAGCCCGACGCCCGCCAGGTCGCGGGAGGCGTCCTCGAGGCTGCGCAGGTCGCTGCCCAGCAGGAACTCAGGCATTAAATCCGTGGCCTTGGCCTCGAGGAATGCGCGCAGTCCGCGCGGCTTGGCGAGGCTTTTGAAGAGCGCTTGGCGCTCGGCGCAGAGCTCTTCCGAGAGGGGCTCCACCAACTCGGGCAGTAGCAGGGGGCGCGCGCCGTGCCAGCGTTCGTCGAAGAGTGCTTGGGTGGCGGAAGTGCTGTCCGCGGGCTCGAATTCGGCGTAACGGCCGTGCCTGACCCCGCGCCGGCTAAGGCTGACGAGGGCGCTGGCCTCTTGCTCCAGGCGTGCGAGTTCCTCGGGAGCTTCGTCCGCGTGGTAGGAAACGATGCGGCCGGCTCCGGGGCAGTTGTCGCGGTCTGGGGCCGCTAGGAGCTCTTCGAAGAAGGTCGGATCGGCCACGAATCAGAGCACCAGGCTGCCCAGGCGGCGAACGCCTTCGGCCAGGTTGGCGGCGACGGCGCGCTCCATGGAGATGCGTCCGCGCTCGCCGAAGTCGAGGGAGTCCTCGGGCTCGGCGCTGCCTTGGGTGACGAGGATCGACTCCCAACGCACGCGGCCCCGGCGCGGGTCCATTAGTCGCCAACGCAGGTGCGCGGAGGAGTCCATAGAGAGGCCCGGGTCGGAGGTGGTCAGCTGCTCTACCGAAATCACCAGGCGCCAGTCGGCGTCGTCGGTCAGGAGCACTTCCTCGAAGAGTCCCGCTTCGAGCACGGCGGCGCGTAGGGCTTGCTCGAGCGAGTTCGATCCGATGCGCCGGCTGCCCACCAGGAAGGAGCGGCCCGTGCCGCTGGCCAGCACGCGCACGGTGGCGGCGTGCTGGTTGCGCACGCTCACCGGGGTGGGGATCAGCGCGGCTGAGCTGGCTGTGGTGCAGCTCGTGAGGCAGACCAAGAGGCCCCCAATTAGGGCGCCCAGTAGGCGTTGGGGACGGGATTTGGGGATGTGCATGGCTAGGCCTCCGGGCTGGGGAGCTTTCGGTGTACCCAATCGTCCGCCGGAAGAGAAACCTGGAGCCCATCTGGAGGGCGACCCTGGGAATCTGGGCGGCTACCATGCGCCCCGTGAGCGCAGGCAAGACACAGATCGAGGGCCGCACGTGGCGGGTGCTGGGGATTCCCCAGGAACTGGACGAGGACGATCGTGTGCTCGTGGCGCGGGCCTGCAAGAAGGTCGGAATCCAGCCGGGGAGCCTGCTGGCCTCGCGGGTGGCCAAGCGCGCGGTGGATGCACGTCGGGGACGCGGGGTGCTGCGCTTCGTGTGCCACGTGGACCTTGTGGTGCCGCCTGGCAAGGCCTCGCGCACCCTGGCCAAGGCCGAGCGCAGCGGGCGGGCGCGGGCCGTGTTCAGTCCGGTGGGGCTGACCCCGCCCGAGGCCGGCGGCCTGGGCCCGGACTCGCACGTGGTGGTGGTGGGCTCCGGCCCGGCGGGCATCTTCGCCGCCTTGCCCCTGGCCTTGGCTGGTGCGCGCGTGACGCTCTTGGAGCGTGG
>JBLIOL010000365.1:0-5020 GCA_047639615.1 Planctomycetota bacterium | reverse complement strand
AATCACCCACGGAGGGCATCGGGTGAATACCGGGAAGGGATGCAAGACGTGAGAAGAAGCGGTCCTTCTCGCCAGTGAGTTCTTCGTACATGGGGCCTCCTGCGTTTGTTGAGGAAGGTCCAAAGCGAGGTCCCCACCCCGCCTCGATCACGATGACCCGCGGGGGCAAGCCGCAAGTCGTCGCGGGGGAGGTCGGCCCGGAACACACCACCACGTGTGTCCGCGCCTCAGGGAACCAACCTCCCCACCCGAGACGTTCGCAACGTTAGCCCAAGTTCCCAGATCCCGCAATGCTCTGAATTGTCACTCCTTTCGCGCGCTTGTTTTTCGCCGCGTGCAGAGCGCAACTTTGCGCGCTACCTTGGGGCGCATGCAACGGTCGCAACTATTCGTGCGCGTCCCCTCTTCCACGTCCAACCTCGGACCTGGTTTTGATATGGGTGGACTCGCACTCGACCTTTGGTTGGAAGTCACGGCTTGGCGCGCAGAAGATGATGCGCAGTCCCGCGTTGTGGAAAAGATCGGCGAAGCCTCCGAACTTGCAGACTGCTCGTTACTACTGACAGCTTTTGCACGCGGCGCATCCCTCGCCGGTGTGGACAACGTGCCGCCGCATCACTTCCGCCTTGCTTCAGAGATCCCCTTAGCACGCGGTCTCGGGTCCAGTGGCGCTGCCGTTGCGGCAGGCTTGCTACTGGGCGCCGCCTACGCGGAAGCATCAGGCCAGACGCCGCCCGCAGACCTCCCGGCACAACTGCTCCAGGCCGGTTACGAAATCGAGGGCCATCCAGACAACGTGGTGGCCTCTTTGCGCGGCGGATGCACCTTCGGCGTGCCCACGGAAGCCGGCCTGCAACTCATCACCCCCAGCGTGCACGGCTCGCTCGCCTTCGTGGTCGCCTGGGGAAAACAAACCCTCAGCACCAGGGCCGCGCGCGAGGCGCTGCCGAAGCAGGTGGACTTCGCCGACGCTGTGGAAAACCCGCGCCGACTCTTACTTCTATTAGAGGGTTTGCGCGCAGGGAACCACGCGCTGCTGGCCCTGGCGGAGAAAGAGCGCCTGCACACGCGCTACCGCCTGCCCTTGATCCCTGGCGGACAGGCCTGCCTGGACGCTGCCCACGGAGCAGGTGCCTCATTTGCCACAGTTAGCGGCGCCGGGGCCGGCCTCCTTGCCGTTTGTCCCCATTCGGCCGCGCAAGCCGTGGCCGAGGCCATGAAAGCGGCCCTGCAGGCCGCAGATGCACCCGGCAGGGCCCGAGTGGCCGCCATGGTGCAGGGCCAGCCGACGGTCCAATGGCGGCCCGTCCAGGACTGAGCCAGGCCCCCGGAAGAGCTTGATACTGACAGGGTTCAGTGTGGTCGTGGTCGTCGGAAAGCGGGGCTGCCGCTAGCGCGCATGCGCTTCCCGGGTGCCCTGGCAGGTGCGCAGGCCCATCGACCATGAATTGGCGCCGCCGAGCCCCCCTCCCGCCACTCAGAGGCCCAATTTGGCGCTACAGCGCCCAATGGGACCACAATCAACCTCGTCAGTATCGAAGAGCTTAGAGGTCGGCCCTGCCCGTACCGGCAAAACCGGGGATGCTTCCCCGGTTCAGCTTCCATACGGGCCCTCGGCCCACGCCTCTACATGCTCAAATCCGTCGCTCTGCTCGCCCTGGCCGCCGCACTTATTTCCCCCAGCGCCAGCGCTCAGACCCGGGCCCAAGCCCAAGCCCAAGCCCCGGGCCGCTCGCTCCCCACCCGCTCCGGCCCCCTGCGCTGCCTGACCCCTGGCCGCGCCGCCAACAGCAACTTCGCCTCAGCCCCCAGCGACTGCAGCGCCAACTCCACCACCATCCTGCCGGTCTACGACCCCACGGACATCTTCGAGATCCCGGTGGTCGTGCACATCCTGCACCGCCTGAACGGCGTGGGCGACATCACGGACTTCAAAGTCCAGACCCAGATCAACGTCCTCAACCAGGACTTCGAGGCCATCGCCGGCACCAACGGCGGCCCCGGCACGAACTCGCGCATCCGCTTCAAGCTGGCCACGGTCGACCCCCAGGGCAACGCCACCAGCGGCATCACGCGCACGGCCAACAACAACTGGTACAACGACACGGGCAACTACTGGAGCACCCTCAACTGGGACCCGACCCGCTACCTGAACATCTACACCAACCAGGCCAGCGGCGCCCTCGGCTACGTGCCCTACCTGCCGCAGACCGGCCCGGCTGGTTCGAGCTCCGATCGCGTGGTGATCCTCTGGAGCGCCTTCGGTAAGAACGCCCCCATCGGCCCGCCCTACAACAAGGGCCGCACGGCCACCCACGAGGTTGGTCACTTCCTCGGCCTCTTCCACACCTTCGACAGCGGCTGCGGAACGCTCAACGGCTGCTTCTCCACGGGCGATTTGATCTGCGACACCGAGCGCGAGTCGAGCCCGACCTTCGGTTGCCCCGGCAACAAGAGCAGCTGCAATAGCGCCGATCCGATCGCCAACTACATGGACTACTCGGACGATCTGTGCATGGACAACTTCACGCCGCAGCAAGCCAACCGCATGCGCTGCACGCTAATGAACTACCGCCCGCAGATCTTCGAAGTGATTCCCGACGAGCTCGGCGCAGTCTTCTGCAACTCCGTACCCAACTCCTCCGGAGCCGAAGCCACTTTGAGCGCCAGCGGCAGCCTAGCCGCCTCGGACAACGAGCTCACCTTCAGCTCCACGGCCCTGCCGACCTCTGCCTTCGGCTACCTGCTCATGTCGCAGTCCACCGACAACGTGCCCAACTTCGGCGGCAGCCAAGGCGTGCTCTGCCTGGGAGCCCCCCAATACCGATTCACCTCCTTGGTGCAGAACTCGGGCCTTAACGGCGAAGTCAGCTTCCCCGTCGACATGACCAACCTGCCTGGCAACAGCATCTTCCTCGCCGGCCAAACCTGGTACTTCCAGTACTGGACGCGGGACTTCATCATGAGCCCCACCTCCAACACTTCCGCGGGCTACGCCATCACCTGGCAATAGTCCGCAGCGGTTGCACGCACGCCCCGCTCACGCCCTACTCGTGATAGGGCGTGGTGCGTTCGGCCGAACTCAGGTCACGCAAGCGTCCGATGTTCGCGCGCGCATCGCCAAGATCCGTTGCGCGCAGGCTCGCCAGAGCTTCCGGCAGGGAGATTGGCGAGACGCAGATCTGGCGCAAGCCCACTGCCAGAAGCCAGGGCATGTTCGCCGCCTGGCCCGCGGTCACGCCGAAGACGCGCAGGCTTACGCCCGACTCTTCGGCCACCTCCACGGCGCCCTCGATGGCGCGCAACACGAAGGGGTGCAAGCTCTCGAACCACGCTGCTAAGTCCGGTTCGTTGCGATCCGCAGCCAAGAGGTACTGCTGCAAGGAGTCCAAGCCCAGGGCAAGGAAGTCCACCTCCGCCGCTAGGTCTGCAATGCCAAAGAGGGCCGCCGGCACTTCCAGCACCGCGCCCACGTCCAGGCTCTCCGCGTGCGGGATCGACTCGCGACGCAGGGCATAGCGCTCCTCGAAGAGCACCTCCTTCACGCGCCGCAGGTCGGCGCAGTCCACGACCTTGGGCACAGCTACGCCCAAGGCACCCTTGTGCTCAGCGCCGGCGCGCAGGATCGCGCTCAACTGCCTGCGCAGCACCGACTCGCGCGCGAACAGTGCACGCACGCCAGCCATGCCGAGGGCCGGGTTGGTCTCGTGCTCCGGGTGCAGGTAAGAGGCCCCCATGCTCGAGTCCAAGTCCGCCAGCCTGAAGGTCACAGCGCCGTCGCCGGCCGCTTCCAGAACCCCGCGATAGTGCGCTACAAGCGCATCCAATCCGGGAGGCTCGCGATCGAGCAAGAAGAGCAGCTCCGTGCGGTACAGGCCTACATCGGCCAAGCCCAAGCGTCGCGCCGTCTCCACCTCGGCCAGGTTGCCGCAGGTGGCCGACAGAGCCACCGCTTCCCCGTCCAGAGTTTGAATCGGTCCATCCACCAGGACCTCGATCTCATCCGGGCCGTGCGCATCGCCCGCCGCTCCGCGGAACTGCTCGAGCACACGCTCCTCCGGGCGCACACGAACGAGGCCTTCGCTGGCGTCCACCACCAGCTCATCCCCATCGCGTACCGCGTCCAGCAAACCTTCCACGCCGGTCAAGGTCGGGATGCGCAGTGAGCGTGCCAGGATCGCCGCGTGGCTGGTCAGGCTGCCCTCCTCCGTCACCACCCCGCAGACCTTACCGCCGGCCATGCCGAAGACATCGACCACGGTCAATTCGCGCGCCACGAGCACGTACTCGCCCGATGCGGCAGAGCTAGCCTCTTGCCCCGCGCCATCCTCCAAGCACTTGAGCACACGCACGCCCACGTCGCGCAAGTCGACAGCGCGCGCGCGCAGCACATCGCTCTGCACTAACTTGAAGATGCGATCGAAGTCCAAAATCACCTTGGCGATGGCCGCCTCAAGCGCCATTTGCTCCGACAGGATCAGGTTCTCCACATCCGACAGAAACACGCCGTCCTTCAGGTAGGCCAGGTGCGTGTCCAAGATACCCACGTGCTCCGTCGGCACCTCACCCACCAGCCGCGACTTCAACTCGCCCAGCTGCACCTCCGCCAGGGCCAAGCCCTCGCGAAAACGATTGAGCTCGCGCTCGACCCCATCACGCGGCACGCGCCGCATGGGTACACTGGCCAAGTCCTGCTCAGCCCGATGAGCCCGGCCCACGGCCAGACCAGGGGACACGGACGTGCCATGCAGCACGACGGGTTCAGGTTCCTGCGTTTCGACTGCGGACTCGGCTGTCACGAAGTTCACTCGGGGGGGAGTTGGAGAGGGTGGGCAGATCGCTGCCCGTGGAGACGCTTAGTGTACGCAGGCGGGCGCCGCTATCCACGCACCTGGCTGACCAGGTGCCCAGCTTCCTTGAGAATGATGCTATCCATGGCCAGGCTGAGGGCCTTGGGCGAGCCCGGCAGGGCGAAGACGATGCGGCCATCGACCACACCGGCGGAGGCCCGGGAGAGGAT
>JBLIOL010000364.1:0-5038 GCA_047639615.1 Planctomycetota bacterium | reverse complement strand
TTCGAGGAGCGCTTCCCGGACCATGGCGGCTACCGGCGCATGCTGGTGGACGTGTCGGCGGAGCGCGCGGAGGAGGTCAGCGGGCTGCTTACCAGTGGTCTGGTAGACGTGGGCCTCTCCGTGGAGAGCAGCGTGGCGCGCTTGGATCGCTTCCACGGCGTGCAGAACACCTACCTGGCGATCTTTCAGGTGCTCGGTGCCTTGGGTCTCCTGCTCGGAAGCGCGGGTCTGGGCCTAGTCGTCCTGCGCAACACCCAGGAGCGGCGGGCGGAGCTGGCCCTGATGGGGGCCTTGGGCTTCACTCGGCGGCGCGTTCTGACCGTGCTCGGTTCGGAGTACAGCTTGCTGCTGGGCCTGGGCTTGTCCGTGGGCGCGGCAGCCTCTCTGGTTGCGGTGATCCCGCTGCTGCAGGGGGAGGACCCGCTGGGTGCCTTACGTCAGGTGGGGCTCTTGATCGGTGCCCTGGCCCTGCATGGGCTGTTTTGGATCGGGCTGGTGGTTTGGTTTGTGTCGAGAGAGGCGCCCTTGTCGGCCTTGCGCGAAGAATAGGGCCGACGCGGGACTACAATCGGGGCCGCACACACCCACGCTTGTCCCTTCGATCGATACCTCGATGCGCACCCTTCGTCACCTCATTCTCGCCCTCTGCCTGCCCGCCCTTGGCTTGGCGCAAACCCCCGCCGAGCTGCAGGAGCAGCGCGAAGCCGACTTCGCCGAGCTGCTGACCGGAGTGGTGTTGGAGGGCGTCACCACCGTGGACGGCGTCGAGGGCCTGCAGCCCGACAGCTACACCCTCACCAAGGTGGAGAAGCAGAAGGACGGGCGCTGGAAGTTCAGCGCCGTGATCCACTACGGCAAGCGGCCGGTGCCGATCGCCGTGGCCCTGCCCGTGGAGTGGGCGGGGGACACGCCAGTGATCATCGTCAAGGACATGGCCGTGCCCTTCATGGGGAGCTACAGCGCGCAGGTCATGTTCCACGGGAATCGCTACGTGGGCATGTGGAGCGGTAAGGATCACGGCGGCACGATCTTCGGAGAGATCGTGCGTAAGGACCCGGAGGTCGGTGAAGAGCCGGCTGATGAGGACGCCCCCGACAAGCAATCCGGTGGCAACTGGCCGTCCTTCCGCGGACCCGAAGCCAGCGGCGTAGCGGACGACTCGCCGACGCCTGAGTTCTGGGACATCGAGGGCGAAGAAAATATTCACTGGCGCATTCCCGTGGAGGGCATGGCGCACTCCTCGCCGGTGATCTGGGGCGACCGACTTTTCGTGACCACGGCCGTGCGCGCAGCCGGCGATCAGGAGTTGACCGTGGGCCTCTATGGCTCGGTCGAACCGGTGGAGGACCAGTCCGAGTTCAGCCTCGAGCTGCATTGCTACGACAAGCGCGACGGCAGATTGCTTTGGAAGCGCCAGGCTTTCGAGGGTGTGCCCGCCGTACCGCGCCACCCCAAGGGCAGTCACGCGCAGTCCACCCCGGCGGTGGACGCCGAGCGCGTGGTGGCCTTCTTCGGAACCGAGGGCCTGTTCGCCTTCAGCCACGATGGCGAGCCGCTCTGGAAGCGCGACTTCGGCCTCCTGAACTCGAACTTCTTCATGATGAAGAGCGCCCAGTGGGGCTTTGCCAGCTCGCCGGTGCTGCATGACGATCGGGTTGTGGTGCAGTGCGACGTGGATGACCAGAGCTTCATCGAGGTGCTCGACGCCACCGACGGCAAGACCATCTGGCGCAAGGACCGCGAGGAGACTTCGGGCTGGTCCACGCCCACGGTGTATGTGGGCGACGAGCGCACGCAGGTCATCTGCAACGGCTGGAAGCACATGGGCAGCTACGACTGGACCACGGGCGAGGAGCTATGGCGGGTAGCGCCCGGCGGCGATATCCCAGTGCCGACGCCCGTAGTGGCCGACGGCCTGGTCTACCTGACCAACTCCCACGGAAGCCTGCAGCCGATCATGGCCATCGATGCAACTGCATCTGGCGTGGTTTCCTTCGAGGAGGAGGGGCGCGAGTTCATGATCTGGGGGACGCAACGGCGCGGCAACTACATGCAGACGCCGCTGATCTACGGCGACCTGGCCTACTTCTGCCGAGACAACGGTTTGCTCACCTGCTTCGATGCGCGCACGGGCGACAAGCACTACTCCGAACGCATCGGCGGAGGCACAACCGGCTTCAGCGCCTCCGGCGTAGCCGCCGACGGCAAGCTCTACTTCATGAGCGAAGAAGGCGACTGCTACGTGATCGCCGCCGGCGACCAATTCTTCGAGCCCGAGCCCTTCTCCCTAGGCGAAGAGTGCATGGCCAGCCCCGCCATATCCTCCGGCGTGCTCTACTTCCGCACCCGCGGCCACCTACTCGCCATCGGCCTGTAGGCGGCCGCGCTGCGGCGCCCGCGGCTACTAGCTCTAGCGATGGTCGCGGCACCGACCATACTGAGCCGCACCAATCGCCGCCGTTTTCTAGGCAGCTAGCATACATGCCACCAACAAGCTCAACCCTGTGCTTTGCCTAGTGCACGTCAACGATTGTTACGACCATGTGTGGTTTTCGCGGGGAAAACAGCGGCGATTGGTGCGGCTCAGTATGGTCTGGCGGCCGCGGCTACTTGGTTTGGCGGTGGTCGCGGCAGACGATGTGGCCGAGGCTGGAGCGGGCGTAGATCAGGCCGTTTACGAGGGTGGGGCGGGTCCAGTAGACCTCGCCTTCGCCTTCGAAGAGCTTGACCTTGGAGAGTTCTTCGTAGGACTCGGTGTTGGCGGCGAAGACGGCTAGCTCGCCCTTGCCTGTGACCATGATCAGGCGTTCGGGGGTGCCGAGCACGGCGCCGTTGCCGATGCCGCGCTCGCTCCAGGTGGCTTTGCCCGTGGGGGTCAGGCACTTGAGCACGCGCTCATCGAAGCCGAAGAGGTGACCCTTGGCGAGCACGACGCTGGACATCTTGACGCTCATGGTCTTGTTGGCCCAGACCTCGGTAAGCGCGCCGTCCACGAAGTCGAACAGGCCGCAGCCGCGGCCCATGCCCGAGGAGATGAAGAGCTGGCCATCCATGATGACGGGGGTGGCGGCGTTGATGTCGTACTTGGACTCCCACTTCTGGAAGCCTTGCTCGCTGCCATCTTCAGGGGTGAGTACGGCGAGGCCCTTGGAGTTGAAGACCGCCAGGATCTTTTGGCCGTCGCGCTCCCAGGGGGTGATCGAAGAGTAGGAGTGACCATAGTCCTTGGAAGCCCAGCGCGTCTTGCCGGTCTTCGGATCGAGGCTGAGGACGCGGCCCACGTTGAGCAGCAGCTCGTCCTTCGTTACCAGCGGCGAGCCGGAGAAGCCCCAGGTGGGCACGGTCAGCTCGTGATCCTCGTGTAGGTTGCGCTCCCAATGCACTTCGCCGGTTTCGGCGTCGAGGGCGAATAGATTGCCTTCGCGGTTGAGCGCGTAGACCACTCCGTCGAAGACAGTGGGCGTTGTCAGGGTGCCGCCGCCGTGCAATTGGTTCCAGAGCTTCGAAGGGAAGGCGTGGATCCAAAGCTCCTCGCCCGTCTCCGCGTCCAAGCACCAGACCAAGTCATCGCCAGCTTCCTCGTCATGGCCGGCGGTGTAGAGCTTGCCGTCCACCACCACACAGGCGGAATAGCCGAGGCCGACCATGCCTTCCCAGAGGTTGTCCTCTTGGCCCTCAGAAACCCATTCGGTCTCCTTGGAGAGCCCGTCGAGATCCGGCCCGCGGAATTGCGGCCAGTCCTCGCTGGTCGTGGCGGCGGCGGTGGCGATGAGAACGGCTGCGGTGCTGGAGATGAGGCCCATGGGGGGGGCAGCCTAGCGCGTGGCTGGCCACCCCGGTGTAGGACCTCTGCTAACCCTCTGTAGCGGGCTCAGTGACTGGACAGCACCAAGGCGCGCCAGGACATTGCTGACGTCCTCGGGCAGGTGTTCACCCCGCCCGTAGGAGTTGCTGCAGAAGATCACCTGGGTCTCGGGGCCTTCCGTGTACAGCATCAGGAAGCCGCGGTCGTTGTCGCCGGCGTTGACTTGATTGCGCCAGTACATACCCTCGGCCTTGGGCGAGAGGATCTTCCCGGCGCGCATGGCCTGCATATAGGTCGGCATGTCGCGGGTGGTGGTGAGCATGCCGCCGCTACCCATCACGAGCCAGGAGGTCTCGCCCCAGTTCTTGGGGGTGTTGCGCACGCCCTTGGCCTTGTCGGCGAAACCGTAGCCCTTGTCGAGCACGAGCTTGCCCTTGTGCAGCATGATCACCGAGCCCGAGAAACCGTCCTTCTCGAAGCCAGCCATGCGGCTCTCTAGAGTGTCCCAGGTGAGCGCGGGCAATGGCTTGCGTCGGGCCTTGGCCTCGACACGGAGTTTCGTGATCCCGTGCGGAGCTTTAGGCGAGCGCTTGAAGAACACATCGAAGGCTCCGCTCTGGTTCTCGACCATGATCGTCAGGCCGTACTCGCCAGCGGGTGAGAGGGACATACCGCCGGGGTTGGTGCATTGCTTGCAGATGCTCAGCAGGTGCTCGCGTAGCGCCTCTTCGCCGAGCTCTTCGCGGTACTCCGTCGAAATGAATCTATCGATGAAGTCGGTTTGGGCAGCCTCGCCGGCGCCATTGAGCAGGGCCGCGAAGGCCTCCGGGTCCCGGCCTGCGCGCTCGATCAGCTACGTCTCCGTGAGTTCAGACACACCCAAACCAGTCAACTGACTGGCTTGGCTGTGGTTTTGATCGGAGGGTGTGCGGAGGGCTTTCATGGGCTGCTGGCACTACATGCCACGGCACGGCCAGTAGGTTCCCCAAATATCGGATCCTGGAGGGCGCAGGGTGCCGAGGGCCTTCATGGATCCATTCTTGGTTCGATACCGCACGCAGCGCTACTCTCTATTCATGCACCGTTCGCTACTCACGCTCCTCGCCCTATCGCTCTGCCTGCCCGCCGCCGCGCAGGATTCCGCCCCGGATTCTGTTCCGGCGCCGAATCTGGACTGGCCGCAGTTCCGCGGGCCCGAAGCACGCGGCATCGGCGCCGACCTGCCCCTACCCT
>JBLIOL010000363.1:0-5048 GCA_047639615.1 Planctomycetota bacterium | reverse complement strand
GAGAATTGTTCCTTCTGGCGCCAGAGGATTTCCTTGGGGAGAGTGCCCTCGAAAGCCTCGCGCAGGATGTGCTTCTCGATGCGTCCTTTACCGCAGAGCTTGTGCTCGGCGTCCATGGACATGGCCAGGTCCAGGAACTCTAGGTCCAGGAAAGGCACGCGCGCTTCCACGCCCCAAGCCGCCATAGACTTGTTGGCGCGCAGGCAGTCGAAGGAGTGCAGGTTGTCGATTTTGCGCACGGTCTCGTCGTGGAACTCCTGCGCGTTGGGCGCCTTGTGGAAGTAGAGGTAGCCGCCGAAGATTTCGTCCGCGCCCTCGCCGGAGAGCACCATCTTGATGCCCATGGCCTTGATGCGCCGCGCCAAGAGGTACATGGGCGTGGAGGCGCGAATGGTGGTGACGTCGTAGGTCTCGATGTGACGGATGACTTCGGAGAGCGCATCGAGTCCCTCCTGCACCGTGAAGGTGAAGGGGTGATGTACGGTGCCGAGGTGGTCGGCGGCGCGCTGGGCGGCATCGAGATCGGGTGAGCCCTCGAGGCCGATGGCGAAGGAGTGCAGGCGCGGCCACCAGGCACCGTCCTTGTCGTCGGACTCGATGCGCTTGCTGGCGTACTTGGCAGCGACGGCCGCGACCACGGAACTATCCAATCCACCCGAGAGCAGCACGCCGTAGGGCGTGTCGCACATGAGCTGGCGGTGGACGGCGGACTCGAGGGACTCGCGCACCTCTTGGGGAGTCACTTCGACGCCCTTGCAGGCTTCGTATTCGCGCCAGGAATTCGTGACGTAGGACACGGGCTCGTCCTGGCCCTTGCTCCAGGTGTGGCCCGGCGGGAACTCCTCGATGCGTGGGCAGACTCCGTGCAGGGCCTTCATTTCGGAGGCAACCACGAGCACCCCGCGCTCGTCGCGGCCCCAGTAGAGCGGGATCACGCCGATGGGATCGCGGCCGATGATCCAGTCGCCGGTCTCGGAGTCGTAGGCTACGAAGGCGAAGATGCCGTTCAGGCGCTGGGCCAGGTTGCTGCCAAGTTCCGCCCACAGGGGCAGGATGACTTCGCAATCGGAGCTGGTCTGGAAGTCGTAGTTCGGCGCCAGCTCCGCGCGCAGCTCAGTGTGGTTGTAGATCTCGCCGTTGACCGCTAGCAGGCGCTTGCCGTCCGGGCTCTGCAGGGGCTGGGCACCGGAGTCCACGCCGACGATGGCCAGACGCTCGTGGGCTAAGACGGCGTGCTCATCGGAGAAAATACCGCTCCAATCGGGTCCGCGGTGACGTAGGAGACGGGAGCGTTCCAAGGCCAGGCTGCGACCCTCTTCGGGTGGGCCGGCCAGGTCCAATAGGCAGAAGATCGAGCACATGTAGGGAGGCTACCCTTCGTAATCGTGGCTACCCCTACCTGTTCCTTGGATTCGCGCTCTAGGTAGCTCCTCTGCGTGATCCCTCCGGATGCGCTCACCGTCTCCGCAAGGGTCGGTCATACTTGCTTGCACCATGAAGTGCACTCCCACCCTCGTTCTGTTGTGGTCCCTGCTGTCGAGTGTTGCCCTTGCCGCCGGGCAGGCGCCGAAGCGCATGAACCTGGTGGTCATCCTCGCCGATGACCTAGGCGCCGAGACGCTGGGCTGCTACGGCGGCGAGAGCTACGCCACTCCGAACCTAGACCGCCTCGCTCGCGAAGGGGTCTTGTTCGAGAATGCCTTCACCCAGCCGCTCTGCACGCCAACGCGGGTCGAGACCCTGACGGGCCGCAGCAACGCGCGCAACTATCGCGGCTTCAGCATCCTGGATCCAAGCGAGCGCACCTTCGCCCATGAGCTAAAGGACGCGGGCTACCAGACCTTCGCCGTGGGCAAGTGGCAGCTCTACGGCGCCGAGCACTACGGTAAGCAGCAGCGCGGCAAGGGCACCCTACCTCAGGACGCTGGCTTTGATCACCATGCCCTGTGGCAGGTGGAGCGGTTGGGCAAGCGGCATTGGGGACCGACCATGACCTTCGATGGTGAGACGTTTGTCGGCGGCGAGGATCAGTACGGTCCCGACCTCGCGCTCCAAGCCGCTCGTGGCTGGATCGATGAGGCCGGCGAGGATCCCTTCCTGCTCTTCTGGCCGATGATCCTGCCCCACGATCCTTTCATCGCGCCGCCCTATGGAGATGCGGAGCTCTTCAACACCAAAAGCGATCCGAAGCAGTTCGGGCCGACCGTGGAGTACCTCGACAGTCTGGTGGGCCGACTCGTGAATCACCTCGAAGTGAGTGGACTGGCGGAGAATACCCTGCTGCTCTTCATTGGGGACAATGGCACCTCCCCGCAGATTCGATCGGTGCGTAATGGCAAGTCCGTGAAGGGCGACAAGAAACAGCCCACGGACGCCGGTTGCCGAGTGCCATTCTTGGCCTTCGCGCCCGGGCGCCTTGAGGGCGGCCAGCGCATCGCTGATCCCGTCTCCACGGTAGACGTCTTCGCGACCTTGCTGGACGCGGCGGATGTGGCCATGCCCACCGATCGGGAGTTCGATGGCTGGAGTTTTTTGCCGCGCCTCGATGGAAGCACTGATGTGCATCGTGAGTGGGTCAACTTTCATTATCGCGCGCGGCCCGTGTCCAACCCCAAGGTCCCGGCGCAGCGCTGGTGCCGCGACGGGCGCTGGCAGCTATTTGAGGACGGGCGTCTCTTCGACACCCTCGAGGATCCGACTCTCAAGACGCCCTTGGAGCAGGAGCAACTCGGCGTTGTGCGCAAGAAGCTACGCACCGGTCTCGACAAACTACCTTGGCCCGTTACACCGGAGGTCAAGACCCCCAAGGGTGTGATCCTGATCATGGCGGACGATCTCGGTTGGGGGGACGTGGGCTTCAATCGTGCGCCCGAGCAGTCGGGCGCCAACACACCTTGCCTGGATGCCATGGCGGGGAGCGGCGTCGTCTTCGATCACTTCTACAGTGCGTCCCCGGTGTGCAGTCCCACTCGCGCCAGCGTGCTCACGGGGCGGCATCCCTATCGCTACGGAGTACGTGGTGCGAACTCCGGGCACCTGCCAGCGGCGGAGCTTTCCCTGGGCAGCATGCTCTCCGAGGCCGGTTGGCGCACGGGTCACTTCGGCAAGTGGCATCTGGGGACGCTGACCAAGACCGTGAAGGATTCGAACCGCGGTGGACCGCGCGGCATCAAGCACTTCGCACCGCCCTGGCAGCGCGGCTTTGGGCGCTGCTTCTCCACCGAGGCCAAGGTTCCCACCTGGGATCCGATGAAGGACCCCAAGACCGGCGGCGCCTACGGCACGGCATACTGGAACGAGCGTGGCGAGCGCGTAACCGAAAACCTTGAGGGTGATGACAGTCGCATCATCATGGATCGTGCCCTGCCCTTCGTGCGCGACGCGGTCAAGGCCGATGAGCCCTACCTGGCCGTGATCTGGTTCCACACGCCGCACCTGCCCGTGATCGCCGGGCCCGCGGACCGCAAACCCTACGCGCACCTGCCCGAGGACCTACAGCACTACTACGGCGCGATCAGCGCCATGGACCGCGAGATCGGCCGCCTGCGTGATGCGCTGCGCGAGCTTGGCGTGCTCGATGACACCTTGCTCTGGTTCTGCTCCGACAACGGACCCGAGGGCAAGACCGGCGCGCCCGGCGTCACCAGTGGCCTGCGCGGTCGCAAGCGTGATCTCTACGAGGGTGGCGTGCGTGTCCCGGCCATTCTCGAATGGCCCGCAGGCCTAGCCGGTGGTGAGCGCACGGAACTCTGTGGAGTGACCAGCGACATCCTGCCGACCCTGCTGCCCATGCTCGACATGCCTTACCCCAGCGAGCGTCCGCTCGACGGTGTCGACCTGCTTCCTATGCTGCAGTCCGGCTCCACCAAGCGACCGCCGATCGCCTTCGAATCCCACAGCAAATGGTCCTACGTGGCCGGCACTCACAAGATCATCTACCAGGGCAAGGCAGCGGAAGCCAAAGAGGGCATCGACAGCCTACCCTTCCTGCTCTTCGACCTAGCCGAGGATCGAGGCGAGGGCAGCGACCTCGCCGCCGATGCCTCGGACCGCGTCGTCCGCTTGCGTAAACGCTTCGCCGCCTGGCGCGCCTCCTGCGCACGCAGCGCCAAGGGCGCGGACTACGGCGAGGAAGGTCGCTGAGCTTCTGCTCAGTCCTCCGGGATGCGGTTGATTGTCATGTAGAGCTGCTCGGTCACCGGCTTGCCGTCGGCGCCTAGCAGGTCGAACTCGAGCATGAGTTGGTGCACGGGGACGAGGTCGGCGAGGCCCACGGAGAGGGTCTTGCCGTCGGCGCTGAGTTCGAGGCTGGTGATGGAGACGTTGTCCTCGCCCTTTTGGCCGGGGCTTAGCAGGGAGTAGTGGTCGGAGCCGTAGTTGCGGGTCCAGAGGTAGTTCCAGCGCTTGGCGCGGTAGTTGTCCTTGGAGAGCGAGAGCTCGCGGTTGAGCGGGGCGCTGAAGGTCAGCTCCACGCGGCCCGGGCGGGCGTTGGATTCGAGCAGCATGCTGCTCGGCTTGCCCGTGTAGCGCAGCCGCTGCAAGCAGCCGTCCGCGCCGCCCCCGGGGCCTTGCCAGCCGGAGAGGCCGACGGTGTAGACCTGGCCGTCGCTCGGGTTGGTGCGCAGGCGTTGCAGGCCGGCGTCGAACTGGAAGGGCAGGCGGTAGATGCCGGCTTGGGCTACGTCGCCGAGATCCTCGACCATCAGCACGTACATCCAACCCTTGCCGAAGCTGGTGTGCAGGTAGCGGCCGGCTAGGGGACCGAAGCGATCATCATCGAGCCAGAGTTGGCCGCCGCTGGAGGAGTCCAAGCTTTGGGGCATCCAGATCACGGGCTGGTCGAAGTCTTCGCGGGTCTGCTTGCCGGGGCCGTTGGTGTTGATGGCTGGGAAGACGCCGTGGAAGGCACCGGGCTTTCCGAGGGAGATCTTGGAGGCGGGGATCCAGTTGCCCTGGTTGTCGCTAACCAAGGGGCGGCCGTCCGGGGACATGCCCATGCCGTTGGGTGTGCGCAGGCCGGTGCTGTAGACCTCGTGGCTGCGTCCGTC
>JBLIOL010000362.1:0-5080 GCA_047639615.1 Planctomycetota bacterium | reverse complement strand
CCCGCGAAAACCCTGATCATTGGTCTCGATCTGCGCGAGCCGCTCACCCTTTGGCCCGATCATCCAGCGCGTCTGATCGGGCTGATTGCGGTAGCCCACCTCCGGATCGAACCAAATCGCCGCCCGCTGGCCGAAGCCCTGCAGGCGCAGACCTCCCTCTAGGCCTGCCAACAGCAGAATTCCTAGACCACCGGCAAGCAGCAGCCGGCGTCTCCAGGGGGATCGGTGGGTCATGGGCGCCATGGTACGGTGTCGGCGCATGCTGGCCCGCTTCCCAGTACTCGAGACCAAGCACCTACGCCTCAGCCTGCCCGGCGCGCGGGCAGCCGAGGCCGTGCTCGAATACTACCTGCGCAATCAAATCCACCTCGCCCCCTGGGAGCCCCGGCGCGGCCCGGACTTCTTCACGGTGGCCTTCTGGGCCAAGCAACTAGAAGCCGCCCAAGGCGAGTACCGCCGCGACGTGGGCACCCGTCTCATTCTGGCCCAGAAGTCCGAACCCGAGCGCGTCATCGGCGTAGCCAACCTCTCCAACTTCGTGCGCGGCTCCTTCCAAGCCTGCCACCTGGGCTACAGCCTCGACGCCGAACTGCAAGGCCAAGGCCTCATGGCCGAGGCCCTCAAAGAGGTCATCCGCTTCGCCTTCGAAGATCTTGGCCTGCACCGCATCATGGCCAACTACCAGCCCCACAACGACCGCAGCGCGCGCGTGCTCGAGCGCCTCGGCTTCATCCGCGAAGGCTTCGCCAAGGACTACCTCTACATCGACGGCGCCTGGCGCGACCACGTCCTCACCGCCCTCGTCCGAACCGGCAGCATCTTCTAGCAGCATCTCCTAGGGCACGAGAAAGGCCCACCGTCCCCACGGTGGGCCCTAGATCCCAGTGCAGTCAGTCCGGCTGCAGGGGGGGCAGCGGAGCAGGGCGGTGGCACCGAACGGGGTTTGTTGAAGGATCCTCAGATTGCCCGACAAAAGGAAACGGGCTCGCCGACCGAAGTCAGCGAGCCCGCATGACTCGTAAGAGTCAGGATCCCCAGCACAGCTCATTGGCTGTAAACCCTCGAGCGGCATATGGGCAAAAGGCGAACGGCAACTGCACCTTTTTTTGAGACTAGCCCGAAACACCCGTTTGGCGACCGTTCAAGGCACCTATGAAGCGACCCACCGGGGTTGGCCAGTGGGTCGCTTTGTGGTGTCGCGGGTCTCTCAGGTCCGCGTCTCCTGCTCTTCATCTCTACTTGAACAAGCGGAAGAATCGAAGAATGCGAACGCGACCTTGCCCTTTTAGTGGTAGGCGGACCAGAACTGCCCCGTAGAGCGTCCAGCAGCCTATCCAGACAGGCAGAACCCCTCAGAGTCCAAGATTGAGACCATCACTTGACCAAAGGCGCCCGCCCGCTTGCCGGAGGCAGGCGAGGAGAGGCTCGGGGTTGATGGAGGAGAACTGAGAAAAGTGACGGGCGCGGTCAGCTTGCTCTAGCGGCCGAATAGGCCGGTGACTTCGCGCTTGCGGATCTCGTGGTCCTTGGCCCACATGGTCTCGGCGGTCTCGATGTTGTCCATGCGCAGGAAGAGGTTGTAGTAGACGTCCTTGGTCTTGCTGCCCGCGGAGGCGAGCGAACGGCCCTTCTTCTTGGTGATCGCACGCAAGGCGCCATAGATCACGACGTCGGCGCCGAGTTGCTTGCCGAAGGCCTTGGCCTGGGCGGGGTCTACGCGGCCGGAGCCTTGCTGGAAGCGCACTTGCTCGCCGAGCTCATCCTGGCCCTTCTTGCCAGCAACGATGCGGAAGCGGCCGGACTCGATCAACGGGCCGAGCATCTTGTCGCGCAAGAGGCCCATGTTGATGTGCTCTTGGGTCTCGTTGTAGACGTTGTCGAGGTAGACGATGATGCGCGGGTCGTCGCCCTTGTCGGCGGACTTGATGAAGTTGAGGCCAGGGGCCGTCGACAGGTCGCCGACCATGCGCGCCGCGAAGGTCTGCAGGTCGGTGGAGCCCCAGTCGATGTTGACGGTCTCCTCGTCCGTGGCGTCCTCGTAGTTGAGCGAGCTGCAGCCCATGGTTAGCAGAGAGAAGGGCACACAGAGAAGCAGGCGTAGGGATAGTTTCATGGGGTTGTATTCGGTTCGGGTGCAGGCTCGGCGTCCACGTAACGGCCGCCGATCGAATGCACGTGAAGGGTTGCGCCAACGGTGCGCGCAAGGAGGAAGAGAGTCTCGCCGGGCTCCAGCTCGAAGACCCCGAGGTCTTGGAACTGGCCGCCAACGGCGCGTAGGGTGAGATCCACTTGGCCGGGTTCGACCAAGAGGCGTGCGGCTTGCCAGGTATCCGGCAAGGTGGTCCAGGCGCGCAGGTCCGCGCGCTCCGTGAGTGCCGAGAACAGGCTGCCGATCACGAAGCCGGCGCTGCCGTGTTCATCGGCAAGCTTCTTGGTCATCTCGCGCTTGATCACAGCGCGTACGGCGCTGCGCGCGGCGAGCCAGGCCAAGCGGTCGTTCAGGTTCTTGTGGGCGATGCGCCCCACGTCCTCGATCACGACCGAGTCCACTTGAGCGCCGCCGCCCTCGAGGCGCAGCTTGCCGATGCTCTGCGGCCGCTCTTCGAGTCCGGGCACCGACCAGGCCAGCAAGCCATCCGGCGTGGCCACATCGATGCGGTTCTCAAACTTGTACGGGCCCAGCCCGACGCCAGCGATGAGCACCACCCGCGCGGCGCCCTCCGGCAACTCCGTGGGCTCGCCGTAGCGCTCGATCCACTTGGGCAGATCATCGTCGCGGTGCAGGCGCCGCGCCAAGCGCACCAGGGCAGGACCCACCAGCTCCGGCGCGATGCCCTTGCCTGCCAGGGCCTGCCAGTCGATATATGCCTCGTCCGGCTCCTCGCGCAGCTCGTAGGCCAGGGCAGAAATCAGGTGACCGAGCCCGCCCGCGGCGTACTCGGTCTCGTACAGCTCCTCTTCCGCGGCCAGCAGCTCGTTCCCTAGCTGGACCTCCACGAAGACGTCGCCCATCAATCCTTGGGCCAGATAAGCCAGGGCCAGGTTCGCGTGCAGGGTCGCGCGCTCGTAGCCCTCGCCGCGATAGGTCGCGCCGCCCTCATTCAGAAAGAGCCCTACCAGGCTGCGTCCCATGGACTCCGGATCCAGCAGAGCCTCCGATTCCAGGTCCTCGACCGCCGAGGCGGCCCGTGTGAAGTACTCCACCGCGGCCTCGAAGCGGCCCGCAGCCATGGCCACGGTGCCTGCCTCGACCCCTGACAGAAAGGCCGAGTCGGTCACATCCCGGTCAGCAAAGGCCTCCTCCGAAGCGTCCAGACGTCCGCCCTGAAAGGCGTCCAAGGCCTCGCGGGTCTTGTCGTTGTAGGAGACGCAGGAAGCCGCCCCCAGACAGAAAACCCACAGGAGTAGCCTGGGCAGGGGCCTGCCGGCGGGTTGGCCGATGGAGAGAGGAGTGACCTGAGGAGAGGGCATGAGGTGCAGCGTACGGAGGACAGCGGGCAACATGCTGTCCCAGCCGAGGATTGGAGAGCATCATCGGCCCGCGTCGCTACGGACCCCTATGCAAAAGCCGGGCCAACGTGGCCCGTCCACTGGGCCTTACTCAAAGGCCACGCCCCGCAGACCCCGCGGAATACAGGACTCCTGGCGCCCGCCTGCGTAGAATGGCCAGCCCCCCCCCGCCGCGCACCCTACGCAGGCGGCCCCCCCCATGACCGCCAAGCCCCTCTCCAGTGGGCCCTCCAAGACCGCCACCCGTGAATCTGGCCCCAAGCAGGCCAAGGTCACGATGATGGATCAGTTTTGGAAGGCCAAGCGCGACCAGCCGGACGCCCTGCTCTTCTTCCGCATGGGCGACTTTTACGAGTTGTTCGGGGAGGACGCCAAGATCGCGTCCAAGGAGCTGGGCATCACGCTCACCGCCCGCGCCAAGGGCCCCGACGCCCTGCCCATGGCGGGCGTGCCCGTGCGCGCCATGGAGGGCTACCTGATGAAGCTCGTGCGCAAGGGCCACAAGGTGGCCATCGTCGAGCAGACCAGCGACCCCAAGAAGACCAAGGGCATCGTCTCGCGCGACATCGTGCGCGTGGTCACGGCCGGCACGATCACCGAGGAGGACGCCCTCGACTCGCGCGCCAACAACTACCTGGCCAGCCTGGCCGTGGTCGACAAACGCGCCGGCCTGGCCTGGGTCGACCTCTCCACGGGCCGCTTCCAGGTGGCCGAGCTAGCCCTCGAGGACCTCGAAGACGAGCTGGCCCGCGTGGCCCCCGCCGAAGTGCTCTGGTCCGAGGACCTGGAGGCACGCGCCCCTGAGATCGCTTCCCGAGTCGCCCCCAATCTGGGCGCACGCATCTCCGAACGCGCCCCCTGGCGCTTCGAGCACGACGCCTGCCTGCGCGCCCTGTGCGCGCACTTCAAAGTACGCACCCTCGAAGGCTTCGGCCTCGACGACGGCGGCGCAGCGGTCCCGGCCGCCGGCGCCCTGATCGAGTACCTGCTCGAGACCCAGCGCGGCGCCGTCGCCCACGTGGTGCGCATCGAGCGCGTCGACCCGGGCCAATTGCTGGTGCTCGACCACGCCACCCGCTCGACCCTCGAGCTGACCGTCACCCAACGCGGCGCGCGCCGCGAAGGCACCCTGCTCGACACCATCGATCGCACCCTAACCCCCATGGGTGGGCGTCTGATGCGCGAATGGCTGCTCTCGCCCATGAAGGATCCGACCCCGATCCTCTACCGCCAGCGCGGCGTAGCGGAGTTCGTGGACGGCCCCTTCCTACGCGAGGATGTGCGCACCCTCCTGCGCGATGTGCTCGACATCGAGCGCCTGGTCGCCAAGGTCTCCACCGGCCGCGCCAACGCGCGCGACCTGCAGGCATTGGCGCGCTCCCTCGCCGTGGTGCAGCCCCTACTGGTCAAGCTCGACGCGGTCTACTCCTCAGCCCTCGGCGACCTGCGCGAGACCCTGGATCCCCTCGAGGACCTGGTTGGGCGCGTGCTCGAGACCCTCGTGGACTCGCCCCCGCCGACCCTGCGCGAGGGCGGCCTGGTACGCGAAGGCTGCAACGCGGAGCTCGAC
>JBLIOL010000361.1:0-5176 GCA_047639615.1 Planctomycetota bacterium | reverse complement strand
TTGCTAGCGATAGGGACCTTCTGGTGCAGCAGCTTGCGCAGGGTCTTGATGGACTCGGGATCCTTGAAGCTGGCCAAGCAAGAGATGCCTTGGGCGCGGGTGCCGGAGTAGGGCGCGCGAAAGTGCGCCAGCAGTTGCTCGAGTGCGGCTGCATCGCCTTGCTCGACCAGGGGCACCAGCAGTCCACCCAGAGCGAGGTTGCGGCAGATGGGATCGGCGCTCTCCTCGAGCACCTCCCGCAGGGTGGTGTGTGCATCCTGACCGAAGGCCAACAGGCAGCGAACGCGGGCGCGGATGGCCGCCGGTGCGCGAAACTTGAGGCGCCGGGTGGCCACGTGCTCAAGCACCCGCTCGCGCAGCTCCAGGGAGTCCTTGAAGTGCGCGAGGGCAGCGAAGATGCGTGCGGTGGAAGTGGGGAATATCAACACCTTCTCCGCCGCGAAGAGCGCCTTCATGGCTGGCTTGTCCGCGCGTTCCCCGAGCACGTCGAGCACGCGCAGATCGAGGTTCTCGCGCTCGCGCAGGATCAGCTCGCGCAGGTCGTCACTACTCTGCGCGCGGATGGCCTCTAGCTCCGGGTCCGGCTTCTCCTGTGCGGCAAGCAGCCCGCCGCTGAGCAGCAGGCAGAGGAACCAGAGCCCGAGCAGGCGCGCGCCACGCGCTAGCAGCCCGCTTAAAAAACAGCGACTTGTCGCTCGGCTCCACGAAGCGCCTGGCTGCGTTGCCAGAACCCCCACATAGCCACGACTATGGGGGGAACCTGCCGCCTTGCCAGACGATCCATGGAAACCAATCACTGGGCGGCTGTTCTTCATGGGCCTGCTAGGGAGCTAGCGACCGTCAAACTCGGGCAGGCCTAGGGCCCGTGCGTAGAGGTTGGCGCTTTGCATCTGGTGTGCCCAGGAACCGTCCGCGCGGAAGCCGTGCACGAGGCCCGTGTGAGCGGCGAGGGCTGCCGCTGCGCGGCCCTTGGCCCAGGCTAGGGTCGTTACTCGCTCCCAGTCGCGTAGGTCCTGTGCCTGGGCCGGCGTCTCCGTGCGCAGCACGCGCAGCAGGAAGGGCGCGGCGGCTTCGGCGCCGGAGGCGAGGGCGCTGGCTGCGCACTCTACGCGTATCTCCAGGTCCGGGTGCGGCTCGCCGGGTAGTACTAGGGCCAGTAAGCGTTGCACTTGCTTGTGGTCGAGGGCGCGGCGCCCGAGGCTCGCGGCGGCCACGATGTCGCCCGCGTCGAGTCCGCGGGAGGGCGCCACGTGGCGTTGCTCCAAGCGCGCCAGGAGGCACTCGCCGGCTGCATCGCCCAGGTCATGGGCTAGAAGTACCGCCGCGCGCGTGGCGCGCGCTCCCGGTTCGTCGAGGGCCGCACGCAAGGCTGTTAGGGCCTCGGCGTTCCATTCGGGCGCGGGCCCCGCTTGCAGATCGTGCACGCGCCTCTCGAAGACCAACCGGGCGCTGAGATCCCAGGCAAGCCAGGGCTCGTGCAGGGGCTCCGCTTGGATCTCTACCGGTACCCCCGGCAATGGCTGGGCGTTGGGCTCGATCACCTGCTCAGTGCTGGCACAGGCGGCCAGCATGGCGAGCAGTAGGAGTCGTGCGGGCTGGAGGCAATCCATGCCCGCCACCATAGCGCAGGAGCGGCCTGACTAGCGACGGGGTAGGGGGAAGGCGCGCAAGCCGCGGCCATCCGATAGCCAGAGCCTGCCACCCGGGGCTGAGGGGCTGGCGGGTTCGAAGGCCATGAATTCCCATTCGCCCTGACGCAGGACAATGAACCCATCCTGCTCGCCGTCTTCGGCGGTGATCACGACGCCTTGGTCGTCGATGGTGGCCAACCAAGGGCCGAAGCGACTCTTGAAGGGCTCGAGTTGGTTCTCGCGACGGCGTACTACCTGCATGCCGGACTCAGAGCCGAAGCGGTAAGACTTGTCGATGCCAGCCAGCGGACCCAGTCGATCGCCCGAGTCAGCGAGGGGTTTGAGCCCGTCCTGCCAGAAGGCGAAGGTGCCGTTGGCTAGACCAACCTTGACCCGTCGGCCGTCCGGAATAGGGCCCATTTGCGGTGGGCTGCCCAGGTCCCAGGGACCTTCGAGGATGCCGTTCATTGCGTTGAGCAACCATGCGGCGCCCTCCTCCGTGACCAAGAGCAGGTGGTCTTCGAGGTCGGGCAGAAATACCGGTGCCCGCGCGATGCCCGAGATGGTCTCGATCTTGCTAGTCCACTTTAGCTGGCCGCCGGCGCCGAGGCGCACGATGGTTCCGCTGCGGTCGGCGACGATGTAGTCATTGCCCAGGGGGACAGGGACGGCGTCGATGCGGCCCTCGGACTCCCAGTCGCGGCCTGGCTTGCGCGAGAGGTAGACCTTGCGGTGGCCCGGCTGGTCGTATTGCTGGGAGCTCTCTTCGTAACCCTCGAGCATGAAGTGCAGCTCGACGACCTCGCCGGCGGTGGTCCAGCGTTCGAAGGGAGTCGTGTATTCCTTGCCGTCTGCGCTGCGGACGGTCGCGCCGCTGGGCACGCTGCTCACGGTCCAGGGCAGCATGAAGCGCGCGGGATCTTCGAAGGTCTCGGCGAGTAGGGTCAGGGCTTCCACATGCGAGCCCTCCTTGGCCAACTGCTGAGCGTTGTCGATGGCGTCCTGCTTGAGGCGTACTACCGACACCTGCGGGGCCAAGAGCTCGCGCACATTGCCCTCTAGGTCCGAGTCGAGGATTTGGTCGTAGAAGCGCAGGCCGCGGGCGTAGTCGCCCTGGGCCACGGCGGCTTCGGCCTGACGTAGCAAGTCCGACAGGTTCTCGATGTTGCTGCGACGGTCTTGTACATCCTGCAGGCCGGCTCGGGCCTTGCGTCGCTGCGCCACCAGCTCGATGACCTCGTCGAGTTCCTCTAGCATGGTCTGCACCTCGGCCAGGGCGTGCTCGCTCTCCAGCATGGAGTTGCGGAGGGTGCGTGCGGCGCGCTCGATGGAGTTCTCCAGGTCCTTGCCGGCTTGATCATCCAGCTTCGGACCTTCTAGACCCGCGACGTGTTTCTTCATGCTGGCGCTGATCAGCGGGAAGAGATTGTTGACCTTGGGCCAGTCAGGTCGCAACAGACTCAGGCTCGGCTGCGCAGGAAGCGCGCGCACGGCCTGAATGGCTTCGATGGGATCGCCCACTGTGGCTTGTTTGTGCGCGGCGTGAAACTCCGTCATCCAGCGACTGTGTAGCTGTTGCTCGGCCAAGCGCAGGCTCGACTCCAGATCGCGGCGCAGCTCCTTGACACGGTCCGTCTCGTCGCCGTTGAAAGTTCGGTTGAGCAGAGCCAGAGCTTCTTCGGGGTCTGCTTTGAGCACCTCGATCTCGCGGAACTGGCTGGTGCGCGTGGAGCTGCGGGTGATCTGGACCACTGCGAGGGAGGAGACAGCGAGCGCGCTCACTACGCCGATGACCACGCCCTTGCGCAGCTTCTTGGCGGAGGTCGAACCTCGGCGCGCCTTGCCCATCAGAGCCCGCGCTTCGCGGCAGGCGGGCACAGAGCCAAGCAGCTGGCGCAAGGGCGCCAGGGCGCGGTCGGACTGACCGCGTGAGAGCAGGTCCCGACTGGCGGCCATGATCCAGTCCACAGCATCTTCGCCGCGGCCAGCATCCACGAGCCCGAGTCCTAGCTCCAGTTGCAGGCTGATGCCCTCGGGTTGTTTGTGAGCGGCGATGACGAGCAACGGGCCCGTGCGCCTGGGGTTGCCCTTGTCGCGCATCTCCCCGCACAGGTCCAGGATGTCCCGCAGGACCGGGCGGTCGCCGCGCTCATCCTCGCGGAACTCGACCGCCATGCGGTGCATCTGAGTGATCGGTTCGCGCGGATTTTGGCGCGCAATTTCGGTCCAGTGGATGACCGAGGTGGCCAGGTTGCCCAGGGCGTGATCCATGCGGCGCAGGATGCGGCGCACGGACTTAGGCTGCATTTTGTTCAGCGCGGTGGGTAGGCGCCCAGCGGCCCACTCGTTGGAGAGTGCTTCCGCCTGCTCCAGTAGCAAGGCACCGGGCTCCGAATCTCGGCACCAGGCCTCCAGGCGCTGTGCAGCGCGGGAGTAGTTTTGCTGGCGCAGCTCGTGTATGGCCAGTTGGAGCAATTCGGTGGGCGTCGTTTGGCGCAGGCCCCCGGAGCGCAGTGCGCGTGCAATCTGCAGACGCGCCGTGCGGATCGGCAGGCAATTGCGGTCGGCAATCTCCTGTAGGGTGGAATTGCCATCCACCTGCGCGAGGAATTGGGGCGACATGTAGCTGCCCGCCAAGCCCGGATCGAGCACCTGCAGGAGGGTGTTGCGGGGCAGTTCGCGCTGCTCGGGGCAGCCCTGCAGCTCGTCGTCGATGCGCGCGTACTCGAGCAGAATGAACTCTACAGCCGTGCCCGGGCCGAGCAGGGTCATGTCTCCGCCTTCCGCGAGGCTGGATACCTCGCCCGGGTCGAAGCGGAAGGAGGCTCCGCCTCCATCGAGCAACTTGTAGAGCGATTCCGTGCGTTCCGCGTGGGCCACCTCGCCCATGCGCAGGTGATCCACTCCAGCATTGGCCTGACCGGCGAATGCGTTACGGGAGCGTTCGCGCCAGGTCTCGGGGTCTTCCTTAGGGCTGGCGAGCAGGTAGACCTTGCTCTCGCGCAGGCCAACGACGCAGCTCTGGCCACCGTCGCCGGTAAGGGCCAGGACACCCTCCTTGCGGCCTCGGGCTAGACCTTGGAGGAGCTCGGCCAGTCCGATACCTCGGACATCACCTTGAAAGCTCATAAACGCGCAGAATTACGGGGGATACGATCCACCTGAGAGAGGTGGGTTCTGTCCCTACTTCGGCCGCTAGTGGAGCTCGTCTGAAGTCCGATTCGGGGCCCTGCCCTGCAGTTCTTCGAGGGCTGCGGGGGTATCTAGGTTGTCGAGTATCTCTCGATTCGAGAGGCCCACCCCGGCCTGAGGGGTCGCTTCGCCCCGCAGGTCGCGCAATGGGGTGGCTGGGTCGAAACCAGGCAGTTGGGCGACCATCTCATTGCCCACGATAATCGGGTGGCCGAAGCGCTTGGGTCGGCCTTCAAACTGCACCCACGGGGTTAGGAATCCCCAGTCGGGGGCGCTGAGTTCCTTCCATTTCAGCAGCAAGGTGCTGAACACCTCGGCAGGCACCAGCGGACAGTCCACAGGGGCTACGAGCA
>JBLIOL010000360.1:0-5213 GCA_047639615.1 Planctomycetota bacterium | reverse complement strand
GCGCGGCTTCGCCCCCGGGTTCTTCCCATCGACGGTCGAGTCCCACAGCTACCTGTTCTACGGTGAGGTCTTCGCGCAGAGCGACCAATCGGCCCTCGCGCGCGGATTCCCCAGCCAGTGGATCGACCTCGCGGGCATTCCCTGGACCGCCTTCAATGAAGGCACGCATCCGGGTGCCTGGTACGGCATCTTCTCGGCCTTCACCACGCCCCTCGCTCCGCAGGAGCGTAAGGACATGTTGGACGCCATCCCCACCGTAGTCCTGACCATGTCCATCAACGACTGGTTCGGCTATGTGCCTGCTACGCAGTCCTTCGGTGTCTACCCCAACTCCTTTGAGATCGACAACAACTTCGATCGCAATGGATCCATCGAATGGATCGACGAGCAGGGTGGTCCGGAGTTTGGCGTGGGCGTGGAGCTTTCGATTCAAGGCAACGGTAGTACGCGCCCCCAATCGCGCAACCAGCTCTCGATAGCCAGTCACTTCAAGCGCAAGGCCGGCCCGCCGCGACTGGAGTTCCCGGTGTTCGAGGACTCGGACGTCACGAGTTTCGACTACCTACTCTTCGATGCAGGCTTCCAGTACTCGGTCAACGAGGTCGTCTCCCCCAACGAAGGCTATGAGCGCAAGCGCTACGCCCAGGGCGTACGCGACTTCTTCTCCATGGAATTGGGCCGCGCCATGGGCAGCACGGAACAGCACAGCCGCTACGTACACCTCTACCTCAATGGGCTCTATTGGGGTGTATACCTGCTGCACGAGCGCGCTGATGACGAATTCGGCGCGGAGTATTTTGGCGGCGATGCGGCCGAGTACGACGCGGTGAAGAACGGGGTCATGACGGCTGGCAATGGCAACCCGGCCGATCACGCCACCGCCCCCGGGCTCTGGAACACACTGCTCGACATCGCCGCTTCCGGCGTTGCCTTCGGCGACATTTGGAACGGTCTTCCTGCCTATCAGGAACTCACCGACAGGCTCGATCTCGAAAACTACATCGACTATGTGCTGCGCAACTTCTACGTGGGCAACTTTGACTGGCCTTCCAACAACTGGCTAACCCTCGCCCACGCGCGCAACTCGGAGGACTTCCTGGATGTGAACAGCCAGGCCAAGTTCCGCTACTACAGCTGGGATGCGGAGCACATTCTGCGCCCGACGGCGGAGGCCATGCTGGTCAATGACGGTATTGAGGATCGTACGAATGTCACCTCTACGAACCCGGACAACGCCCTCTTCCTGCACACCGCCCTGCTGCAGAACCCGGACTACATCACGATGTTCGGCGACCGTGCTTGGCGCATGCTCAGGCCCGGCGGCACGCTCTATGTGGACCCGGCCTTCTCGGCCTTGGGGACTCCCTTCGACCCGGCCTTCCCTGAACGCAACCGGCCCGCGGCGCTCTACCACAGCCTGGCGCAGAGGCTCGAGCCGGTCATAGACATGGAGTACGCCCGCTGGGGCCACTACTGGGATACGGTGCCGCCGATCAGCCTGACCGATTGGCAGAACGAGCGGCAGCGCCTACTCGAAGAGTTCTTCCCGATCCGCTCGGACATTCTGCTGCAGCAACTACGCAGCGGCCCCGTGCACCTCTACCCTGACCTCAACCCGCCGAGCTTCAATCAGGCCGGTGGCCTCGCACCGATCGGCTTCGGCGTTGAACTCTCGGGGACTGGGCCCGAGGCCATCTTCTACACCCTGGACGGCAGCGATCCGCGGGCCAGCGGTGGCAACATCAGCGCCGGCGCACAGTTCTACTCCGCTCCGATCGTCCTCACAGGAACACTGACCCGCATCCGCGCGCGCCTCTTCGATGGTTTGCAGTGGAGCGCAATGGAAGACTTGTCCTTCGCCTCCGGCGTCAACCGCGTGGTGATCAATGAGTTCGTCGCCAGCAACCTGACCGGCGTGGTCGATGAATTCGGCGAACGTGAGGACTGGATCGAACTCTACAATCGCGCTCCCTATCCGGTCGACCTCTCGGGTTGGACGCTCTCTGACGATCCCCAGAAACCCGGCAAATGGGCGCTGCCCGCGGGCACGGTTATCGGGCCCAAGGGCTACCTCCTGATCTGGGCTGACAACGATGAGCTGCAAGGCCCGCTGCACGCGAGTTTCAAGCTCGCCAGCACTGGCGAGAGCGTACTCCTCAGCCTGCCGGCCGAGCTGGACCACTTCGTCATGGACAGCCTGAACTTCGGACTGCAACGTGCTGACAAGGCCACCGGACGGATCCCCAACGCCAAGGGCCCCTTCCGGCCCCTAGAGGACCCGACCCCCCTGGCTCCGAACCATGTAGGCAACTCGGCAGGAGAGCTGAGATAGCATGACCCGTGCCCAGGCTCAGGATCAGCGGCAGTATAAGGACATCGCTAAGCGGCAATTCCCGCAGGCGATGCCCGGCCCCTATCATCGAACCGTTCTCTCCGCACTCCGCTCCCGCCCCCGTCCACTCACGCCCTTGCCCTCCACAATGCCCGGCTTGGAGCCAGCCACCAGACGCAGTGCGATGCTCTGCCTGCTGTGCGGATTGCTGTTCGTATTCGCTCCGACGCACGCACAGGCTCAGGGTGAATTGGAACTAGTCTCCATGGGCTCGCTCTGGACCTACTGGGACCAGGGCACTGCGCCCGCCGCGGACTGGACGGAGATCACCTTCGACGACACCGCTTGGGCACTGGGCCAAGCACAGTTGGGCTACGGCGAGAACGACGAGGCCACCGTCGTAGACTTCGGCCCCAACTCGGCTGACAAATACATCACCACCTGGTTCAGGCACGAGTTCAGCATCTTGGATGCGAACTTGTGGCAGTCACTGCGCCTCAATCTTCTGCGCGACGATGGCATCGCCGTGCACCTCAACGGTCAGCTCCTGCGCAGGGATCGTCTGCCTTGGACTGGCTACGACGCAGACACTCTGGCCGATGGCGCATCCGATGGAGCGGAAGAGCAGGCTCTGCATACCTTCGACCAGGGCTCGGCCCTGCTCGTCAGCGGACTCAACATACTCGCGGTGGAAGTTCACCAGGCCGACGTGACCTCCGAGGATCTGTCCTTTGACCTCAGCATGATCGCGCGCGCAACTCCGGCGGTTCTACGCGGGCCCTATCTGCAGGTAGACACACCCACCTCCATGCGTGTGCGCTGGAGCACGTCCGCACCCACAACATCCCAGGTGCGCTTCGGTCCCAAACCCGGCCTCTACTTGGGCTCCGTTGGCAGCCCGAGCCTCGTGACCGAGCACAGCATCCTGCTCACCGGCCTGGCCCCTGGAACACGCTACCACTACGACCTGGGCACCTCCGCCGGACTGCCCCTGGCCGGTCGCGAGTTTTCGTTCCGTACCGCACCTCTGCCCGCGACGGCCGGCAGTAGCAGCTTCTGGCTCATCGGTGATTCTGGAACTGCCAACACCTTCGCACGGGCCGTGCGCGATGGATTTGTAGCAGGCACGACGACTACGCCCGACCTGTGGATCATGCTGGGCGACAACGCCTACCCGCAAGGTGACCCGGCTGCCTACCAACGGGCTGTCTTCGACATGTACCCGGAGCAGCTGGCCACCATCCCCGTGCTCAGCACGCGCGGCAACCACGACTCCGACCAACCGTACTTCTACGAGCTCTTCGATCTGCCCGACCAGGGCCAGATGGGCGGTATCCCCTCCGGCAGCGAGGCCTACTACTCGCTGCGTTGGGCCAACATCCACCTGGTCTGCTTGGACTCCGAAGGGACCTCGCGCGCCGTCGGCGATCCCATGTACACCTGGCTGCAGGCCGACCTCGCCGCCAGTGACGCGGAGTGGTTGATCGCCTTCTGGCACCACCCGCCCTACTCCGCGGGAACCCACCACTCGGACACCACGCCCGAAGAGGTGGAGATGCGCGAGAACTTCCTGCCCCTGCTGGAGGACGCCGGCGTCGACCTGGTTATCGCCGGCCACAGCCATGGCTACGAGCGCTCCTTCCAAATCGACGGCCATTACGACTTAAGCACCAGCTTCGATCCGCAGAGCATGATCCTGGATGGAGGCGACGGTCGAGACACTGGCGACGGTGCTTACACGCGCGCCTCCGGCGACTCCCACGACGGCACCCTCTACGTGGTGGCTGGCTGTTCCGGAGATGTGCGCATGGCCACCTACAACCACCCCGTGATGTTCATCTCGGGAGCCATGCTCGGTTCGGTGGTGCTCGATATTAATGACGACCGACTGGACTACGACTTCATCGGTCCCACCGGGCAAATCGACGACAGTTTCACCCTGCTGCACGAGACCTACCAAGACACCTACTGCGACCCAACCCTCAACTCCGAAGGCTGCGGCGCAACCATCCGCGGCGAGGGCGTCCCCAGCCTCAGCTCCAGCACCCCCTTCCTGATCCACGCCGATCAGGTGGTCACGAACACCTTTGGCTTCCTGGTCTATGGCTTCGCAGCTGGCGACCTGCCGCTCTTCGAGGGCAGCCTATGCGTAGCCCCGCCCTTCGGCCGCCGTCCGCCGGTGCCTTCCGGCAACGGTGGAGCCTGTGGCGGCGTCCTGACGGAGGACTTCGGTACGCACCTCCAGAGCCTCGCGGACCCGGCCCTGACCGTCGGCACGCCGATCTACGCGCAGTTCTGGTACCGCGATCCGGCCTCCACCACTGGCTCAAACTTCACCCAAGCGCTGTCTTTCGTACTCCAGCCCTGAGAGTCAAGCAGCGGCCGTTTTTTAGGAATCAGCTTCCACGTGTGGACACCAGGAGCACCAGGAGGCTGGATTTCTTCCAAATGCCGTTGACAGGATCCCGGCCTAGAGTTCAAATCTCTGTCCCCACCCCGGAGCCCGCACAACCCCACCACCCTCCCGGGTGTTCCTTGGCCCTCGTGGCCCTCACAGCCCCCCTGTGAGCCGAACACCCACTGTGCGGTTACTCCGGATGATCGTCTCTGACGACCCCCTGGAAGGCCCACCGCATCCCCTGCGGCTGGGCCTTCCTCCTTTGGGGTGCCTTATGCGCGGCGCAGCTCTGCGCCCAGCTCGCCAACGGCCCGCTCAAGACGGGCCAAGAACTTGGCGCCGTCCTTATCGGACAAGGTCTTGGTCTTTGACTGCAGCAGCACGTGGAAGGCCAAGGACTTGCGGCCCTCGCCCACGGACTCGCCGCGGTAGAGGTCGAAGAGCTCGACGTTCGCAACGTTGCCCTTGCCTGCCTTCTCGATG
>JBLIOL010000359.1:0-5296 GCA_047639615.1 Planctomycetota bacterium | reverse complement strand
CCTAGAGCTCTGGTCCTCGACGAGCCCTTCTCCGGCCTCGACGTAGGCACGCGCCGCAAGGTCTTCGACGCGCTCCTCGAGCATCTCGCCCAAGAAGAAGCCTGCGCCCTGGTCATCAGTCACAGCTTGGCCGACGTGGAGCGTTGCGCCGATCGCGTCGTGCGCCTCAGCAGCGGTCGCACGGTGATGCAAGGCGACTTGGAGTCCGTCCTCGACGATGCCCGCCGCCTGCGCGTGCAACTCGATCCCGATACCATCGACTGGACCCCGCCCGGCACACCCCAAGTGGAAGCCACCGGCGAAGCGCACGTGCTCTTCTACCCCTGGTCAGGAACCGAAGCCCAAGCCGCTCTCGAAGCCGACCCCAAAGTGCGCTCGGTGGAAGCCTTGCCGCGCACCCTCGAAGACGTGCTAGCTGCGGAGTCCAGCCTGTGAACAGCCCCGCCTGGATGGCGCGCATGAGCGTGCTCATAACCCGAGAAGCGCGCGAACAACGCAGCTTGCTGATTCTTGCGCTGGTGGTCCTGCCCATCGGGACGGAGATCCTCAGCGCGGCCTATCTGCGTGATCGTCGCCCGGACTACGGCACCATCGCACTGCTCGTGATTCCTGTCTTCCTGTGTCTGATGCTTTGGGCCCTGCTCTTGGAGAGCCTGACCCGCGACGCGCACAGCGATACGGGCGAGTCTCTCGCACGACTGCCCCTAGCTCCGATCGAGGTCTTCGCGGCCAAGGCCATTTGGATGACCTGCGTCACCATCGTGCTTGGCTGTTGGTGCTACGTGACCGAAGCGATCTTCGCCCTGAAGGGCGGCAGTATCTCGGCTTGCGTAGCGCTGGGCGAATTCGGGAAGGATCAAGTCGAGCTTGCGTGGACAGCGTTTCTCATCACGGCCCTAGTGGTGGTCATGGGCAGTTGGTTCAGGCGTTCGTTTGTTGCCGTCGGGGGCATTGCTCTCGCGCTCGCTGTGCTGGCGGCCCTGCGGTTGAACTTCAGGCATGAGATCCTCTCGCTCCCGCTCGTCTGGCCCATGGAATTGACCCTGGCCGTACCGGTGCTTGGCCTTCTGGCCGGTGGCGCCGCCGTTTTCAGGACCGGCGCGCTCCTACCCATGGAGTGGTTCGGCAGGTCGGTGCGCCTGATCGCCATTGGGTCGCTCGGCTTCAGTGCCGTAGCCGGCGCCCAATGGGCACGCGCGGACGCGGTGCGGCACTCGAGGATAGAGAGCGCCTCCTTAGGCAATGCCGCCGTCTCGCCCGACGGTCGCCTGATTTCCACTCACGCTCATATGTCGTACCCCACCACCTTTGGGTTCAATGGCGGGCACCTTGAGCTTTGGATTCTGGACAGTCGTTCCGGCGAACGGATTCGGACAATTCAAATAGAGCGGAATCAACCTGAGGCCCTGCAGCGGCCGTGGCTTCCTGACGGTGATCTGCTTGTGTGGCGATCGCACAACGGGGGCAGCATCTACAGCGTGGATCCGTGGACGGGGGATGAAACCAACGTGAACTCCCTCGCCCTCTCAGACGGAGGTGTGAGGTTGCACAACCAAACTCAGTACATCCGTACGGCATCCAGTGGGCCCGTGAGGAGCGGCCTTCGTGCTCCTGGAAAGGAACGAATCCAGGTGGGGGTGGAGGATGACCGTTCCTATTCCCTCCAAGAGGATGGGCGTGTCCTGCGGCATGAGTATCCAGAGAACTCAACGACCGAGATCTATCGCATGGTGACGGAGCGGGGCGTACCTGTTCGCTATCCGCAGATCAGCCCGGACGGACTCTGGTTGCTGCTCAACTATCAGGATGCTCCCAGAGGCGACATCATCGACGCGACCACTGGGCAGCTAGTCGGGCAAGTCCCCGACGGATGGGTGTTTGAGAACTGGACTGGCTGTGCGGATCCCGTGGCTACGGCGACGCAGCGAGGACCCCTTTCGAATGGACCGACCTCGCGCATGCTGCTCGGCCCGGATGGGTCACGCCTCGTTGCCCTGCCTGGCCCTGGGTGGCTGTTCTCTCTGGGTGATGGGTCACTACTCTTCGAGGGGGGGCCTAGTCTCTACGTACTCGACTGCGACGGCGGCTACCTGCACACGCTCTACGAGCCACAGGCAGTGGCGCAATGAGCTCGCTCAATGCACTGCTCACGCGCGAGGCGCGGGAGCAAATGAACTTGGTGTTGGTGGCCTTCTTGGCTGTGCCGGCGCTGGTGATTGGTCTGCAGCTGGAGTTCTTAGGTGACTCTCCCTACAGCCATGAGTGGGTGGGTTTGTGGATCATTCCAGGGGTCGTGCTGACCATGCTCCTCGCTTTGGTCATGGACTCCACCACTCGCGAGTCCGGGTCGGATATGGGCGAGAGCTTGGGCCGGTTGCCGGTGTCGCGGAGGAGTCTCCTGGCTGCCAAATTCATCTGGCTAGGAGCTGTTGCGGTGATGCTCCTGGCTTGTGCCTACCTGGCCGAGGCACTGTGCGCCTTTGGCCGAGGCGGAATGCCAGCACCCGTGGACTTTCATTTGGCAAAGGCCGAGCACATGCCCGTCTATCTGTGCATGGGCCTCAGCCTGCTCTTGATGGCAGCGCTAGGTCTGTGGATTGGTCGGACCTTCGTGACCGGCGCGGTATTCCTAGCGATCGTTGGCGGGGCGGTGGCACTGATCAGAGCCAACCAGGGGCTGATCCTGGCCTTGCCTGAGGTCCTACCGCGTGAAGTCGTGTTCACTGCCATTCCCCTGAGCTTGCTCTTGGCTGGAGCGTTGGCCTATCGACCCGGATACGCCTTGCCGGGGGAGAACCTGCGCAAGACGGCGTTGTTCCTGGGTGTGTTCGGATGCGCCTCAGGCGGTGTTGTTCTTGGTCATTGGCAGGGGCATGAAGCCGCCATGATCCCAAACCCTGGGGAGGGGCGGCCGTCGCTTCTAGGGCTCACTCCGGATGGGCGCATGCTCACACTGATCTGCGGTTCGAGCTATGAGGCCCTCATCGGAGGGAGGCGAGCTGGTATCGAAGTACTCGTCCTTGATACGCAGACATGGAAGCAACGAGTGGACGGAGTGCGAGAGGTTCGAGCCACTGCCAAGGAGGAGCTGATGCACGGAGTGAAGCGCACGGGCACTCGGTACAGGTACCATGTCAGCACCGAAGGCGTCCTTACGCGTTGGCTTGGTGACGGAGGTAGGACGGAACTATGCCGCTTGCCGGTGTTGGATGGCGCTGAGTTCCGCTGGGTGTCGCCTGATCCACGAGGGGAATACCTGTTTGCTAGGGCTCACACGCTGAACGGCGGGAGGCGCGGTGTCTATCTACAAGCCGACACCGGTGAGGTCGTGCTGAGTTTGCCGGAGGGTTGGCGCCACGGACAATGGGGAAATCGGCGTGACTGGATTGCGACCGCTTGGTCCTGGAACATGGGTGGGAGCGATCCAAAGCCCTACCAGCTCGCGTTTGTGGGGAGAACAGAGCACAGGTTTGTACAGCTACCTAGCTGGGGCTCTTCAGTTCCTCTACTCGACGGGACCCTGGCGTACATAGCGCATGACCAGGTTGTGCTGCTCGATCCCGACGGCAAGCAGCTGCGTGTGATCTATGAACCGAGGCCCTCGGGCGAGTCGCCTTAGGGAGGCGTCGAGTCCGGGCTCAGTACTTTTCACCTGAGTGCCATGCTGCAGGCATGAAAGCGGCCGTCGAAGTCTTCGCCTTGATCAATCTGGTCGTGATCGGCTTATCGCACATCTTGGTTCCCAAGGCATGGGCCGAGTTCTTTGTTGGGCTGCATGAGAAGGGCCATCCGGGTGTCTTTGCGGTGGGCTTCATGAGCCTCAGCTTTGGCTCGATCATCGCCGCCTTCCACAATGTCTGGACCGGGCACGGGTTGGTGCTGACCTTGCTGGGTTGGGCCCAGGTGCTCAAGGGGGGCCTGTATCTGCTCTTTCCGGCCTACGGCATGCGTGGCTAGCAAATGGTGGATCTCGAGCGGCCGCGGGGCTTCATCTTCGCAGGCATTACCCTGCTTGGGCTGGCCGCAGGGATCCTCTCCGGTCACGACTAGCCACTCGACTTCGCGGCTGAGAGTGAACAGCGAGCGCGGCTAGGTGAAGGCCAGCGTGATCTGGGTGCCGGTCAGCGGGTGAGAGATGTTGATGCGGTAGGCGCGGTAGTCGCCGGCGTCGCATCCCAGGCGATCGTAGACGTGCTCGATCAGGGCGCGATAGCGGGGGAACTCCATCAGGCGCAGGCGGGTCATGCCCGTGCCTAGGGGTTCGAGTTGCTCGGAGACGTGGCGCAGGTCGAGGTTGCGTTTCGGATCGCAGGCGGGGGCCGGGCCGCGAGCTGCCGTGTCGTAGGCGTAGAGCACGGGGTCTGAACCGGGGAAGACGTCCTTGTGCACGATCAGGTCAAAGGTCAGACGCTTGGTGGCCATCTCCGGGATGGTGCAAAAATAGGGCGGGTGCTTGGGGTCGGCGTCGCGAACTGGGATCTCGTTGAGGTTGACCTCGACGATGACCAGGTCGACCTTGGAGCTCGGGCCAAAGCCGGTGGGGCCGAGGGAGTATTGGATGTGCGTGCCGAAGCGCACTGCCTCGAGGGGAGCGGGGGGCGCATCGCAGAACTCGTCGAGGCGCACGGCATCGAGGCCTCCGAGTGCCGGTGTGCCGTCGAGTGCAGTGGGGAGGCGCGGGCGCTCGAGGGTTTCTGAGGTCTTGGTGTCGCCGTCCAATTTAGTGACAAGGCGCGCGGTGCCCAGAGTGACCGCTGCGTCGGGGCGCATGCGGTCGATGCCGAGCAGGCACTTGATGTTGACGATGTCGATGAAGCCCGGGTCGGATCCAGGGTGCAGCAGCATGCTGCTCAGCTCCAACTCACTGGAGACGCCATCCAGTTCGCACATGGCCTTGAAGATGGTCTGTCGCTTGCGGGCTTCGAACTCGCCGCGCTCCCCGGGGAGCCAGGCCGAGAGCATGGCCTTCAGGGAGCCACGGTCGCCGGCCTCATCGCGGATCAGGCTATCGAACTCATCCACGGTGGCGGCCGCGAGCTTGACGGCATCGGGGTCAGCACCGCAGGCCAGTGACGAGGAGAGGATGTCCCGCAGGGGATTCGGACCCGGGATGATCTGCAGCGTGGCGACCGGGTCGGTCTGGGCCAGGGCTTTGAGCAGGCGGCTGGCAGAGGCGAGGGTGATGCTGAGGGTGCTCGCCAGGATTTGGGGCCCGACAGGGCGCCGCGGCAATTGGGAGAGGACCAGGGTGAGGTTGTCCGCGAGGGCCGATCCGAGGCGCTCCACGCGCGGGCGC
>JBLIOL010000358.1:0-5297 GCA_047639615.1 Planctomycetota bacterium | reverse complement strand
CAGGCACGTCCATGGTCAAGGCCAAGCCATACTGCGGGACGCGCGCATCGCGCCAGAGTGCGGTCGGCAGGGGTCCGACTCCGCTAGCCACAGAGACCAAGGTTGCACTGGCCAGGGTGCGCGTATCGGCGCTGCGTGCAATGCGGTAGAGCGTGCCCGGATCAGGCCGCGAGACCAGCGCCGTGGAAGGCAGCCAGAGCACGAGTGAGCGTGCGATGGGAGTACGCAAGCTGAGCACAGGTGCACCCGCGTTCAGGAACTGGCCAGCGAGCAACAGATGCTCGGCCACAACCCCATCGGCCGGGGCTCCCAGAATGCGCGCCGCACGCGCTAACTCGAGGTGTGAGAACTGAACCCGTTCCAGGGCCAAGCGCGCGCGCACCACGGCCAATTCCGCTTCCATCTCAGCGAAGAGAGCGGTCATGCGGTCGTCTACCGGGAGCGAATCGTCGGCGGTGTCGCGAGCCTGCCAGCTAGCTTGTCGGGCTTCGGCACTCCGATGTTCACGGCGCGTTCCAGCCACCTGTGCTTCGCGTGACTTGATCTCGGCAGCCAATTGATCGAGCTCGAGGGCCAGGTCCTCGACCGTGGCTTCCTCGAACAGTTTCTGCGCGGCCAGGGCGCGCCCGCGATTGAGACGTACCTGCACGCGGCTGTGCTCGAGACGGGCGACTTCCAAGTCGACCTCGCGTGCCAGCACGTCCAGTTGCAGGTCGGCCACATCATTGCTGAAGCGGCGATTCTCGAGCAGTGCTTCGGCCAGCAGCTCAAGCTCAGCCAGGTCCTTGCTCTCGGACTCCTGCAGGATCTGAACACGCAAGTCCGCTTGGTTGCCTGCGGAGCGCTCGCGAATCGCGACCAGCTCAGCCTCGAGCACTTCGAGCCGGCGCTGAATGCCCACGCCCTGCAGCTCCAGGTCGTCGTCGGCCAAGAGCGCCAGGGGTTGCCCCGCTACGACCTGGCCGCCGGCCGGGATCAAGATCTCCTGCAGTTGACCGGCTTCGCCAAAGGCGAGCTGTATCACGGGCTCGGTTACGAGCCCACTGATCTGGCCTGTGGCCGGCCTACCCCGCAAGAGCAGAAAGGTCAGGCCTCCTGCTACGAGCCAGGCGAGCACGGGCAGCGGGCCACGCACAAAGTCGGACAGGCGCACGCGCCACGGAATCGGAATCTTGGTTAAAGCGGTCACGCAGCTATTCGATCTAGAGTTCCGCCCACGGGTCGCGCAGGGAAAGGACAACGTCGCTCACGCTGGGTGTGGCGCGCAGGGCGTCCACCAGCTCGGAGCCACGGCGCGGGTCGCGCAAGCGGATTTCGTGTACGTATTCGATTCGGCCACCTTCATCGTGGCTTGTGATGCGGCGCACCTTGCGGCAGAAAGCGCCTAGGATGGCGCTGGTCTTGGCGCCGGCGTTCGATGAAGAGTCGCGCTCGACGGAGAGCGTCAGGTGCCCGTCCAGTTGGTCGCGCTCGCCGAAGCCGACAAAGTGCAGGTAGGCCACTACCGCTAGCAACATCACGGCGCCCACAACAGCGACCGCAAAGCGCTGACTTCCGAGCGCCATGCCGAGCACCAGCGAGAAGAACACGAACATGGTGTCGCGCGTGTCCTTCAGCACATTGCGGAAGCGGATGATCGCCAAGGCACCCAGCAAGCCGAAGGCCGTGACCACGCTGTCCCCGATCACATACATGACCAGGGCCGAGACCATCATCAGCAGCACGATGCTCTGGGTGAAGGTACGCGAGTAGGACATGCCCGAATGGGTGTGCGTGTAGACCCAAGCCACCAACTGACCCAGGAAGAACGCGCCCAGGAGCGACGCTACCAACGCGCGCGGGGAGCTATCGAAGACCCCGTTACCGTTGAAGCCATTGAAGAGACGGTCGAGTTCACCCACGGGTGATCCTTCCGGTGCGACGCTGACCGCGCTGCATCTCGCCACGGTCCTCGGCAGCGTGAATGCAGAGGGCGTACTTAGGAATCGATGTGCGCATGAGTTCGGCCCGGGAGATGAGCTCGTCGACCCAGGAAGGCGCGCTATCGGTGAACTTGACCTCTAGAATCACTCCGGCGGTCGGAGTACGGCGATAGTCGTCGCCCTGCAGGCGCGGCTCCCATTCATCCGTGATGGCCCGCGACAGTTTGCGATCGAAAGTGACCCGCACGGGAGCGCGGCCGCGCGCCTCGTAGGCTTCGCGCTCATAGCGCACGTGCACCACCGGCCCGGCGCCCATCTCGCGGACGAGGCGTAGGAATTCGGCAGCGTCCGGATCCAGCCCATCGGGATCCACCCCAGCCTGGGTGCGCAGCAGCTCACCAGCCCTGCGTCGATCCATAGGCGCCCGGGTCTTGAGCACCACGTCGCCAACCCGGCGCTTGATCTCCAGAAAGACCATCGAGGCAGGGTCGTCGTCGTAGGCGCGCACACGCAGCTTGAAGCGATTCTTGTGCCCCTCTTCCGTCGACACCAGCAGCGCCAAATCAGGGTTGTCCAGATACAAACTAGACAGGGCGTAGCTATTTCTGGGCGAGCGGGCCGCAAAACGGTCCGGTCGCGTGAACGGACGGATCATGGCCCGCACCGCCGGTACATGCTCCTCAGCCACGTAGTACTTGCACTCGTGCCTTGAGAAGAGGGTGTTGTCAGCGGGGGTCATGGGGTTGCAGGGGCCCTGGAGGGGCCTGAGCGTCATTAAGTGTATGTCAATTCAAGGCCAGAGGTCGGCTCGGAGCAAGGAGCCCCAAGAGGAGAGGCGCTTAGGCTTGCGATTAGCCAAACTCCTACGCTCATGACGATCGATTGCACCTGGCTGATGGACCCTGAATCACCTGTAAGGCTCCCCGGCGCAAACCTGGAAGCCGTCCTCGAGGCGGTGGGGACGGGTGTCTATGAAGGCTTCCGTACACACGGAGGCATACGGGTCTACTTGTGGGGCGCTCATTTGTTACGCCTCGAAGCAGGCCGCGCCGCTCTCGGATTGGGAACGCACCTGGACATGTATGTGGTTGGGACCTGGGTCTCGCAGGTGCTCGACCAGCTCGCTCAGGAACACCCAAATACCGATTTCAAGGTGCGTCTGGACCTCGCCGACGGCGACCTGGCGGCCCTGGGCCCGGCCGGCGTCGGCCAGCGCCTGGCCCTGCAGGCCTGGCCGGTCACAAACCTGCCGGAGGAGCTCCTACGCACCGGTGTCAGCTGCGCCCTCGAACGTCAGCTCACTCGCGAGCAGCCCGAGATCAAGGGCACCGACTACAGCCTGCAGCGCGCCCGCCACCCCTTCCCCGGTGGCGAGAACTACGAGTCGATCCTGATCAGTCCCGACGGCTACCTACTCGAGGGCGTCATGAGCGGCCTCGTACTGCGTATCGCAGGCGAGCTGCGCACGGCCGGGCTGGGCGTGCTCCCCAGCATCACCGTCAGCGACGCCTGCGGCCTGGCCGAGGCCCGTGGCCTCACCATCAGCCGCAAGCCCGTGCACCTGGACGAACTAGACCAAGTGACCGAAGCCTTCCTCGCCAGCTCCGTACGCTTCCTGGTTCCGATCGTCAACATCGACGGCCGCACCATCGGAGACGGCACACCCGGCGAACTGACCTTGGAGCTGCGCCGGGCCATGGTCGAACGCGCAAGCCACGCGGCCAAGCGCCCCGACTTTAGCAACGCCTAAGCATCGGGCTCTGGCGACTTGGGTCAGGCACAAGTCGCCAGAACTCGATCACTGAGCTTCGGACTCCTCGAGTTGCTCCGGCTCGGGATCGCCCCAGGTCTGCAGGGGGCGCGCGTCCATGACCCACATGCCGCGGCCGTGGGTGGCGATGATCAGCATGTCGTCGCGCGGGTGCACGGCTAGGTCGTGCACATAGGTCGTCGGCAGGTTGCCGCCTAAGGGCTGCCAGCTGCGCGCCTTGTCGACGCTGATGTAGACGCCCAGGTCCGTGCCCACGTAGAGCACCTCGGAGTCCTTGGGGTCTTCAGCGATCACATTGACCGGTCCGCAGGCGATGCCTGAGCCAACCGCTTCCCAGTTGGCACCGCGATCCGTAGAGCGCCAAACGTAGGTGCGGAAGTCGTCCCAACGCTTGCCGTTCTGGGTCAGGTAGACCGTGTCCTCGTCGTAGCGCGAAGCGACCACGCGGGTGATCCAGCGCTCGTGGGCAAGACCGGCGGTGATGTTCACCCAGGTCGTACCGCCGTCCGGCGACATGTGGGCGAGGCCGTCGTCGGTGCCCACGTAGAGCAATCCGAAGCGCAGGGGCGACTCAGAGATGGTGACGATGGTCTGGTAGGGAATGTCGCCGAGCTCGTCCTTCTGATTGCGCGAGAGGTCGGGACTGATCTCCTCGAAGTTCTCGCCGCGGTTCATGGAGCGGAAGAGCTTGTTCATCCCGTGGTAGATGATGCGCGGGTTGTGCGGCGAGATCAGGAAGGGCGCGAGCCACTGACCGCGCAGACTGTCGTCAGGACCGGTGCTGTAGCCGTCGCCCTCTTCCTCGCCTTCCTCCTGGGGCTCCAATTCCAACCGCGCGCGTGTGCCGCTCTCGGCCTCGGTGCGGTTGATACGTCCGTAGAAGCCTGCCGAGTAGATCACGCCCTCATCCGTGGGATCGATCTGGTGATAGCTCGCCTCGCCGCCGGGCGCCCCTTGGAACTCCACCGCGCGTACCTTGTCTCGACCGCGGCCCAGATCGACGGTTCCGCGACGGCTGCCGTGGTCCTGGATCGAGCCGTAGACGTGGAAGGGCTCAGCCATGTCGAAGCCCACGTTGTAGAACTGCACCGGGTTCAAGCGATCCGTGAAGGAGCGCCACTTAGCGCCGGCGTCATAGGAGACATACACGCCTCCATCATTGCCGTTGACCAAGTAGTCCGTGTTGTTCGGGTCGATCCACAGGGCGTGGTGGTCGCCGTGCATGCCGCGCAGGCGCCGGAAGGTCTTGCCACCGTCATCGGAGACGTTGAGACCCAGTCCCATGATGTAGATGCGCTCGGCGTTCTTCGGGTCCACGCGGATCTGGCCGAAGACCCAGCCGTAGGTGGAGGACAGGCCGGCCATGTAGTCGTTGCTCTCGCTGGCCTTGCGCCAACTCGCACCGCGATCATCCGAGCGGTAGACCTCCGAACCCTTGATGCGCGCTTCACGTTCGCGGCCGTAGGAGTCGGTACCGACTTCCCCCTCCTCGCCCTCCTCTTCATCCGGCGGAGCGATCTCGTAGTTGTCGACGAAGGCGTAGAGCACGCCGGGCGCGGAGCGCGCCACATCGATGCCGATGCGCCCACGCCAGCGGCCCTCGG
>JBLIOL010000357.1:0-5323 GCA_047639615.1 Planctomycetota bacterium | reverse complement strand
GGCGCCGATAGCGCGAAGTGAATTCGCTCTTGACCCGCACCGTGATCCACCCGAGATCTACCGGCTCGCCTTCCTGAGTTGTGGCGTGCCCCGCTAGCAGGGGAATCCGACGTTCGAGGGTCAAAATCCCCACGTCATTGTCGCCGAGCAAGAGATGCGCCGGCACTGGACTCAGTGCCTCACTCATGACGTCGGGGCTGTTTCCCAGGCGGGTCAAACTCAGGGTGCGACCCACCGCCGCGTCCCACTCGATTCGCAAGTCCTCGTCGATGTGGATCCTGAAGCCACCCACCGCATCGCTAAGGACCTCGAAATCGAGGGATTGGAAGACGACTTTCCGTGCAAGTTTGATCGAGCCCGAGAGCTTCTGGTTTCCTAGTGGCAAGCCCTCGGCATCGCGCGCCACGCCGGTAATCCACATACCCACGTCCTGGGGCTCCAGGCGAAGCATGGCACCCACACCCACCCTAACGGGTCCTGCGCCGAGCCCAAACGTCGAGCGCGTCGACTCAACGTCGCGCGCTTCCGCCAAGAGCTTGAGGCCGAGACCAATCATCGGAAGTCGGCCGACTCCATGGATCAGCTCGACGTCAACGATGCCCAAGCTCGAGAAGCGCGCTTCCTCCACGAGATCAGGGACGTCGCGCGGGAGTCCCGGAGCCGGATTGATGAGAACGCGCACCTTGCTCGCATTTAGGTTTAGGGCGCCATTCCGGTCCAGAACACGCACGTCCAGCGGCTCCACCGGTGGCAGGACGATGCGGACCTGCTTGGTCGGCAGCTCTCCCTCGACCATCATCACGTCGCTTCGCTGCGCCAGCAAGACCGCTGGCCCGACCCAGTACTTATCCAGCCCCCCACGGGAGAGGAGGGCGTAGGCAACATGACGCACAACGGCGAGACCACTGGCGTCGGTCTGCACCTGTCGTTGGAAGGCGAGCATGTCGCGCGGTAGTTCGCTCCCCGTGTGCTCGAGTCGCTGTTTCACAATCAGCGCAACAGGCACATCCGGAATTGGAACGCCGTCTTGATCGACGATCAGCACTGATACGTCGGCGTCGGGAAAGAGCCGCAAACGAGCCTCGCCCCCGGTGGCCTTAGTGGAGATCGGTTTGCTGCCATAGAGTGAGTCCGTCATACCTGACAGCGTCGTGTGCCCGACCTCGGGCAAGGGTAGGACCGCCAGACCGTCCGCGTCGGTTACCCAGAAGGCATCTACTGGGTCTGACGTGTCCCCGATCCAGATGCGCGCACCCTCGATCGGTTGACTCCGATGGTCCGTCGCGGTCACCACCAGCGTCGGCCCCGTACTCGGCTGCGGCGAGGCAGGTACCGCGGCCGGCTGCGCGGCCGCGATACCTGCCTCGGGCACCACGGCGTGACGGCGCTCCTCTTGAGCTAGGGGCTCGTCCAAGTTAGGGGCCTGCTGAACTCGTGGCGAATCGAGCGCCTCAGCCCTGAGATCCTGTAGGGGTTCCAGCTCACTATCGTTCCCTCCCGCTACGAAGAGGGCAGTAACGCAAATAAGAACGACTGCCAAGGTCCACTTCCAAGTCATCAAGATTCCCCCCATAAGGGTCATGGTTTTGGTGGCCGCTGCAACGGCGACACCCGCGGTTGTCAGCTCAAGGGTATGAGGGCCTATGAGCGGCACGAGGCTGGCGCGCCAGTCAATGGAAGTCCCACGATCCAACTGCGAGCGGAGTCGCTGAAGACCCTCTCGCCGCCTCCAGCGCAGGGTGTCTTGGGGTATGTCGAGCCGCGCTGCGGCATCGCGGACCGTCATGCCTTCCTGGTACAGGAGAATAAGCGCGGTGCGGAACGGCTCATCGATGCGCCTCATCTCACCAAGCAAAAGGCCTAGGAGTTCGTTGCGCTCTAGCAGAGAGTCCGTGTCTACCGCCTCGCTGCGTGCCACGAGACCCTCGCGCCGACGCTGCCGGGACTCGCTTCGGTGCCAGCGCGCCGCCAACCGGCGCAAGGTCCCGACGAGCCATGGGCGAGAGACCCCGCCCTGGACGCGGGCCGCAGCGAGCCAGGTCTCCTGAACCAGGTCCTCTTCTGCGCTAACGCCCCCCACAAGGCTGCGTGCCAGCCGGCGCAACCACCCGAGCTCGGCCAGGAGCTCGTTGGCGCTCAGTCGTGTGTTGAGGTCATCCATCCATGGGGAGATTCCCACGGCGCCGCCGTTCGCGAACGACATTTACGAAAAAGAAGCGGCGTTGTTCGGCGTTGGTGCATAAAACGCTGCCCTCATGGGGCGTCATTGCAGCAAATCCCGCCTCTTGGGCCCTCTACGAGGGTGTCCTCAGGTCAAGGTCTCGGACCCCGATGGTCCGGGAATTAACTCTCGCGTCTACCCCAAGTACAAGACCGAGTACCGAGCCCGTCCTGTCAAAATACTCGGTCGCGTCGGATCGGCCGGAATCACGGCCATCTTGATACTGCGGAACGCGAGGGGGCGGAAGTCGTCGTGCCACTGTCCAGTACAGCGAGCACCTCAACGCGACGCCGAAGATTTGAGGCGCGCAACAGAACGGTCAGGTGAGTGGGGGAAGTGGGGCGGCGACGATGGAAGAATGAGTCCGGGTATCGTCACCAGAGTCGGGTTGAAAACACCTTCTACTGGTACAAAACGGTGATCGACAGCCGTCTACGCGCACGTCGACGCGCACGTGTACGAGCCGCGCACGAGACGGATGCCGCGGTCGCGTGTAACGCGTGCTGAGCCGGATGCGTGAGGTCGCGTGGCCGACGTCCAAGAAGGTGCCCGGTTGAAGACCGCGGGCTTGGGCCTCGGATTCATACACCAACGCCACTACCGTCGAGCCGCGTAACCCAAAATTGCCGGACTCGGACCAGCGGTGGCAGTGGGGGAGATGTGCGCTCACTTTGCCTTGGCCCCGAAAGGGGCGGGATCCGGCCCATACTCGGCTCCGAAAACAGTGCCAAGTCCCGATGAACGGCGACCTTGAAGGTCGGCTTCGTTTGTGGACAGGGGAGGATGGGAGCGAGGGGCCCCGGCGGTGCTACTCCATAAATTGCAACGCCAACAACACCTGATCGTCCTTGATCACGGCATTGCCTCTGAACGCAGTCCAGTCATCCACAATCTGGTCGAGCATGGACTCCAGATCGATGTCGAGCGAGCCCTTTAAAGCCCCAATGAGTCCCTTGCTTCCGTACATCTGACCCTGCGAGTCGAACTGCTCGGTGATTCCATCCGAAAACACAAGGAAACGTGTTCCGTGCTCCTGCAGATCGAGTTCGATCTCTGGCCAGATGGGGATGCTGTCCGTGATGCCTAACGCGAGGCCTGCTCCCATCGAGACCTCGCCGGATCGCGAGAAGATCGGCGAATTGTGACCGAAGTTCGTGCAGCGGATCACCGAACTTCCGTGTTGGAACCGGAACAAGATGCCCGTCGCAAACGCAGTCTCGTGCTCTGGTCGGTGGCGCAGCATGCCACGGTTCAGCGAAGCCAAAATATCCTGCGGCTGGCGATAGGGCGCCGCAAGAGAGTCGAGCATCATGACCATCTTCGCCGCATGCAGGCTGGCTTCGACTCCGTGCCCCATCGCGTCTGCGAGGATCAGATCGGTCGTCCCTCCTGCGTACCGTCGGTGCCACACAATGTCACCGCCGACGTCATCGAGGGGGCGCACAAATTGTGCGACGCGGAACCCCGGCACTGCGACTTGAGAATCGAGGACGCGACTGCGATACTCATTCTCTACCTGTTTCGGATCAGTGTCCAGGGTTCGCAGCCGAACCCGCATAGCTTCGCGCTCTCCCGCCTTGTCGTCGATTCGCACAGTATGGTGAATCAGGAGTGTGGCGCCGTCTTCGCCCTTCACTGGGGTGCTCCGCAGGCGGTAAATCCTGTGCTCCTCAGGTGACGAGCAGATGAAGTCCTCTTCGTAGTGAGAGAGTTCTCCACTAAGTAGCAGGCTGTAGATTGAAGCCCACCGCTCGCGCTCCTTGCCGCTCATGTTATCGAGCAGGTGAGTGTTCCACTCCGGACCGGCGAGCTCCGCGCCCTTGTTGTCGTGGGCAAATCGCTGCCAGTGATCGTTGGTGTGAACCACCCGGAGGTTTTCATCCGCCACGTAGACCGTGCTATCCGGTTCTAGTGCGGCAACGGCTTCTTCAATCACAGCATCCATGGAGATCTAGGCCTTTGAGAGTGTCGAAATTTCTAGGCGGAATGACCCGGGCTGCTCCCCTGATCTCATCAAGCCGAATCCAGTGACACCTTTCATCGAGTTCACAGGGGCGCCAGGAACGCGCCGACCACGCCATACCGGAACGAAGTCGTCAAAGGCGAAGACGCTCTCCTTCCACGGACTATCCACCGTGGAGAAAATGACCTCGTAATTCACGCCGTCTAAGGTACCAGACGTACAAGGGCTCAGCTTGCAGGATTCGCCGTCTCCACCGAAGTTGAGGCTCAGGCCCGTGCTGCGGAGTTAGTGCATGAATCACTTCGTCGGTTGCAACAGCGTTGGTGCATAACTCCCTGCGCTCAAGGCCCTCTACGTGGGCACTCTCAGGTTCAGGGCCACGCTAGCCGATGGCTTCGGGCATGAACTCCCGCGTTCACCCGGAGTACAAGACTAGGTATCGAGTCTCCAACTGGGCCGAGTACGACCGAGCCCTTGTCAGCCGCGGCGACATCACCCTTTGGATCCCGCCTGAGGCAATCAAGAGTTGGAAGGCCAAGCCCTCCGGTCAACGCGGAGCACCATAGAAGTACACGGACCTGGCATCGAGACGGCGCGCACCCTCCGTCTCATCTTCCGCTTGCCGCTTCGGCAAGCCGAAGGCTTCCTGCGTTCCATACTGGATCTGACGGACCTCAGCCATGAAGCTCCAGACCACACGACCCTGTCCCGGCGAGGCAAGGATCTGCGAGTAGACTTGCGACTGGTCCACTCGAAGAAGCCGATTCACCCCCCGTCCCGTCCAAATACACCGGCGCGTGGGATCGGCTGGAGCCCTGGCGACCTCTAGGCACATCGAATGCGTGCAGGCCAGCGCCTGTTAACCAAAACGGGCCTCTGAGAGACAACAGAGAGTTAGAGAGGGTGCCTGCCTCGGGGCCGAACCAGACGGGGTGGCTTGGGCCTGGGGGACCCAAGCTCACGCTCTCTAACCTAGAGCGGGCACAGGGTGTCAACCACCCCAGCGCCTTGGGTACCCACCTAAGCGGATAGTGGCTCCCCGAGGCTTACGGGTCTGCGAACTTTCTCTATGTGGGGGTGCGACATGCACCGAATGTGGCTTGTGCACAGGCACCCGAGTCTGGGCTCCGATAACTGCG
>JBLIOL010000356.1:0-5378 GCA_047639615.1 Planctomycetota bacterium | reverse complement strand
CTCTGCACTTCGCTGTCGTAGTCCTCCTGACAACGGGCCTCGATACGGGCCACCGCCTCCTCGATAGCGATCATCGAAACGGGCAGCTTCTCGCAGGCGCGCATGATCCCCTGCTGAATCCGGTCGCGATCAAAGCGCACACGCTCGCCGCTTTTCTTGATCACCCGCAGGGGCGTATCCTCCACCCGCTCGTAGGTGGTGAAGCGCATAAAACAGGCCAGACACTCCCTCCTCCGGCGAATCACGGTGCCGTCCGAAGACGTCCGAGAATCCACCACGCGGTCGTCGTCGGCTTGGCAGCGTGAGCACTTCATAGGCGAGCAGGTAAGAGAGCAAAGCACGCTACATATGGTGTGTCAACCAAGGGATCGCCCACCTGGACACAAGGGGTCGGGGGGGCGTGAAACGCCCGCCACGCCGCTTGACGCTCAAATATCCCTTTTCAGGCCTTGTGCCCGCTCCGGCTTCGGATCGATACTGGTCATAAGAGCCCTGCCCATGTCCCTCCTCCCCTCCAAGACCGGCCGTTCCAGCAAACGCTGGGGCCTCATCCTGTGGGCCCTGCTGCTCATGGGCGCCGGAGCTGCACAGGGAGCCTGGGCGGCCCAAACAGCCCCCACAGCAGATCTCACCACGGACGGTTGCGGGTGCTGTGTGGAGCTAGAAGAGGCCACATCGTCCTCCTGCTGCTGTGGATGCGGCGCGCAGATCACCGAAACTGAGGGATCTGACTGCACTTGCAGCCTGAGCCCGCGCCCGAAGCGTCCCCACGCTCCCCTAGCGCCGGTCCCCAGCGCCCCGCAGGGCCCGGAACCGGCCCCGGCTGCCTCCAGCCAGTGCGCTCCCCAGAACATCCGGGCAGAAGCTGCCCGACGGGCCCCCAGCCTGCTCCTCGGAGCTGCGCAAGGGCGCCACGGCCCTCCAAGGGCCTATCCGCGGGCCGCAAAGGCCCGCGCAAAAGTCGCCGTCTGGCGACTTTGAGCCGCGCGAGAAAGCCCTTCTCGCGCGGAGTTTGCAGCGGTTGAGCGGCCCTAGGGCCCTGATTCCGAGCTGAGGCTTCGCACCTCGATCGACTTCTGCACCTGGGATCCGTCCATGGAACCCCTCCGAATCATCAGCGTCGGCCTCTTGGCCACGGCACTCGCGGCCTGCGCCGCCACTCCCAACTCCACCCCTTCCACGCAACCCGGTCAGGACCTGCGGCCAGCCACCAGCGCCGTGCCCAGCACCCTGACCGACGCGGTCCTGCATGGCCTGGCGAATAACGCCGGCCTTCTGGCCGCTCGGAATCGCGCTGAGGCCGCCGGAGAATTACCGGCCCAGGCTAGGCGTTTGCCCAACCCGAAACTCATGTGGACGGAGTTCGTGGAGGAGTTGCAGACGCGCACCGGCCCGCATGTGCGCCGGTTGAGCTTGAGCCAAGCCTTGCCCTGGCCCGGCACCCTGCGCGCGGCTGGCGAAGCGGCCGAGGGCATGGCCGCCGCCGCCGAGGGCATGGCCCTGGGCAGCGCCGCGAGCGCGCGCCGCGCAGTGGAACACGCGTGGATCGAGCGCGCCCAACTCAGCACCGAGCTCGCCTTGCAGGAGCAGCAGGTCGCCCTGCTGCACACCCTCGAGCCGGTGGTTCTGACGCGCATCCGCGCCGGATCCGGACAGCAAGCCCTGCTGCGCTTGGAGGTAGAGCTAGCGCGCAGCGAAGAGACCCTGCGGCGCCTGCGCAAGGCGCACCTACCCCTGGACGCGAAGTTGGCCACTGCCCTCTCCATGGATGAACTGCCGAGCACGCCACCGCCCCTGGAAGCACCCACCGATTTAGAGCTCGACGCGGATGCCCTCGGCCAACTGCTGCGCGAGCACTCTCCGCGCCTAATCACCTTGCGCGCCAAGGTCCGAGCGGCCCAAGCCAAGGTCCGCCTAGCTGATCGCAAGCGCAAGCCCATGCTCGGCGTGGGTCTCGACTACCTGCAAGTGGACGACTCCATCGCAGGCAATCCCAGCGGTAGCGGCGACGACCCGATAGCCCTACGCCTCTCCATGGACCTGCCCGTGTGGCGCGCCGCCGACGACGCTGCCGAACGGGGCGCAGCCCACGAGTTGCGCGCCTCGCACCTTGAGTACGAACACGCGCAGCGCCAACTGAACGCCGACCTCGCGGCGATTCTCTTCCGCGCAGAAAACGCCGAGAGCAATCGCAAGCTGCACCGCGATGTGCTGCTACCGCGCGCGGAGGAATCCCTGCGCCTGACCCTGGCAGCCTACCGCGCCGGACAGGCCAGCCTGACCGACTTGATCGACGCCGAGCGCCTGCAATTGGCTCTCGCCCTGACCCATACCCGCGCCGTGCGCGACACGCACCTGGCCATCGCCGACCTACGCGCCCTGCTCGGAGAGGACCTCCAATGAACCGCTTCCAACTTCTGTTCCACCTGAGCTTCGCACTGCTCTTCGCCGCCTGCGGCGACGCGCCCATGGAAGGCGAGCACGAGCACGGCCAGCAAGCTGGCGCACAGCCGGCCGAATCCGCTGAAGAGGCCGTGCTCTGGACCTGCCCCATGCACGCGCAGGTGCAATTGCCCGACCCAGTCCCTTGTCCGATCTGCGGCATGGACCTGGTGGTGTTCGACCCCAACGCCGGCAGCGAGCTGGTGCTGATGGAATCCCAGGTCAGGGTAGCGCAGGTGGAGACGTCCCTGGTGGAGCGCCGCATGGCCACCCGCGGCGTCCGCTTGGTGGGCACGGTGGAAGCCGACGAAACCACCCTGACCAGCATCAGCGCGCGCGTAGCCGGACGTCTGGAGCGGCTCTTCGTGAACTACTCCGGCGTGAGCGTGAACCAGGGCGATCACTTGGCCGAGCTCTACTCCCCCACTTTGCTGTCAGCGCAAGAGGAACTCCTCGCGGCTCTCGCACGCACGCGCGACACGAACTCCGTGCTCAACCCAGGCAGCAGCCAGGCCGCGTACATGACAGCGCGCGCCAAGCTCGAGCTCTACGGCCTAGACCTGGAACAGATCAACGCCATCGAGACCGAAGGGATAGCCCGCGATCGCATCACCCTGCGCTCGCCCGTAACGGGCACGGTCCTGCGCCGCCACGGCGAGGAAGGTGCCTACGTGCGCGAAGGCACGCCGATCTACGAGGTGGCCGACTTGAGCCACCTCTGGCTCGAGCTTGAAGCCTTCGAGCAAGATCTGCCCTGGCTGCGCTACGGCCAACTGGCATCGGTGCAACTGGAAGCGATCCCCGGCGAAGTCATGGAAGGCACCGTGTCCTTCATCGCACCGGAAGTCGACCGCGCCAAGCGCACGACCACCGTGCGCATCAACCTGGCCAATCCCGATGGGCGGCTCAAGCCCGGCATGTTCGCCAAGGCCGTGGTGCATGCGCGCCTCGGTCAAAGCGGCGTGATTCTGCCCGCGAGCCTGGCCGGCAAGTGGGTCGGCACCATGCACCCGGAAGTCATCAGCGACGAGCCGGGCGCCTGCGAGGTGTGCGGCATGCAGCTGCAACCGGCAGAGACCCTTGGCCTGGTGGACGAGGGCGTGAACGAGCCCGGCTTGATCATTCCCCTGAGCGCCGTCTTGCCCACGGGGCGACGCGCCGTGGTCTACGTGGAGCGCAAGCTTAAGGATGGCTACGCTTACGAGGGCCGCGAGATCGTGCTCGGTCCGCGTGCTGGTGAGTTCGTGCAGGTGCGCTCCGGCTTGACAGCAGGCGAGCGCGTCGTCAGCCAGGGCGCCTTCCGCATCGACAGCGCCATGCAGATTCGCGGCATGCCGTCGGTCATGTCGCGCCCCGGCGAGGAGGGTGCGCCCGGCCCTTCCGGCGCCACCCTGCGCGCCTCCCTGCAGGATTTCTGGACCGGGGTCATGGACATCTCCGCCAGCCTGGCGGCCGATCAGGACGAGCGCTCCCTCGAACTGGCCAAGGCACTGCCCAAGGCCTTCGCCAAGGCGCAGATAGAAGGGCTCGCCGCGCGCGCGCGGCGCACCTTCCTCGAACAAAGGCCGGCCTTGCTCCGCGACATGCGTGCCATGGCCGCGGCCAAGGATGTGAAGGAGCTGCGCGACAACCTGGGCGCCTTCTTCGACGTGACCCTGCGCCTGGCCACATCCTTCGGAGTCCCCTCCGAGCTTGGTGTGCGCGAAGCCCACTGCCCCATGGCCCAGGGTGGCACCGGCGGTTTCTGGATTCAGCGCGAAGGCAGCGTGGCCAATCCCTACTTCGGCGCACGCATGCTTGAGTGCGGCGACCTGCTGCGCAACCTGGAGGCCGGCCAGTGAAGGCCGCCATCGAACGGCTCGCCAGGGCCTGCCTAGAGCTACCGCTATTGGTGGGCATCGGCGCCCTGATGCTGACCGCATTCGGCATCTACTCAGCGCCCTTCGCCTGGGATGTGCCCGGTATCGAGCGCGACCCCGTGCCCGTGGACGCGATCCCGGATACGGCCGACAACCAACAGATCGTGTTCAGCCGTTGGCCCGGACGCTCGCCCCAGGACGTGGAGGATCAGGTCACTTACCCGCTGACCGTGTCGCTCCTGGGCGTGCCCGGCGTGCGCAGTCTACGCAGCAGTTCCATGTTCGGTGCCTCGTGGGTCTATGTGATCTTCGAGGAGGGCAGCGACATCTACGAGTCGCGCAGCCGCATCCTTGAAAAGCTCGCCAGCCTGCCCGCCAGCGCCCTGCCCGAGAACGTGCGCCCGACCCTGGGCCCCGACGCCACGGCCCTGGGACAGGTCTTCTGGTACACCCTCGAGGGACGTACCGAAGACGATCAGCCAGCCGGCGGCTACGACCTGGCGGAGCTGCGCGAAATCCAAGACTGGACCGTGCGCTACGCCCTCGCCAGCGTGCCCGGAGTGGCCGAAGTGGCCTCCATCGGCGGCTTCGTACGTGAGTATCAAGTGGACGTGGACCCGGCGCGGCTCTTCGCCCACGGGGTCACGCTCAGTCAGGTATTCGCGGCGGTGCGCTCCAGCAACCTAGATGTGGGTGCGCGCACGATGGAGGTCAACCGCGCGGAGTATGTGGTGCGCGGCCTCGGACGCTTGGAGGATATCGAGGACCTGGAGGCCGTTGGACTGCGCTCCCAGGATGGGGTCGCCCTAACCCTCAGGCAGGTCGCCGACGTACACCTAGGCCCGGCCCTGCGGCGCGGTGCCTTGGAGCGCGACGGAGCGGAGGCCGTGGGCGGCGTGGTGGTCGCGCGCTACGGCTCCAATCCCATGGAGGTCATCGAGGCGGTCAAGCAACGCATCGCTGAGCTCGCACCCAGCCTACCCACCAAGCAATTGGATGGCGGCGGCATCAGTCAGGTGACGATCCGCCCCTTCTACGACCGTACCGAGCTGATCGAGGAGACCCTCGACACACTCT
>JBLIOL010000355.1:0-5379 GCA_047639615.1 Planctomycetota bacterium | reverse complement strand
GCCTCCCGCGCCAGCGCCCCCCGGCCAGAGGCCGGCTCCGGCGCGTCCAAGCCTCAGCCACATCGGACATCCCTTGCGCTCCCTTGCAACCCCGACCCTCCCATCGCCAGCCTACGGCCTGCGGCCGGGCGCCGTCGGCCTCCTGGCGCCGTGCCTTCGCCTCCCGCGCCTACGCCCCCCCCCCGGCCAGAGGCCGGCTCCGGCGCGCTCAACCCTCCGCAACAGCGAACCGCGCCTGCGCTCCCCTGCAACCCCGACCCTCCCATCGCCAGCATCCGGCCTGCCGTCTGCGCCGTCTGCGCCGTCGGCACCGTCTGCGCCGTCGGCCCCGAGCTGCCCTAGGCGCTGCCACCCCGACGCTGCGCTAGTCCGCGAGGCGATAGCTCGTGCTGCGGCCGCCGGCTTGGTTCTGGATTAGTAGTCCGTAGCTGAGGAGTTGGCGGATATCGCGCAAGGCGGTGTCGGTGGAGCAGGCGCTTAGCTTGGCGTACTTGGAGCTGGTGAGGTGGCCCTTGAAGTCGTCGAGCAGGCGGCCCAGGACCTTGCGTTGACGCTCGTTGAGGGAGTGCTCGGCGGCGCGTTGCCAGATCAGTGCCTTGTGGAAGACCTTGCCGAGTATGTGTTCGGCGGATTCGATGGCGCGGTCGAGGATGCCTAGGAACCAAAGCAACCATTCGGTGGCGTCGAGGTCGCCGCGTTGGGTTTGCTCGAGCCGTAGGTAGTAGTCCTTGCGCTCGCTTTCGATTTGGGTGGAGAGGCTGTAGTAGCGTTCCTTGGTACCGTCGGCGCGGGCCAAGGCCATGTCGCCGATCGCGCGCGCGATGCGGCCGTTGCCATCCTCGAAAGGGTGCACGGTTAGGAACCACAGGTGGGCGATGCCCGCCAGGAGTACGGGGTCGCCCTGCTGCGAGCCGTTGAACCAGCGCAGGAAGTTCTGCATCTCTTCCTCGATGCGTGCTGCGGCCGGTGCTTCGAAGTGCACGCGTTGATGACCCGCGCGGCCGCTAATGACCTGCATGGGATCCGATTCGGGTAGGCGCCAGCCGCCGACTCGCACACGCTCAAGGCGGCGCTGGTCCTTGGGGAAGAGGCGCGTGTGCCAATCGAAGAGGCGCTCAGGTGTGAGTTCGCGATCGAAGCGTCCAGTGGCGTCGAGCATCATCTCGACCACGCCTTCGATGGCGCGGCCCACGGGGGGCAGTCCGGCTTGGTCCATGCCCAAGTGGCGCGCGATGGAGGAGCGCACCTCATCAGCGTTCAGCTCCTCGCCCTCGATCGCCCAGGACTTGACCACGTCCCCCGTGAGCAGCTCCAGGCTGGCCTCGGAGCGCTGCTGCATACCGAGCACCTGCATCTTGCCCAGGTGTCGGCCCTGCTTGTGGCGTAGGGCCGTGAGCGGGGCGGATAGGGCCTGGTCATCCCAGGTGAAGCTGGGCCAGCTGGGGAGCTCGTGGATGTAGGTCAGGGGTCGATCCTCACCCTCATTATCGGCCGCTTGCGGTGATTACGAGCCTTAATCGCCGCAAAATGCGCGGTGATTAGTGCTCCTAATCACCGCAAACCCCTCTGACGGGGTCAGTAGGGGGGCCTAGATTGGCAGCAGGGGCCAGAACCAAGGGATCAAGAGCATGGCCAAACCCAGCATCACCGCCGTCAGGGGCAGGCCCACGCGGAGGTAGTCGCGGTAGCGGTAGTTGCCCGGGCCCATGATCATGGCGTTGGCCTGGTGCGCTACCGGCGAGAGGAAGGCCAGGCTGGAGCCGGCCATGACGGCCATCAGGAAGGGCTGCGACTGGTATCCGGTGGCGCGTGCCAAGTCCAAGGCGACGGGCGTCATGACCGCGGCCGTAGAGACGTTGTTCATGACCTGAGTTAGGCCCACGGTGGCGCCGAGCACGAGGGCCAGCAGGGCCGTGGGGGTCAGGCCGTCGTTGCCCAATTGGGTCAGCCAAGCGGCGACTGCTTCGGCTAGCCCGTGCTGCTTGAAGGCTTGGCCCAAGGCGAGCATGCCGCCCACCAGTACGAGCACCGGCCAGTCCACCGCGCGGTAGGCCTCCTCTTGGCGCAAGACCCCGGAGATCACCAGGGCTACGGCGCCGGCCAGGGCCAGCACCGAGAGGCTCATGCTGGTGAAGGCGGCCAGGCACAGGACCAGGGCCAGCAGGGCGATGGTGGTCACGCCGCGGCTACCCAGGTGGTCGCGGTCGACCTCGTCCACGACGATGATTTGGCGCTCGCGTCGGGCGCGCTCCACGTCCGCAAGGTGACCTTGCAGGAGCAACGTATCGCCCACTTCGAGCACGTGGTTCTGCATGCGCTTGACCTGCACCTCGCCGTGGGTGGCGAGCGCTAGCACGTTGAGTCCGGTGCGCGTACGGAACTGGGAACCGGCCACGGTGCGGCCGGCGAAGTCGGAGTTGGCCGCGACCACGGCCTCCACCAGGCGCACGTCGTCGGACACCAGACTTGCATCGTTGGTCTCGACCGATTTGCGTGGGCGCAGGGGTACTTCGCCGGAGAGCGCCATGAGGTCATCGGGCGCTCCCTGCAGCAGAAGCACGTCATCGGCCCGAATGCGGTTGTAAGCTCCTGGCGCGAGCACGGCTGCTTCGCCACCGGCGCGCACGATGCCGAGCACCGTGACGCGGTACCGATTGAAAATGTCCACGTCCGCCACGGCGCGGTTGATCAGGGTGCTCGAGGGTTCGACCAATACCTCGGTCACGAACTTGGGCACCTGGTAGCGATCGGTCAGGCTCTCCATGGCGCGCTTGGGTAGCAGCGCGCGGCCCGGGCCCAGGAAGAAGAGTGCGCCGGCGGCGACCATGATCAGGCCGAAGGGTGCGAACTCAAACAGGGCGAAGGGGGTCCCACCGGAGCGGCGCACGATCTCGTTGACCGTCACGTTGGTGGAGGTGGCGATGACGGTCACCATGCCGCCCAGCAAGCTGCCGAAGGCCATGGGCATCAGCAGGCGCGAGACCGAGATTTTGTAGGTGCGCGAGAGCCCGTGGCAGACGGGGATCAAGGTGGCGACCACGCCGGTGTTGGAGAGCACCGAGGAGAGCAAGCCCGAGACGAGGGTGATGCGACCCACCAGGCTGCGCTCGCTCCCGGATTTGGAGCGCAAAACTTTCGCACCCAAGGCCTCCGCCACGCCGGTCTTGGTGAAGGCCAGCCCGAAGACGTACATGGAGGCGATCAGGATGACCGGATTGCTGGCGAAGCCTCGGAAGGCCTCCTCAGGGGTCAGGGTGCCGGTCAGGGTCAGCACCAGCACCACCAAGAGCGCCACCATGTCGTAACGGACCACGCCCGTGGCGAACAGGAGGATGCTGGTGGCCAGGGTGGCTAAAACTATGACAGCCGGGTCGAAGGCAGGCATGGCCAGGCGAAGATACGGTCGGGGTACTGTGGATAGGTCAGGTGAGTTATAAAGAGGCTAGCCGAACCATCGGACGCCGGCTGCAATTCTCTGAGCCCCAACTGAACACACGTACAACTCTTGGAACCCACGCCCCTCGATCCCTTCAGTTTAGCCGACCGCACGGGCGGCTGGCTCGACTGCAAAGCCCCTGACGCGGATGTGGTCGTCTCCTGCCGTGTGCGCCTGGCGCGCAACGTGTGCGACTTCCCATTCCAGAAAAAGTTGGACCCCGCCCGGGCCATAGAGCTGGTCGAGCGCGTACAGGCGTCTCTGATGGAGGCACGTTTGGACGGGGAAACCCTCTGGGTACCGTTAGCTGAAGCCAGTCAGGTGCTCAAGCTGCTGCTCTTAGAGCGCAACCTGGCCAGTCGCGATCTGGTCTCCGGCGAGGTCGGACTCGAGGGGCGCGCGGTTGCTTTTGGCCATTCCGAGACAACCTCGATCATGGTGGGTGAAGAGGATCACGTGCGGCTTTCCGCTCTCGCGGCCGGCTACAACCTGGAGCTGGCTTGGCAGCGTGCTCATGACTTGGACACCTTCCTGGAGCGCCAATTACCCTTTGCTCATTCCAAGAAACTGGGCTACCTGACGGCCTGCCCGACGAATGTTGGCACCGGCCTGCGCGCTTCGGTGATGTTGCACCTGCCCGCTTTGGGCCTCGTGCGCAAGGAACTCGAGAAGGTCTTCATCGCTGCACAGCACACCGGCTTGGCCGTTCGCGGCATGCATGGGGAGGGTAGCCGCGCGGCGGGTGATCTCTACCAGATCAGCAACCAGGTCACCCTGGGCCGCACGGAGGCTGAACTGATCGCCGAGCTGCAGCACCTGGTGCCCGGCATCGTCGACTTCGAGCGGCGCCTGCGCAGTGATCTCGTGGATGCTCATCGGGCACCCCTGCGGGATCGCGTAGCGAAATCCTATGGCACCCTGCGCAGCGCTCGGGCCCTGCCCACGGAGGAGGCGCTCACTCATCTCTCCACCCTGCGTCTCGGCTTGCACCAGGGCCTGCTTGAATCGGTCAGTCTGGATACCCTCATGGCCCTGGGCCTACAGGTCCAGAAAGGCCACATCCTGGCTCTTTCGCATCTCGGTGAGGTAGAGGGCGAGGACGCTTCCGAGCGTGACAAGTTACGTGCGAGCATGCTCAGGGCACGTCTGGCAGGCTGATTTAGCAGCCCGCTCAAAAGACAGCGACTTGTCGCTCGGCTCCCACGAAGCGTCTGGCTGCGTTGCCAGAACCCCCAAATAGCCACCACTATGGGGGGATCTGCCGCCTTGCCAGACGATCCGTGGAAACCAATCGCTGGGCCGCTGTTCTTTAAGCGGCCTGCTAGGGCCGCAGGCAAATTCGCGGGATCGAAACTAGGCACTGGCTTTAGGGCGGGCTGGGCTCTGGTCGATTTTAGGGGTCTCGTCCCTGATAGCCAAAGTGCCCATGAATCGTCTCAAAAGCAGCTCACTCGCCCTCGCCCTGCTCATGCCCTTCGCCGGGGCCCAATCCTCCGTAATACCCGACACGGAGACCGCTCGCATCGAGGTGCACCGCGGCCGCGTCGTGCTGCTCAACGGCGGCCGCGCCGAGCAATCCTTGCGCCGGGGTGAAGACACCCTGACCCGTGGGGGTGCTCACATCGAGATCGGCACCGGCTCTGAGGTGCATCTCTCCTGGCCCGGCCGCGCCAGCCTGCACATTTGGGGACCTTCGTCCCTGCAGTGGAGTTACGAGCAACCCGCCGCCGGCTCATTGCCGAATAGCACGCCGAGCTTGCAGTGGAACCTCCTCGAGCTTGCCTGGTGCGACCTGGAAGTACGCAAGGGTCAGCACGAGGTCAAACTGCCCGGTGGTTGGACGGCCGATGTTGGTCCTAGTGCCGTCTACTTCCGCGGGCTGCCGTCGGGGCCGGTCGAGTTGCGCCTGCACGCCGGCCAAGCCGTGCGCGTGGATTGGAACG
>JBLIOL010000354.1:0-5381 GCA_047639615.1 Planctomycetota bacterium | reverse complement strand
ATACCTCCGAATAAGCAAGGAGACCGGCTTGTGGCCGCGCAGGTCGCAATGCCAGGAGGGGGCACAAAAAGCCCCCCCCTGATGTTGCACTCACGTACCGCTCAGGGGAGCAGGACACTCCCGACGACATGGATCACTCCGTTGGAAGCGTCGAGGTCGAGCGTTTGCAGCTTGCCGCCACCGATCGAGGCCCCGCCGTCGTCGATCGTTAGCTTCAGAGTCGTACCGGCCAGGGTCTTGGCCTCGCCAGCGGAGATTACTTGCTCCGAGTACACGCGCCCGGCAACCACGTGGTGCAACAGGATGTTGACCAAGGCTTCCTTGCTCTCGGGCTTCAGCAGATTGGCGACCGTGCCCTCCGGCAGTGCGGCGAACGCGGCATCCGTCGGTGCAAACACAGTGAACGGACCCTCGCCTGCGAGTACTTCAGCCAGGCCCGCCGCCTTGGCTGCGGCCAGCAAGGTGGCAAAGGTTCCCGCACCGCTCGCCGTCTCGACGATGTTCTTATCGGCGGGGAGAATTACAGCGTCCAGGACGTGGATGACGCCGTTGGAGCATTTGATGTCCGTTGCAACGATCCGTGCACCGTCGATCATGACGATGGTCTGCTTGCCTTCCTTCCTGACCTCGAATTGAGCCTTCTGCCCGTTCACGGTGACGGCACCGTCGGCCTTCACGACGCTGCCAGCCAGGAGAGTGCCGGGAACGACGTGGTAGGTAAGGATGCCGGCGAGTGTCTGCTTGTTCTCGGGCTTCAGCAGTGCCTCAACCGTGCCCTTCGGCAGCGCGGCGAAGGCAGCGTCCGTGGGAGCAAAGACGGTGAAGGGGCCCTTGCCCTTCAGGGTCGCGACCAGGTCCACGGCGCCGAGCGCGGCCGCAAGGGTGTTGAAATTACCGGCGGCGATCGCGGTGTCCACGATGTCCGAGGTTCCGGCGAGGGCGACCTGGGCGGCCTTGGATGCGGCGCACTCGTCACTCGAGGAGTTGGTAAGGATGGGGGTGGCCACAAGGGCGGAAGCCAGAAGGCTGGGGATGAGTAGGTTCATGGTTCTAGTGGTTCTTGGGGCGAGCCCCTGGTTCGGGTGGCGGTTGAGCCACTCCCTGAAATCGTTCAATTCGTTCAACTGAATGGAGAGTACGGGGCGGCCCCCGCCATGTCGACACTAAAACGTCCAAACCGTCCATCGGCACCTAAGCGTTTGCTAGCAAGGATCTTAGGCGAACACGTCCCCTGGCCCGTGAGGCAGTCCAGGCTTAGGGGGTGCATGTCCCCGAAAACAGCCATATCATCCTTACATGCCTACGCCCCCAATCTCCCAGATCTCGCCCAAGCAACTCGCGCGCGCCGTAGGCGTGAGCGAGTCCTCCATCAAACGCTGGGCAAACGAAGGTCGGTTTCCGCTGGTCAGGACGGTAGGTGGGCACCGACGGATTGCGTTCGACGAAGCCATTCGATTCATCCGTGAGGCACAGCTAGATGTGGTTGCTCCGGACGCCATCGGGCTAGGCGACCTCGGCCCCGTACAAGCGGGCACGCATAAGGATCACGCCGATCGGATCCGCGAGCTCCTCACGTCCGGCGATAGCGAAGGTTTCCGCGCCGCGTTGGTGGCCGCCTTCGTCAGCGGCGAATCTCTGTGCACGCTCTGCGACGGACCAATCCGTAAAGCCATGGAAAGCGTCGGTGAACTCTGGCTGGAGAGCGAGAGTGGCATCTACGAGGAGCATCGCCTAACCGCGCTCGCGACCGCGGGCCTCGTGCAAGCGGGCCTGCTGCTCGGTTCGCAGTCAGGTCGGCCAATCGCTGTGGGTGGCGCGCTCCGCGATGACCTCGGTCAACTCGCAACGCTGATGGCCTCAACCGTACTGATGGAGGCCGGTTTCCAAACAGTGGACATCGGCGCGAACACTCCTGCGGCAAGCTTCATGGTCGCGATCGAACGTCATCAACCGGCCCTAGTGTGGATCAGCGCGAACCACATCCAGGACTCAGATCAAGCACTCGCTGATATCGAGGCCATCATCGATCATGCGGTCTCGAAGAAAATTCCCGTCGTAATCGGTGGCAGCGCCGTGCAGGGTTTAGGACTGCCCATGCGCGCTGGATTCGAGCTTGCTCACTCCATGGGCGAACTCTCCGCCTACGCAAAGGGCATCGGACGCGGGCTCGATAGCTAACCCCAGAGCCCTTAGGTTCCGTGCAGTTGAACTCGGCTTGCGGCCGGACACGGAGGCCTACCGCGCTGCAGGGACGGCGAAAAGAACTCCTCTATGGGCGGGTGGGAGCCTCTGCCCAAATGGATGCGGCCTACCAGCCCACGACCTAGACGTCTCCGAATCAGGATGCAGGCGTGAACACAGTTGCCTCGCCCCAGACCGTGTCATCTGCGAGGAGGGGTCCGGTGCGGACGCGGTAACCACGCGCTCCGGCCGTCGGAGACCTCAGCGAAGCGGGGCTAGCCGTGGGCAAGCACGCCGCGTGCCGAGGCAGCGCTACGGGTATCGCGAGTCCGGCGCGCTGATCGGCGTGCTCAAGTTCCTACTGGCCTTTTGAGCTCTCACGAACTCCGTGCTCGTGATCACCTCTCTCCTGCAGGCAAGGTCCCTCGCTGCAGATGGCTGGATCGGCGGTCAATCCTATGACGCAGGCCTGCGTCATCTTTGGATCATGCTGGCTCACCTCCTCGTGTTCGAACTCACGATGCCAGTCATGGGTTTCTGGATCGTGCGAGCGCAGAAGAATGTTCGTGCACTGGGTGCAGCCGGGTTGGGCTATTCCCCTGCCATGGCCCTTGGTCGTTTCTTCATTCCCTTCGGCCAACTCTTCCTACCAGCGCGCGCCATGGGGGAGCTTGAACGGGCCAGTGAGGATCCAATCAGCTGGCAGCACTCACCTGGTGGCCGCTTCACAGATCGCTGGTGGTTTGCTTGGGGGATGAGCTGCCTCTTGCATAGCATTTCCAGTGGCCGTATCCGCTCCAGCGAGAGCGTCGACGAGCTCATCAGTGCGAGCTACATGCAAGCCGTCGTCTCCACGGCCCACCTGGCCGCTTGCTTGCTTGCTTGCCTTTGTCCTCGTGGGGAGCATTACCAAGGCCCAGCGCAAGCACGTGCGGTGACGCCCGGGCATTCGGTCAGGTTGCGGGTGGGGTTTTGAGCACCACTCGTTCATGAATGCTAGCTAGAGCTCAACCAGGGCGGCCTAGGTACGAAATTCGGCGGCTCGGGTACGATGATCGGTGTAGATCCGAATCCTCTACTCCTAGGCACGACGCATGAAGCAGCTCTCCAGACTGGCGCTAGCCGGTGTTCTATCTGTTGTCTCCGCACCATCCGCAACGGCTGACATTTCCGCGTGGCTGGCCGCCGTCGCGGCCGGTTCTCCTGCGAGCTATGTGAACTCCGCTCTGGTCGGTCCGCTGGTAGACGATGTTGGTTCGATCAACAGCGCTGCCGGGGTCACCTACGAAGTGATCGTAAATGGAACCAATGCGGGCCTCAGCAGTGCACTCATCGGCGCCCGTGGGACCGGGGTGGGGGACTCAGCTGGTTTCAAGTTCGAGCAGTACGCAGACACCATGCAATACGGCCTGACCGAGTTCGGCATCGTCGACCGGCAATGGAGCGGGGGCAACCTCGAGAACGTGGACGTGCACTTGGCCTTTGTCGTGGATACAACCGCGGGTGGTACCGAGTTGTTCGTCGACGGTATCAGCGTGGGCGTGCTTGCTTCGGCCCCTGTTCTGCAGGGCATGGTTGGCTTCGGGCAGATTCACGATCCGAACACCGGGCCCTTCGACATCCTGACGGGCGCGATTCACGGGGTCGCTGTGTACGAGTCCATGCTGTCTCTGACGGAGATCCTGGCGCACCGGGATGCTTATCTCGCAGGCGGTAGCCTGGGCACCGTTTACTGTTCTCCCGCCCCGATCAACTCTAGCGGTGGCAGCGGCGTCATCACGGCCACCGGTAGTGACGTAGCCAGCGGCAATAGCCTGACCTTGACCGGGTCCAACCTACCCGACGGTCAGTTCGCGTACTTCCTTGCCAGTCGCACCCAGGGGCTCGTCACGAACCCCGGCGGTAGCCAGGGCAACCTGTGTGTGTTGGGCACGATCGCTCATTTAAGGGCGCAGGTGGGGCAGGTCTCGAATACTGAGTTCAGCATAGTCGTGGACCTAACCAACATGCCTGAGCCGCCCAACTTCGGCGTAACGGTCTTGGCTGGGGAGACCTGGAACTTCCAGTGCTGGCATCGGGACATCGTCAACGGCAGCTCCACCTCGAACTTCACGAGCGCGGTCTCGGTGTTGTTCCAATGATGTGAATTTGGTCGAGCCGTCTGCAGCCGTAAGCATGGAGCGCGGGGGGCCGTCACCACGATGGACTGCAACCACGAGGCCGCCAGCTGGTTGATCGTGGGCTACGCGGACCGAGCCAGCGATCGAACCACCCCGCGATAGCTCAAGCTTCAGGGGCTGAGCAGTGCTTCCAGAGACGAGCGGTCCTACCTCGGCGTCAACCCAGTCAGCATGCCGGGCGCGCACCACAAAGGTGCCGTCGATATCCGCGCTGAGTTCGAAGAGACCGTCCTGTGTCAGGGTAGTTGCAGCTTGGCCTGGCGCTCTCAGGCGAGGGACCCCAAACCAGCGCTTCGCGCAGGTTTGGGGTCGCCGCCCTCCTTCCGCGAGGAAGGGGCCACCCCTAGGGGGGGCCGAAAGCGTCTTTCTTTTTCTCAAACCATCGGGGGCGATGGAGGCACCACCGTGCCGTACACCCAAGGCTTCAAAGCCCGCATGATCCAACGAATGGCCGGTCCTGAAGGGATCACAGCCAACGCATTGTCCAACGAAGTCGGAGTCTCGCAGGAACTCGATCTCCCCTTTCCGGTGGCGCGTTTGGTGGGAGTTGCCCCTGAAACCGTTGGGTTATCGACTGGGATTCCCAAGCTCCTCCTGCTCGACGGGCAGGGACGCATCCGCTATCGCCGGTCTGGACACAACAAGGGCAGCGGAGATCGATTTCGGCAGGAAATCGGCTGGGTCCTAGAGGGCATTCGCGGAGGAGATTGAGAGTGCGCAAGAAGGGGCCAAGGCTAAGTACCGAGTCACGAATTGGACCGAGTACCACCTGGCCCTCGGTCAGCGTGGGGACATCACACTCTCGATCAGGCCCGAAGCAATCAAGGGCTGGAACGCAAAGCACTCCGCTTGCCAACCATGGGCAGGCCAAGCCCGGTGGCCATCCCTCGCTGAAACCGTCAACGGTGGGGAGCCGATTGGCCAATTGGGACTGTGCGTCAATCCCCGTTCAGCCCTTGGCTATGTAGATCGTGTTGAGGTCATCTCGATGGTGAAGTGGATTGTGAAACTCAACTTCAG
>JBLIOL010000353.1:0-5395 GCA_047639615.1 Planctomycetota bacterium | reverse complement strand
TGTGCGGCACCTCCTTGCTGATGGGCAACAACAGAGTGTGCGACTCCGTGTTGTCGGTGCAGTGCCCTAGGCGCCGATCACGCGGATGTCGTCCACGTCCCCGCGCTCTTTGTTGCTGTTGGCGTTGCTGCTGAAGCGGATAGCGAAGCTGGAGTTGTTCGCGGCCGCCGCGGGCAGGGTCACGCTGCGGTCAGACCAGCTGGTGCTGGAGACCGTCTCAACGGGGTTCCAGGAGCTGCCGTCGAACCATTCGATGGCCAGGAACTCGCCATTGTCGTAGTTGCGAGTGCGGCGCGAATATTCCAGGGTCACCGTGCCGTAGCCGGCGGTGCTGACCGAGCGGGAGATCGAGCTCGTACGCTTGAGGCGTACGCCGTAGGAACCGGTGCGGCGGGCGCCGCCGGCCACGCGGGCCTTGTTGTTACTGACGGACCAGCCGCCAGCGCCGAAGCCACCGCTCTCAAAGCCGTCAGCAAACAGCACCGTGGGGCCGCCCGTGGGAGCGTCCTCGGTGGTGAAGCCCCACAGGGGGCCGGCTGTGGTGCCGGTTGCGTTGACCGCGTCTACGCGCCACTCGTAGTTGGTGACATAGGCCAGCTGGCTCAGCGCCAGGTTGGTCGCTGAGCCGCCCGAGCTGACCAGGGAGAGGCTGCCAGCGGTCCCGAAGTACACGTCGTAACTGGTGGCGCCGGAGGCGGCGCCCCAGGAGAGGTCCGCGTCACGGGAAGCCGAGGCCGCGCCGTCGGCGGGGCTGGGGTTCGACACTTGGCCGGGGGGCGTTCCGGTGTTGGGATCGTCCTCGGTGGTGAAGCTCCACAGGCTGCCGGCGGTGGTGCCGTCGTTGTTGACCGCGTCCACGCGCCAGGTGTAGGTGGTGCTGTAGGCCAGGGTGCTCAAGGCAATGGCCGTGTTGGATACGCCGGCGCTCAGTAGGGCCGGGTTCGAGCCGCTACCGAAGTAGACGTCGTAGCTGGTAGCGCCGGAGGCTGCGCCCCAGGCCAGGTCAGCGTCGGCAGAGACGGCCGTAGCGCCGTCGGCAGGAGAGGGGTTGCTAGTCTGACCCGGGGGCGTGCCGGTGTCGGTGCTCAGGCAGGACAGGCCCGCGGCGAAGCCCGAGATGTCCGGGACCGTGAAGCTCGGGTGGAACGTGTTAGAACTCGTGATGTACGGGTTCATCGTGTTGCTCGTGCAGGAGCAGTGGTCGGCGTTCCAGTTGTGACCCAGCTCGTGAGCGGTCAGGTCCGTGGCGCTGGAGAAGTTGCCGTTGAAGTCCGACTCGGACAGGCCGTAGCCATAGGTGCCGTGGCAGATCACACCCAGCCAAGCGATGCCTATGGTGCCGCCGTCGATGGTCCTGCCGGTCATCAGGTGCGCGATGTCGCGCTGGATGCCGGTCATGTTGTTGTTCCAGTGGCTGCGGAACGAGTTCAGCAGGGTGCTGGCGTTGCTGCTCGAGTAGGGGTCGTTGCTGCTGGAGCGCACAGTGATCGAGGTGATCTGGTGCGTCAGGTTGACCTCGGACTCGTACTGCAGGTTGAGCGTGTTGGTGATCAGCTCAATGCGCGCTTGGACCGCCCCGGAGGAGCCGTAGTCCAGGTAGTACTCGTAGTCGGTGTCGTAGGCCAGCTCGGCGACCTGGATGACGCCCATCTGGTGCTGCTGCCCGCCCTGGGTGGGTTGGGCCTGGTTGTTCGGCAGGGACTGAGAGCCACAGGCATGGCCTCCCTGGCGCACCGCGGTCACGTCGTAGACCACGTAGGTATTGGGATCGGCGTCCGGGAAGTTGGCGATGATCGGCTCGACCCACAGCTCGCGGCCGGACTCCAGCAGGATCATGGCGTACAGGCCGTCATCCAAGAGGGCGCCTGCGACGCGCGCCTCGGGGCTACCCACCAGGCTGCCGCGCAGGTTGCGATTGGCCTCGGGACGCACGTTGAACAGCTCACCGTTGTCGCGCTGGTTCTGGACCTGGAAGCCAGCCGCGCGCACGGAGTGCGGCAGCAGCTCGAGCAGGTCGGACCGGCCCTCGATCTGCAGGGTGGCGGTCACAGCCAGGTCGACCCGGCCGCTCACCTCGATCTGCTGGAGCTCGCTCCAGTCGAGGCCATAAAACGACTCGACTCGGTCCTGGAGAGAGGACTGGGCCAAGAGGGGGGTGACACAGAGGGCAGCTGCAAGCAGCCGCGGGAGGATTCGATGGCTCATGAGAGGAGAGTGGAATAGAGGAGAGTTGGACTAATCCCCCAACCCTACCCTCTCACTTACAAGCCTGTCGGGAACCCCCGTATTGGAACGCCCCGTGGTGCCCTCCTGGGCCCCAGGGCCGCCACTGGGCGAACCCGTGACACAGATTGAGCTAGTGGGGTACCCGCTTCCCGAGCCTCGGATGGTTGGGTCAGCACCGCCGCTGTGGGTGTTTCTCTTTCCCGCCAGGTTCACGCTGTGGCTAGTAGGAGCACAGCAGCGAGGCCGGCTAACACGAGGATGATCTTCATGGGTTACCGCCGTGCCGTCGCCTCACAAACCCTTGCGGGTGAGATGGATCTCAACCCTGAGCATCTCCCCGGCAGCGATATCGACAATACGGTCGGCGAGCGGCTCGAAGCCGGGGATCGGCTTTAATGACATTTGATAGCGCCCGGGCTCGGTGACATGGGACAGCTGAGCGGCAACCCGCTCCCGGCCTGTGCCAGCGGCCAAGCCATTGGTCTCCGCTAGCCACGAGGGATTAGCGAGGCCCTCCCCCCAGTACGAACAAAAATCTCATGCGCAAAGCTCACCAACCATACCGAGCCGCACCAATCGCCGCCGTTTTCCCCTATTCACCAGAAGGCAATCCTGGATTTATTGTTCCACCCGGCGCCCAGATTGGGAACGCAGTAGTTGCGTTGCTGGAGTTGAACTAAATCGGAGTTAGGTTTGCAGATGCGGGGGGGGGGACGGCGGAGGATCGGAAGATCAAGGGGCCCAGTCGTACACCGGAGCAAGACGCCGGGGTCCTATCACGTCGTCCTATCCCCTCCAGTAGCTGCACTAGTCGGTGGCGTAGGTGCGCTATTTAAATCGGCCTAGCAAGTCCCCCACCATTGGCGAGTCTAGCGAGCGGCAGCCACGGAGCTCGGCCTGCCCAAGCCTAGCAGCCGGTTCAATATATTGCAGGCGATCGCAGCCTCGACTCTTGCGCAGCTAGACCCCGGGCGAGAGCCACAGGGTGATGTCGCCACGCTGGACGAGAGCCTGGTCATACTCAGCCCAGTTGGTGACTCGATATCGTGTCTTGTACTTGGGGTGGACTCAGGAGTTCATGCTCGGGGCCATCGGCTGGTCGACCCGGGGACCTGAGAACCCCACTGCAGAGCGCGCTGAGGGCGGGGAGTAGTGCACCAATCCCCCGGGAGGGGCAAAGGCGCAGCGTATGGCAGGCACCATCGACGTTAGACTGCCCCTCATGCTGCTGAGTTTGTTGGTGAGTGCGCTTGGGGGCGGGCCGGTGGCTGCCGGCCCGCAGGATGCAGCGGGTGTTTTGGCGGAGGCCTGCTTTGCCTGCCACGGGCCGGATGAGGGCAGTCGGCAGGCGGGGCTGCGGCTTGACGCCCCGGGGCTGCTGGCGCTGCGGGAGTCGGGGTCGGAAATCCTGTCCACGCAGGCTCCAGAAGAGAGCGAGCTGCTCGCTCGAGTGACTAGCACGGATGCCAACCTGCAGATGCCGCCGCCTGAGGCCAAGCTTGAGCTGACCGCTGGGCAGCTGCGGGTCCTTGAGGACTGGATTCACGCCGGTGCGCCCGTCCAGACTCACTGGAGCTTTCGGAGCTTGCACGCCAGCGGAGCCGATATCGATGCGGCCATCGCCGACCACGCGCGCTCGGAGGAGCTCGGGCTGAGTGTTGCCGCAGAGCCTGAGGCTTGGCTACGACGAGCGTCCTTCGCACTGACAGGCCTGCCGCCGACCCTGGAGGAGCTGAATCAATTCTTGGCCCACGGGAACAGGGCCCGGGAGGCGGACCGTCTCTTGGGCTCCCAGCGCTACGGTGAGCGCATGGCCGCCGACTGGCTCGACCTCGCTCGCTACGCGGACACCTACGGCTACCAGTCGGATGTGGAGCGACCCGTGTGGCCCTGGCGAGACTGGGTTGTGAAGGCCTTCAACGAAGGCATGCCCTACGACCAGTTCGTGCGCTGGCAAGTGGCGGGAGATCTGCTGCCTGACGCCACGCAGGAGCAGCGCCTCGCCACGGCCTTCCAGCGCCTGCACCGGCAGACCAATGAGGGCGGCAGCGTCGAGGAGGAGTACCGCTTGGAGTACGTGGGAGATCGGACCCATACCTTCGGGACCGCCTTCCTGGGCCTGACCCTCGAGTGCGCGCGCTGCCACGATCACAAGTTCGATCCCTTGAGCCAGAAGGAGTACTTCCAGCTCTCGAGTTTCTTCGCCAGCATCGATGAGTCGGGACTGTATTCGCACTTCACCAATGCGACGCCTACACCGGCGTTGACCCTGGAGTCTGATGAAGTCCGGGAGCAGGCCAGCCGCGCTCGAATCACGCTTGGGCTCGAGGAGCAGGGTCTGCAGGGCGTGCTCGACAAGGCTCCCGTCTTGGAGGGCTGGTTTCCCCTCGACGAGATCGGGAAGGACGGGCGCCTGGTGAATCTGGCCAACCCTGAGGCGCCCGGCAAGGCCGCCGGGGGGCTGAAGATGGTGGATGCGGCGTTGGCCTTCGACGGAGACAGGCCCGCGACTTTCCCCGGAGTCGGGGTTCGGCGGCGCTATGAGCCCGCCAGCTTTGGCCTTTGGATTCATGCGCCCAAGCTCATGGAGCGCGCTGTGTTGCTGCACCGCTCCAAGGCCTGGCACGATTCCGGGAGTCGCGGCTATCAGCTCCTGATCGAAGACGGTCGGCTGTCCGCATCCTGGATCCACTTCTGGCCTGGGGATGCCCTGCGCGTTCAAACCGTGGACCCAATTCCCGTGGGGACTTGGACGCACCTCGCGGTCAGCTATGACGGGACTAGTCAGGCCCGTGGGCTGCGTATCTGGGTGGACGGTGTGCTCGCCCCCGTGGAGGTCATTAAGGACAAGCTGACCCGCAAGATCGTCGATGGCGCCGAATCCCACCTGACCCTCGGTGAACGCTTCCGGGATCGCGGATTCCTGGGTGGTCGGATGCGCGGCCTAACGGTCTTCGATGGCGCCATTGGTGATGAGGTCGCGGCGCTCCTCGCACAACCCGATGGCTTCAGCCTGGATGCTCTGAACGAGACCCTGGCCGCAATGGCTGGCACTCCCGATGATCAGAAGCTTTGGGCTGAGATTCGAGCCCGGCGCAAGCAGCTCGCCGACGATGAGGACCGCCTGCCCCAGATCATGGTCATGGAAGAGATGGCCAAGCCGCGGGAC
>JBLIOL010000352.1:0-5418 GCA_047639615.1 Planctomycetota bacterium | reverse complement strand
CGCCGAGGGAAGACGCCAATTCGCGCACCCCGGCCTCGAGCTGATCAGGATCCTTGGCGTCCGCTACCTGCACGTGGCCAGCGATCAAGCCGCGCTCCTCAGCCGGCAGCTTCTGCGCAAATGCCTCCGCACTCTCCTGCGCCACAATCCCCAACGTCACATCCGGCAAGCCCGCAGCAGCTCGCACAAAACGCAGGGTACTCTCGAGTGAATAGGGTGCGACAAAAACGACCGAGGCCATACCCCGAATGATAGTCGGGCCGCCCCGCCCTGGGATAGCTGTACCTGGATAGACTCTGACAGCTATGACCCCCCTCAAGATTGCCCTGGTGGCCTCGGAGGCCACGCCCTTTGCGAAGACGGGTGGGCTGGCCGATGTGGTTTCGGCTTTGGCCCGCGCGCTGCATAGGCAAGGGCATGACGTACGCGTGTTCCTACCGCTGTACGGGCGCATGAGCGGAACGGGGTTCAGCTTCACGCCGGTGGAGGGACTGCAGGATCTCGAGCTGGAGTTCCCCGGCGGCAAAGTACGCTATAGCGTACGCACGGCGCCCCTGCCTAACTCCGCCAGGGAGGATGGCGAAGGCGCCCTGCAGGTGGAGTTCATCGATTGCCCCGAGCTCTACCACCGCGACTCCTTCTATACGGACGAAGCCGATGAGCCCGTGCGCTGGGCGACCCTCTCAAGGGCCGTGATCGAGGTCTGCCAGCACACGGCCTGGGCGCCGGACATCGTGCACTGCAACGACTGGCACACGGGCCTGATCCCCCTCTACCTCAAGAAGTGGTACGGCTGGGACAAGCTCTTCGCTGGCACGCGCAGCCTGCTGTCGATTCACAACATCGGCTACCAGGGCACCTTCCCCGCGAGCGTCATCGAACAGCTCGGTCTAGAGGAGGCGCGCGAACTCTTCCATCAGGAGCACCTGGAAGAGGGCTATGTGAGCTTCCTCGAGATGGGCCTCTTGCATGCGAGCTGGCTCTCGACGGTCTCGCGCACCTACGCGCGGGAGATCCAAGGCAAGGAATACGGCATGGGCCTGCAAGACCTGCTGCAAGCGCGCGACGATCATCTCGAAGGCATCGTCAACGGCATCGATGTAGACGAATGGAGCCCCAGCAAGAACCCGCTCCTACCGCACCCCTATTCGGCGCAGGACCTCAGCGGCAAGGCACGCATGAAGGCCTCCCTACTTGAGCGCATGGGCCTGCCCGTACCCGAGGGTCGCGGTCCCATGGTGGCCGGCATTGTCTCGCGCATGACGGGTCAGAAGGGTTTCGAATTGCTGCCCGACCTGCTGCCTGTACTGCTGCGCCAGGACGACTTCCGATTGGTGGTGCTCGGCAGTGGCGAGCAAAACCACGAGGACTACTTCAACTGGCTACAAGAGACCTACCCCGACAAGGTGGCGGTCAAGATCGGCTACGACGCCGAGCTCTCGCACTGGATCGAAGCCGGCTCGGACCTTTTCCTGATGCCCTCGCGCTACGAGCCCTGCGGCCTCAATCAGATGTACAGCCTGCGCTATGGCTGCGTACCCCTGGTGCGCAAGACCGGCGGCCTGGCCGACACGGTCGAGGCCTGGAATGGCGCAGCTGGCACCGGCACGGGCTTCGTGTTCGAGGAATTCACCTCCGAAGCCCTATTTCAGGCCCTGACCCAGGCGCTCCAGACCTGGCAGGATCCGGAGGCATGGGGCAAATTGGTGCAGAACGGCATGGCCCAGGACTTCTCCTGGGAGCAGCAATCCGCCCACTACGTCACACTCTACCGCCGTATCCTCCAAGACTGATGCACGTCCTCTTCGTCGAGCCCTCCTTCCCTCGCAACCAGCGCGAGTTCGTGCGTGCCCTGGTGGAAGTCGGCGCCAAGGTCACTGGAATCGGGGAAGCCCCCGCGCGCGCCCTCTCGGATGAGATCAAGGGCTGGCTCTCGGGCTATGAACAGGTCTCCTCCGTGACCAACCAAGAGGCTCTGCTCGAAGCCGTTCAGCGCGTGCAGGAGCGCGAGACGGTCGACCGCCTAGAAGCTACCGTCGAAGCGCACATCATGTCCGTGGCCCACGTGCGCGAAGCGTGCAAGATTCCCGGCACCACCACGCGCACGGCCTACCTCTGCCGCGACAAGCCGGCCATGAAGGATGCCCTGCGCGAAGCCGGCGTAGCCACGGCCCAATCCACCGGCACCGACGATCGCGAAGAAGCGCTCGAGTTCGCCGAGAAGGTCGGCTTCCCGCTGATCTTGAAGCCCCGCGACGGCGCCGGCGCCACCGGCACCTACCGCGTCGAGGATATGGACGAGCTCGAGTCCGCCCTCGACACCTGCCACGTGGGCCAGGGCGCATCCGTCGCCATCGAAGAGTTCATCGAAGGCCACGAGGGCTTCTGGGACACCCTCGCCGTGAACGGCGAAGTCACCCACGAGTTCATCTCGCACTACTACCCGGGCGTGCTCGATGCCATGCGCACGCGTTGGATCTCGCCCCAGATCGTGACCACCAATCGCGTCACCTCCGAGTCCTACACCGAGGTACGCGAGATGGGCGGCACGGTGCTAAGCACCCTCGGCATCCACACCTCGCCGACCCACATGGAGTGGTTCTTCGGGCCCAAGGGCCTCAAGTTCTCCGAGATCGGCTGCCGCCCTCCGGGCGTGCTCGTCTGGGATTTATACGGTGCTGCTAATGACCTCGACCTGTACCGCGAATGGGCTCAACTGCTCGTGCACGGGGAGACCGACAAGCAAGCCTCGCGCGAGTTCGCCGCCGGAATGATCGCCCTGCGCCCCGACCAGGACGGCCGCATCACCGGCTACGAAGGCCTCGACGGCGTACTCAAGGACTACGCGGACGAGATCATCGACAGCCACATGCCGCCCCCCGGCACCCCCACACAGCCCATCGAGGCCGGCTACATGGCCAATGCCTGGATGCGCCTGAGACACCCCGACTACGATCGCCTGCGCGAGATTCTCGACGATATAGGCGAGCGCGTGCAGGTCAGGGCTGAATAGGAGCGCGCGCGCCTGAGTAAAGGTTCTTTCGCACCTGCCTCAGGCCGAAATAGCGCAGAGCCTCCCCCGTACCAACCCGCCACGCCCCACTTTCCCCACCCACCATGAAAATCACCCTCCTCGCGGGCTCCGCCCTGCTCGGCCTCGTTGCCGCTCCCTTCGTTCAAGACCTCGCCTTCGCCCCCGAAGCAGGTGCCACGCTCACCAAGACCTTCGAGACGACCTTCGACTTCGCTCTCGATGACCTGGCCATGGTCTTCAACGGCCAAGAGATGGACCCGGCCATGATGGGCATGGACATGTCCCAAGCCACGATGACCTTCTCCACCCTCGTAACGGTCACGGACGAGTACGTCGAAGTCCGAGATGGCAAGCCGGTCTCCCTAACCCGCAGCTTCGAAACCATCTCCTACGAGGTGGAAGGTGGCGACGGCCAGTCCAACAGCGGCAGCGACACCGACCTGGAAGGCGCCGCCCTGACCTTCACCTGGGACGCCGACGCCGACGCCTACGCGCTTACCTGCGACGACGATGAGCTCGACCTCGAGGACATCAGCCACGCCGGCGAGGACATGGATCTGCGCAACGTGCTGCCCGATGCCTCGGTCAGCGAAGGCGACTCCTGGAGCGTCTCCGGCAAGAGCATCGTCCCGATCCTCTGGCCCGGCCTCGACTGGGACCACGCCCAGGGTGCCATGGCAAAGGCCAGCTCCGAAGTCGACATCCCCATGGACCTGGACGAGCTGCTCGGCGGCATGTTCGAAGAAGTCGAAATCACCTGCTCCTACGGTGGCGAAAAAGAAGCGAACGAAAAGACCTACCAGGTGATCAAGCTCGAGGCCAACATCGACCACGAGGTCAGCATCGGCGAGGCCATCCTCGAAATGATCCGCGCCAACGCGCCCGCCGAAGTGGACATGAGCCTCGACGCCGACCTCGAGTTCGCCGCCGAAATGACCGGTGAAATCCTCTGGGATACGGATGCGGGTCACTTCTACACCTGCAGCATGGACATGGAATTCGTGATCCTGGCCGTCTTCGACGGCGAGGCCGACATGCAGGGTACGCCCATCGGCGGCAGCGCCGAGATCGAAGCCTCCGGCACCATGCGACGCACGGCAATCGCCGAATAGCGCCCGCATGAAGGCACTAGCCCTAGCCGCTGGTTCTGCTCTGATCGGCCTTCTGGCTGTCACGGCAGACCAGCGGCTTGCGTTTGAGCCAGCAGCAGGCAGCAGCCTGAGCAAGAGCTTCGAGACGACCCTCGAGTTCGAGCTCGACAAGCTAGTGATCACCCTCGACGGGGAGGACGATTACGAATGGCTGCAAGACAGGCTCACGGCCATGGCTTCCACGGAGCTCTCCGCCAACATCCACGTGGTAGACACCTACACCGAGGTTGGTGGCGGCCGGCCCCTGCACTTGGTGCGCTCCTTCGAAGCACTGACCTACAGCATGACCAGTGCCGGCCTGCTCTCATGGAGCCAGCACGATGCGACCCTCGAGGGCGTCGACCTGACCTTCACTTGGGATCCTAAATCCGAGGCCTACGAGCTCACGGCGGACATCGAATCCCTCGACCTAGACGACATCACGCACCGCGGAGAAGACATGGACTTCCGCGCGCTGCTTCCGGCGGGGCCTGTGGAGCCGGGTGATGATTGGGAGCTCTCCGGAACCGGCGTGGTCAGCGTGCTCTGGCCTGGTCTGGATTTGACCCAGGCCAAGGCCAAGTTCGCGCGCACCATGGCTAAGTCCTACGCGCCGATGGACATGGATGAGCTCTTCGATGAGCTGATCGAGCAAACAGAGTTGAGGCTCACCTGCGCGAAAGAGAAACAGGTCGAAGGCAGGCTTTGCCAGGTGATCCTTATGCGGGCCGCCCTCGACTACGAGCTGAACATTTCCGACCAGCTCTTGGCGCTCGTTCCGGCCGGTCTCCTTCGCGACGACGTAGCGGCCAAGCTCGAGTTCCAAGCTCAACTGACCGGCGAGCTGCTCTGGGATCTTGCCGGCGGCCACTTCCGCGACTGCCGCATGGACGTGGACTACGTGCTGACCTGCAGCATTGACGGCTCCCTATCCCTGCAGAGCGAAGACCAAGCTCTGCGGATGGATCTGGAAGCCTCTGGCGTATTGCGCCGCCATGCACAGGCCGAGTAGCTCCAAGGGCGTCCCGCAGTTGGGCGCCTGGGCCTGAATCAGGGCCACTCGTAAGCAACTACATCGTAGACACTTACGTATATGCACGAGCCCTTACACAGCCGGAGCAACACCTATGACTACCAAGGTAGTATTACCTCAGTAGTCAACAGCGCGAATGCGTCGAAGAGTCTGCAGACAAGCGACAAACACACCATGAATACCGTCCACCAACTCGGAGACCTGCAACTCGCCATCATGCG
>JBLIOL010000351.1:0-5446 GCA_047639615.1 Planctomycetota bacterium | reverse complement strand
CGAGCCCAGCCCGTAGGAGACCCAGGCCCCAGTGGAGGGGAAGCCGGGACGCACAAATCCCGTGGCCTGCTGGAAGGTCGCCGGACCATGCACATTGGAGCGCGCGGTCATCGAGTGCAGGAAGGCGATATCGTCAACGCAGCTTCCGAGCTCTGGGACGAGGTCGCTCATGTGCTTGCCGCACTCGCCGTACTGGCGCCACTTCCAGGGGCTCTGCATGCACGCGCCCGCCGTGCTCTGGAAGAGCTCGACGTCGCCGCCCGGGTCGAAGGCTTGGCCGTTACGTTTGATGAGTAGTGGTTTGTAGTCGAAGGTGTCCACCTGGCTGGCAGCACCGGACATGAAGAGCTGCACGACGCGCTTCGCCTTGGGCGTGTGGTGGCAGCGTCCGCGCTGCTTGTCTTCATCGCGGCGGAGTACGGCGGACAGCGCCAAACTGCCCAGCCCAGCACCCATTCTCTCGAGGAAGGCGCGCCTCCCCAGGTTGTTATGCGGGTTCGACATGCTCAGTCCACCAAAAGGAACTCGTTGAGGTTGAAGGCGAGGCGGCAAAGGCTAGCGAGTCCATGGACGCGCACGTGCTCCTCGAGCAGCGCAGTTTCCTTTGGTCTCGGGTCGCGCGCCAGTAGGCGGCGCCAAATCTCAGCCACTTGCGCGGCAGGTTCCGCGTGCAGGGCAGCCACATTCTCGGCCATGCTGCGCGCGCTCCCCACCATGAATGGATTGTTGAGCAAGGCGAGGGCCTGGAGCGCCGTCAGGGTGGTGTTGCGCCTTGGGGTGAGGAGCGAGGGATCCGCAGCATCGAGGCACTCGAAGAAGGGATCCTGCACGCTGCGCACTAAGCAGCGATACACGCTGCGCCGCATGGACGCTTCGGCCGCAGCGTCGAAAAGCTCATAGTCATAGCGCGGCGAGTGGTCATCTGTGTACTGGAACTGCTGATCAGGCGGGCCGCCCATGGTCAGGTCGAGCCGGCCACTGACGGCTAGCACGCTGTCGCGCACAGCCTCCGCCTCGAGTCTCCGGCGATTCATGCGCCAGAGCAGACGATTGCCCGCGTCGAGGTGCGCAGAGTCCGGGCGGCCACTGGAGACCTGACGGTAGACAGCACTCGTCACCAGCAGGCGGTGCAAGTCCTTCAGTGAGCCACCTCCCTCAAGGAAGGTGACCGCGAGCCAGTCGAGCAGCTTGGGATGGGTTGGCAGTGCGCCCATCCGGCCAAAATCGTTGGGCGTGTCCGCCAGCCCGCGCCCGAAGTGGTAGTGCCAGACGCGGTTCACTATCGACCGCCAGGTTAGCGGGTTCTCGGGGTCGGTCAACCAGCGGGCTAGTGCAGCGCGACGTGCTCCCTCGCTCGCATTCTCCGGGAGGTCGAAGTGATGCGCGAGCGCAGGCAAGCAGGCGAGCGCACCAGGCGAAGCCTCGGCGCCCGGGAGGCGCACATCACCGCGATGCAGTAGGTACACGGGGCGTGGTCCGTTCAGCGCTGGAGTAAAATTGCCCTCGGCCGGGAAATCCGAGGCCGCTGCATAGACTCTTCCCTGGGCCGGGAGCGCCGCGAAATTCTCTACGAGTTCGAGCTTGTGCGCTGCTACGGATCCCCGCTCGATGCGCAGCTCGGTATCCAGTGTGGCCTCGACAGCGGTGTAGCGCTGAGCGGCGAGTAACGCCCGCTCGCGCAGCAGTGCAGAGCGCTCCTCGCGCGCCGCGACGCGCCTGATGAGATCGGGGCCATGCTCCAGCCGGTGCAGGCTCGTAGCCGAATCGGTCAGGTGCGCGCGGGCCCAGCTGGAGTTCTCGATCGTGTCGAGAGCCGTGGTGGTCGCTCCCGCAGCGAGGTTTCCGGCCTGGTCGAGGACCAAGAGTTCGGATAGAGCGAAGATCCAGTCACCCGTTCTCTCCCAGAGCTTTGTGGCCGTGATGCGTACATAGCGGGCCTCCACTCCAGCGGCCTGAATGACAACAGGCTCGTCGCCGGGGTGGGGAAAGTCGTTCAGGGTGTGGTCCAACAGCACCCGGCATCGCTCGAACGTCACATCGTTCGAGACCTCCACGCGGAAACGTGGTGGGAAGCCGAAGCCGGGACCTGGGTGACCACCGAAAACGACATGCGCCGGCAGGAGCACGATCTGGTCCGGAGAGCGCGGCTCACCAAGGTCGATCTGGACCCACTTCGTCGCATCCTGCTCGTTGGAGATGGCGCTGTGATAGCCGATTGTTGGACTCGGTTCCGCGCCAGGAGCAAGCATGGCTGGAGCGTCGGCGAGTCGCCCTGCATTCACGTCTAGGGCCTGGTCGAGGGCGCTGATACGCGGGCTTGCGCTCGCGGCCACACGCGCTTGCAGGGTTCGCTCGCGGGCGGCGAGCTCCTGCTGTTGCTGTGTGAGCCTCTGCCGCGTACGCAAGACCAGGGGGTCGGAGTCATAGGGGCGCTCCGCTCGCTCGATGCCAGAGAAGACGGCCTGTAGGCTGTAGTAGTCCTGCTGCGACACGGGATCGAACTTGTGATCATGACATCGGGCGCAGCTCACCGTCGTACTGGTGAAGGTGGACATCACCGTCGTCAGCATGTCGTCTCGATCGAGGGAGCGCGTGATCTCCTTGTCCAGCGTGCCCTCGCGAAGCTCCACGTGCCCGACGAAGTCCCAGGGTCCGGCTGCGATGAGCCCCGTGGCCACAATGCCGTCAGGCTCTTGCGGGTAGAGCATGTCGCCAGCTACCTGCTCCGCCACAAAGCGCGCGTAGGGTTTGTCCTCCTGCAATGCGCGAATCACGTAGTCGCGATAGGGCCAAGCATTCGTACGTAGCTTGTCCTTGTCGTAGCCGTGCGTCTCCCCGTAGTGCACGACGTCTAGCCAGTGCCTACCCCAGCGCTCCCCATAACGAGCTGATTCGAGCAGGCGATCGGTCAGGCGCTCATAAGCGCCCGGCCGCTCATCATGCAGGAACGCATCCACTTCCGAGCGGGTGGGAGGCAGACCGTGCAGATCATAGGTAAGCCTGCGAATCAAAGTCCGGCGGTCTGCCTCGGGCGATGGAGTCAGAGCAGCCGCGGTCAGGCGCGCGAGTACGAAGGCGTCGACCTCATTGCGCACCCAGTCTGAATGCGTCTCGGGGACCGTGGGCTTGACCAGTGGCTGGAGCGACCACCATTCAGCGGAAGGAGGCTCGGGTGCACTCGCCGTCAGCGTACGGCCCTCTGGCCAGGGGGCTCCGCCAGCGATCCAGCGCCGTAGTTTGTCGATCTCCGCTTGGGAGAGCGGCGCGCCCTGCTTGGGCATCTCCGGTGGGTCCTCGGACACCGTGATCAGCAGTAGGCTGTCAGCGGGCCGGCCGGGAAGGATGACGGCCTGCTCCCCACCGCTCAACGCCGTGCCTGCGCTCGAGAGATCGAGCTTGCCCTCGTGGGTAGCCGTGTCATGGCAGGACAGGCAGGCACGCTCAAGAATGGGCGCCACGTGCTCCTCAAAAAAGCTCGTGTCGACGTCTTGCTGTACTGGGCTCGCGAGTAGAAGACATGCAACCAACATGGGACCCATCATAGTCCCTTGTCACTGGTCTCCAGTGTGGCTGCATCCTGTCCGTGGTGAGAGATGTTGGGCCGTGGGACTGTACGCCGCCTCTATGGACCTGCAGCCATGCCCCGGACAGCTGCTGGGTCGGGCGTTGTTGCACAAACACGATTGGCGCAGCAAGTCCCCCACCGTTAGCGGATTCAGGGAGCGATGGCCTTCGAGCGAGGTCTGCCCAAGGCTAACAGCCGGTTCAAGATCTTGCTGCCGATGGCCACCTCTGCTTTCTGCGCGGCTAGACCTCTGGGGTGGAGCCGGTCGCGAAGCATCGACTTGTAGCGAAAGAAGGCGTTCTCAACCACGCCCTGCCGATGGTAGCCCGACTCCTTGTTCCACCTCCGGCGGCCGACCTCGCCCACCCTCTCAATAGTCTCGTCCCGTTCAGCGGACCTCGGCTTGCCGAAGTGACAACCGGAAGAGGGCGCGAAGAGTGAGCGCGGTTTCGATGGCAAGGCCCGTGTACTTCTGCGGCGCTCCCCGGAGGCCGGATGGCCTTGCAGCCCAGCCATTGATCGCCTCGGGCGTGATCCAGAGGGTGATGTCGCCGCGGTTAACAAGAGCCTGGTCGTACTCGGCCCAGTTGGTGACGCAAGAGCTCGTCTTGTACTTCGGATGGACTTGGGAGTTCATGCCCCGACCTTCGACTGAGCGAGCCCAGGACCTGAGAGCACCCCGTAGAGCGCCCTGATGGTGTGGAATCTTGCACCAACGCTGCTTGGTATCGAGACGTGAACCCACACGCGACCTCTAACTTGGTGGACGGTCTGTCTCTCCTCTTCCAGTGGAAGAGATGTATCTGTTCTGCACCCTCTGGCTGGGTCCCTGCGGGAGCGGACCTGGTCGCAGGCGTGCTATACCTGGATGCGTATGGACTGGCAGGGAAGCGCCTTCAGAATTCTGTGTAAGCGGGCCCCAGAAGGGGATTCCTCGGCTAGCTTCATTAGCATGTGGATTCTGACGCCCCTTCGGCTTGTCCCCGCCTCGCTCCTCTTGACTACGGGTGCGTTTGCGAACCAAGCGGAAGTTGGAGACGTCGACTTTGAGCGGGAGATCGCACCGATTTTCGCTGCACGCTGCATCAAGTGTCACGGACCCGAGAAGCAGAGTGATGGACTGCGGCTCGATCGGAGGGCACGCGCCTTGGCAGGAGGCGACTCTGGTGAACCTGGCATCGTTCCTGGGGCCAGCGCGCGCAGCGAGCTCTTCCGGCGCATCGCGCCTGCAAATGAAGCGGACCGGATGCCTCCGAAAGGTGCTCCCCTTTCGGCCGCAGAGATCGCGTTGATCAAGCGCTGGATCGATGAGGGGGCGGCATGGGAGGATGACGGTCCAGAGGTGGCTGAAGCGCCTACTCACTGGTCCTTCCTGCCGATTGGCAATCCGAACCCGCCCGCTACGTCTGATCCCTGGGGCCGTAAGCCTATCGACGCGTTTGTACTTAGGCGGCTAGCGGAACAGCAGCTCAGGCCGTCGAGCGAAGCCGACAGAGTCAACTTGATCCGACGTCTATATCTCGATCTGCATGGGCTCTTGCCGACGCCGGAGCAGGTCGATGCCTTTGTCCGCGACAAAGGAAGTGACGCCTGGGAGAGGCTCATCGACGAGGCTCTGGATAGTCCTCGGTATGGTGAGCGTTGGGCGCAGCATTGGCTCGACATCGTCCAGTTCGCGGAATCCAACGGATTCGAGATGAACACCCCGAGGCCCAATGCCTACCACTACCGCGACTATGTCATCGCTGCCTTCAACGACGATCTACCCTACGATCGATTCACCTTCGAGCAACTCGCTGGGGATACGGTAGGCGTTGACGCGGCCACGGGATTCCTGGTGGCAGGAGCGCAGGACGAAGTCCAGAGTAAGGAACCCAGCTA
>JBLIOL010000350.1:0-5454 GCA_047639615.1 Planctomycetota bacterium | reverse complement strand
ATGCACACGCACCGACTCACACCACATCGTCCACGGATGCACCCGTGCCTAAGTTGTATTCCACGCCGCCCAATAAGGTCCTGCGTGATGAATGTCGAGGTGACAAGCCGATCACCCCAGCACCTGATCTGTCCCTCAACCAAGACACATTGCACTACGGGTGTCTCAGCCCGTGACAGGCTCGCTCTATTCGTCTCCTGTGTCTTCGAACTTGGGCTTGGTTCCATAGTTGAAGAGATCCTTCATGACGTAGCTCTTGCTCGTAGCGAGATTAAGTGCGCGCAGCACCTTCTCACGGGTGTTGCGGGTGAGCATACGGCCCTTCGCCGCGCGCGAGACCATCTTGTGCGTCATCTGCTCCTGCGACGCATCCACGATGTCCTTCGGTTTCAGAGCGTGATGCTCCAGTAGAGCTTGAATAGGCTGCACGCCTAAGTTGCGTTCTGTATCCACGTTTCGTTTCCGCTTAGCGGTCAAGTATTCCCAGGTTGGAACGCCGGAATGTGAGCAAGGGCATGAAGTTAAATGTAATGCCCGTACCACCTTCACCGGCGATGTGACTGATACCCATCTCCAGCACGAAATCGTGGGCGATGCGCCTCAGAGTGAATTGGTTGCGCAGGGAGTCGTTGCTGATGATGGAGACCCAGTTGAGTAGCTCCACCTCCCACTTCGGACTGATCTGGTAGCGCGCTTGCAGGCTCGCGGTCTCGTAGAGGTTCGAGAACCCGTCGTCGAGGCCGCGCTGGTAGCCCACCTGCATGATCAGGTCATCCGTAGGGCGTACCGCGAAGGTCGTATTGGAGTAGGCCGTCTTGTCGTCCACGGAGTCGTAACGGCCATCGTGGTACAGGGCCACCGGCACACCGCCGATCTCCGTGCGCAGCTTCCCGAGCACCAGGAAGCGCTCGGACCCAGGCAGGCCCTCTTCGCGATTCGTGCGCCTCGAAGCTAAGAACTCTAGGTCGAGGCTGTCGCCGGCCACAGGTCGACGCCAGAGCGAGCGCAAGCCGTACTGCACCTTGTCGCCGTCGATGTTCTGCTCAACGCCGTCGTAGTGCACTGCAGTACCTGTGCGCTGATCAAAGGCCAGCTGCGAGCGGTAGCGTGCCACCGGTGCCAGGGTGTGATAACCGCCTGCGCCGCCGCGCACGAGGGTTGTCGCAAGCTCAACACCACCGAAGAGCGCCGTACGCGTGGGCGCATCCTCTTCCTCCACGCCCTGATCCCAGACCGTTCCACGACCCTCAAGGAAGGGCGTTAGGTTTACGCCAGAGCTTTCGTAATTGAGCTCCAAGCGCTGGGTCGAGTCTGCGCGCAACACATCGCGCACACCCAAGCCATCGGCCTGACCGTCGATCCCGAGGAGCTCGCCCTCGGAAGGCGCTGTTCCTTCGCGGCGGCGCAAACGCGCCACGTCCAGGCCAGCGCTGTAATTCAGCGGAAGACCCTCCCAACCACCGATCTTCCTGCGCCCCACATAGGCACCCAATGAAGGCAGTTGCTCGACCTCGTTGCGGAAGCCATCCACACGCCACTGGGCACGTCCGTAGTAGTAGTTGCCATCGTCAGCGCGGCGCCAATGCACGTAGCTGTCGCGCTCTTCAAAGTTCTGGTACTCGCGCTCAAAGAACTCGGACTGCACACCCGCATCGCTCTGGGTGTTCAGCACCACATCGACCCAGGTACTGTTGTCGAAGGGATAACGGCCGCGCACGCTAAACCAATTGCGCAGGCTACTGCGCGACTCCTCGGGCACACGCACCAGGCCGCGGTCCTCGCCCTCGTCGGCGATGCCACGCACCCAGGCCTTGAGCCAGTAATTCTCATTCTCCGGCTCATCCAGCGAGACTTCCCGTAGCTCGAGCCCAACGCCCAAGAGCGCGCCCCGACTGGAGAGCCAAGCCCCCTCCGTGTGCCACTTGCCGCGGGTGCGCAGATCATCAAAGGAGAGCAAGCCCGCAACCCACTTGCCCAAACGCCCGATGTCAAGGGCCAGACGTGTACCGATGGCCGTTCCAAAGCGCGGGGTGTTCTGCAGGATGATGCTATCGATGGTGGTGACTTCACCCTCTTCACTCTCGAAGCCTTCGAATTCACCGGCCTCGTCCAGGACCACGTTGCGGATCGGCGGCAAGGGCAATTGAATGCCACGCCTGAAAATCACGCGGTTGTCCTCGGCAGAGAAGCGCCAACGACCGTCCTCCCGGGGAACCAGAGCCAAGCGCCCGGTCTGAATGGTGTAGTGCGGTACGTCGTGGGTGCAGGTGGTCAGGGTTGCAGTCTCTGCCACCAAGGCCCCATCGGGCTGGGAGACGAGCTCATCGGCCCGCGTGCGCAGGCGTTGGGTACGCCCGCCCATGCCCATGTCGTAACTCAGCTCAACCCCACGCAACCATCCGCGCCCGGCCTCCATATCCATGTAGACCGAATCCGCTCGGGCCACACGGCGGCCACTGACGGAAGCCTCGACCTCGCCCTCCATGAGTGCTGAGCGTAAGTACTCGGAGAGCGTGCCTGCGTAGAGGCGCGTGAACGCTTCCTGAACTAGATCAGCCTGGGGCGGAGCCGCCGGCTGGTGAGCGCTGGTCGGCACCGGCTCCGGATCGAGCGGCAGGGACTCCCCGTAGAGCAACTGCCGGCCGTGGGCTTGCCAAGCAGCCTGCTTGATCCAACCGCCAGCCCAGACAGCCCGCGCCGTGCGCTCCAGCTGCACGTAGACCGGCGACGCGATCACCATCAGCGTGTCCGCGCCCTGCTGACGCGGTTGAATGGAGGCGAATTCCAAGGACCAAGGCAGCGACTGATCCGCACTGCGCACGACACCGCGGGTGGAGGTCACCAGGAAGGTCTCGAGGTCCACGTCCAAGCGACCCGATTCGAACAGCATGCTCCCGGTGTGGATCGTGGCCGGCACGCCCGTGAGCAGAATGCTCTGCGCGCTCACGTCCAAGATGTCGCCGCCGATCCGACCCAATCCGCCGTAGGTGGCCGCAAACTCCCCACGCGCCAGCACGTGGTGAATGCGATCCATCGGACCACCCGTGGCTTCGAAATCACCAGCGATGGTCAATTCCTTCGCACGCAAGCTGACGGGCACGCCGACCAGGTCCGTACCCCGCGCCTGCACACCGCCATTGAACTCAATGCGCTTGCGGGTGGCCTCCAGTCGCGCGGCACGGATGAATGCACTCTGCACTGTCGGCGGAGCAACCCCAGCCACGGGAGTCGCCGGCCCGGGAACATTCAGGGGCAACAGCGGGACGTTGACATCCGCTTGCACTCCGATGGCCACGAGCTTCTCAAAGGTCGCGTCGACGCTCTCAGCGCGAATGTCGAACTCCACCTGGTTGCCGGGCAGGCGTCCACGCGCCACGACCAGCTCGCCCGCACGCGGCGCTAACAGCACACGGCCCTCCTGGAGTAGCTCGAAACGCTCCCCGAAGACCTCGATCTCCATGTCGCCCTCAACCGTCGCGTGCACCTTACCCAGAGCAAAGGCGCGCACTACCGTCCAGCGAGGCTCGTCTGTATCCAGGTCCGTGACCTGTCCGGTGATCTCGATCGCCTCGGCAGAGAGATCGGTTTCCCGGCGCCAATCACGCATGGCTAGGCGCTCGACACCATTGCTAAGCCAAGTGAAGCCCAAGGGTCCTCCCGCCGCGGGCTGATCTCCACGTACGCCGCCCATGGCGTAGGTGTAGAGCTCAAATTCGGCCGCATCCACATCCAGCTCGATGCCGCCACGACCCTGGATTGTGACGTCGCCCTCCAAGGCTACGCTCTCAACCCAGAAGCCTTTCTGGGCCGCATCGCTTTCCCCGGACTCAAAGGCGGTGGCTGCGATGCGCAACTGCTTGCCTTGAAAGCTGAAGGTCTGACCAGGCGTACGCAGCTCCAGTTGCTCGACCTCGTCCGCGCTCACGCGCATGTGCCTGGGCGCGCCATCGTTGGCCGGATCCGACTCCACCCGCAGCAGTTCCGCGCGAGCCTCGATCACATCCTGGCCTTGCGCCAACAAGAGGTGCGCCTGCCCGCGCGCCTCGGCCCAGTCCGGGTGCATGTCGATCACCTGCGCGCGAAAACTACCACCGCGCAGGGTGTTGTCATCGGAAGCGCTCGGGAAGAGCAGCAGCGTTGCGGGCTCCTGCTCATCACCCTGCATGTGGTGCACGCCGTCCGCGCGCACCTCCAAGTTGGCCGCGCGGCCAGTGCCATAGGCCGAGGTGTAGTTCACCCCGCGATCGGCCCGGAAGGTGCGCTCCTGCCAATCGAAGTCGAGGATGTGGCCAGCTGCGGCGAAGTAAGGCTGCTCACCGCCGGCCTCCACGCGCACGCTATCGGCCTCGGGCACCGTCCAAGCCTCGCCCAAAACTTTGAGCTCCAGGCCGCCCTCCGCCCTGAAGGCCACCGGTATGCCATCCTTATCGAAGGAATCGGCCACCGTCGGCCCCGCCGTGGTTACGTCGGCTCGCGTGGGTTCGCCCGAGTACAGCACCGCACCCAGAGAATCGCTGCGCATGATCGATCCGGCCTGCAGAAACTCCGCCTGGCCAGAGGCCTCGAAGCGGCCACTCGAACGATCCGGCGCGGCCACGCCAGCAAGCTTGCCCTGGAACTTGATGCGCGTATCGCGCTCCGCAGCTTCGAGCTCACCCGGTCCATGGAAGACGAAGTTTCCGCCCTCGCCATCGACCACGAATCTCACAGGTCCAGCGCCCTCGGCACTGACCACCAGCGGCACGCCTTCGTCATCCTGAAGGGTCATGCTTAGCTCTGGCTGACCCTGCACTTTCATGGAGGCCAGCTCCCCATTCGTGTCGAAGCTCGCCTCCCCGTCGTTTCCGCTGAAGCGATCCAGCCCACGTGTTGCGATCACATTGCCACGCGCGAAGGCACGCTCGAGCAGGTACTCGCCCTCGGCTACCTCCAATAGGTGCACCTCCAGCTCTGTCGCCACTAGGTCCATCCCGGACATACCCGACAGGTTCAAGTGCGCCCCACCTCCAGCCACCACGCGTAACGCACCCTCACCCGCGTTGGGTCGCGGCTCCACCAGCAGCGGCCCTTGCGTTGATTCGATGCGCGCTACCCGGCCATCGGACGCGGTGAGCTCCGCCCAGCCGCCGCCCTTCAGAATCAGGGTCTGCTCCGGTCCGTTCATGTCCAGCCCGCGGCCCTCGGCCGTGAGCCCTGTCCCGCGCACGAACACCGGTTCCACGCCCGGCGTGATGTAGCGCTCCTTGTCCAGATAAGCGTCGATGGCCGCCGTGTTCAAGGTTACCGGCGCATAGCTAAGCCCGGCCGGTTGAACCATCTCCACGCCGATGAGCCGCACGAGACCATCCTCCTGAAGTTTCGGACTGAAACTCCCGGGCTCCATCTCGAGCTTGGTGTGACCCGTATCAGCAGTGATCGTGCGCAGTAGCTTGCCGTCAGCGGCGTCGTAATGCT
>JBLIOL010000349.1:0-5469 GCA_047639615.1 Planctomycetota bacterium | reverse complement strand
AGGGGCTCGATATCCCCCACCCGCTCGCGCAAGGGCGGCAGATAGATACGCACCACCCCCAGGCGGTAGAAGAGGTCCTTGCGGAACTCGCCGCTGCGGATCATCGCCTCCAAATCGCGATTGGTCGCCGCAACAAGGCGATATTCCACCGGTATGTCGCGTGCGCCACCCAAGGGGCGCACGATGTGCTCCTGCAGGACGCGCAACAACTTGCCCTGGAAAGACGAGGACATGGAGGCCACCTCATCCAGGAAGATCGTTCCGCCAGCCACCTCGCGGAAGAGCCCCTCGCGACTGCGGTCCGCCCCGGTGAAAGCCCCGCGCTCGTGGCCGAAGAGCTCCGACTCGAGCAATGTGTCCGGCAGTGCTGCGGCATTCACCGCCAGGAAGGGCTTGTCCCGAGCCTGACTGCGTTCGTGGATGGCGCGCGCCACCACTTCCTTACCGGTACCACTCTCGCCTTCGAGGAGCACCGGCATGGGGCTGCTGGCCACTCGATCCACCAGTTCCATGACAGCCCGCATGGCCGGATCCTCAGCCACGATCGGGCTCAGGGCGCTCGGACTCGGTGCCGGCTGTACGCGTGACGCCAAAACCTGACGCCCCAGGCGCCCGACGAGCTTGAGCACCTCCTCGTTCTCGAACGGCTTGGTCATGAAGTGTGCTGCACCGCCTTGCAAGCAGGCTACCGCACTCTGAATGGTCCCAAAGCCAGTCAGGATCACCACCCGGGTCGCGGGGAAGCGCGCGCTCAACTCCGTCAAGAGCTCCGCCCCGGACATGCGCGGCATCATCATGTCGCTCAAGACCAGGTCGGCCCCATCCCGTTCCACTAAGGCAAGGGCTTCGACGCCATCGGGAGCCACGGCCACCTGGGCACCCAAGCTGGATATCAACTTGCGCAACCCGAGCCGGATGTCCTCCTCGTCGTCCACCACCAACACACGCAGGCCAGAGAGATCGGATTGAAGCGTGGAGGTCATGATCGAACGGCTTCCTGTTGCACCAAACGGACTCGAAAAACGCTACCCGTGTTGCTGGACTCGACCAGCTCTACGCCACCGCCATGCATCTCTGCGATCCGACGCGCCGTTGGCAGGCCCAAACCTGTGCCCTTGCCGCGACCCTTGGTGGTGAAGAATGCCTTGAAGATATCGCGCTGGGTCTCGGCAGGGATTCCGGGGCCATTGTCGCTGATGGTAGCGCTCACATGGCCGCCATCCACACTCACATCGATCGATACCTTACCCCCGGCAGGGCCCATGGCTTGCACGGCGTTCATCACGAGGTTCACGAAGATCTGGCGCACCTGAAGCTCATCACCCCAGGCCAGCACGGGTTCCTTGGGACCCTGCACACTCAGCTCCACCTCGGCCCGCTCGCGCAGGGGGCGCGTGAAGACGGCCACATCCTCTAGCACCGCCATAATGTCGATCGCATCGATCTCGGGCGAGGCGGCTGTGGCGTAATCAAGCAGCTCTCGGATAGCACCCTTGCATGACTCCACGTTGCGTTGAATGACCTGCACATTCTCCGCCAATTCCGGCTGATCATCGAGCTCAACAGCCAGCATCTGGTTGTACATGCTGATCGCCGCAAGGGGGTTATTCAGTTCGTGGGCCATGACTGCGGCTACTTCGCCTAGAACGGCAAGTCGCTCCTGGTGGATCATGCGCTCGTCTTGAATGACGCGATCCGTGAAGTCATGGCTGACCAGGACGCGCCCCACTCGACCGTCCGCATCGGGCGGCAATTCGGAGGCGTGAACCTCGTAGGTGCGACCGCCGATCTCAACCTGACAGGACTTTGGTGAGCGGCTAGGGTCGAAGAGGCAGGCGTGACAGGCTGCGTCCGAGCGTGTCGCGCGATCGCATACATGGTGCGCCTTGAGGTCCAGTCCGCCACTCATGAGTTCGCGCAGAATGGGTTCCGCGCGCTGGTTGGAGACCACCGGCTTGCCATCCGCGTCGATCACGATCAACCCGCCGCGCATGGAAGCAATCACCGCTTTCAAACGGTCGCGCTCCGCGCGCAGCTCACCCTGGCGCTTGCGCAGGTCCTCAGCTGTACGCTCCTGAAGCCGCGTGCGTTCCTGAACGGCCTTCGTCATGGCTGCAAAGGAGCGGCCGACCGCACCGAACTCATCGTTCGATTCGATCTTGACCGTTGAGGAGTAGTCCCCATCACCGACCCGCCGGGCGGCTTCGGCCAACTGCAACAAGGGCCGCGTCAGGACCCCCATGGGCAGCAGGAAGAACAACCCCGCGGCTGCGGCCACCAGCAGGCCGATCCCGAAGAATCGCCCCTGCATTCCCACCACCGCCGCAAGCGCCTCATCAGAGGTGGACTCTACCTCCAGAGACCAGCCAGTGGTGGACATGGGGAAGCGCCGCACGAAGGCCTCGTGCCTTGGACTCACCCTGGGCGTGATCGGCGGCCGCTGATCACTGGCGAGGAAGGTCACACCGATGCCGTTCGCAGCGCTCTCGGAATCGGGACTTGGCCAACCGCTCTCGAAGGCATCACTGGCAAGGCTCAGCCGAGCCCCCTGGGGATCCAGCAAACGAATCCAACCTTGCGTGTCACGATCAGCATCCACCCCCAGACTCGAGGAGCCGAAGGCGCCGAAGATCCACGCGCAGGGTTTCACCCAGGCGATCAGCCAACCGATCCTGCACCCACCCGCGCGGCTCAGCAGTGGGGTCGCGATGGCCAGCTTCGCGTGTTCAGCACCACCATCACCAGCCATCAAGTCAGAGACCAATAGCCCCTGATCCGGCTCCTGCGACGCCAACCACTTCAGGTAGTTCGGCGCAGGCGGCTCCACCGCGGCCAGCAGTAAGTGCCCGTCTGTGCTAACCAGATGCAGATCGGAGAAAGCCTTCACCATCGGCAACTTGTTGACCAAGAGGTGCTGACGAAGATCCGCCATCAGAGCGTCCGAGTGGGCCTCCGGGTCTTCAAGCCCGCCCATGAGGGCCTCGCCGGCGTCGCGAACGAAACCGTCCGATGCGAAGTCTTCAGTGCGCCCGGCCAGCATGGAGAGGTAGCCGTCCAGGGCGGTTACGTAGGCCCTGGATTGGTACTCCATGCGCTTGAGCACCTCCGCCTGCAAGGTGCCTGTCACCGAACTCGAGATGAAGGAACCGGCGACTCCAAAGGTTAGTGCGCAGGCGGAGAAGAACACCAGCGCTAGCTTGCTTCGGACGTTGAGAGGACGCGCACCCATGGGATCAGAGTTACCTACTACGTTTGCGGAAGGATCACCTAATCTTACCAGTCTAGATAGTCCATTGCTGGCCGAGATGCAGGGCGCTACGCACCTGTGCGCAGCACAGCAAGCTGCCTAGTCCCGTATGCACCGCGCATAGCGCGCTAGACGCTTCACCTTGTGCTCGCGTGCCCCTGCAGGGCTCTCAAGCCTTGTCACGCAGCGCAGTCCGAAAGGCACGGGAGTTGCGAGTGGATTCGTACGCGCGCGCAATCCCTGCGTCGAACTGCTCATGGCTATGGGTCCGAATCGGGCCCCATCAGCTAGCCCTCATATCCTTCCAATCGGTAACAGCATGCAGGTGGAGAACAAGGCAACCCGCATCAAGCTATTTAGCTTCAAGACTCCGCAGATGCGCGCGTTCCACATGTCGTGGTTCGCGTTCTTCCTGTGCTTCTTCGCGTGGTTCGGCATCGCCCCCCTGATGGCGATCGTCCGAGACGAGCTAAACCTCACCCAGGCCCAGGTCGGTAATACGATTATCGCCTCGGTGGCCATCACCATCGTGGCACGGCTCGCCATCGGAGCCCTGTGTGACCATATCGGGCCGCGCATCACCTACAGCCTGCTGTTGATGTTCGCGTCCTTGCCTGTAATGGGTATCGGACTCGCACACAGCTACGAGAGCTTCCTGCTTTTCCGCTTGGGCATCGGTGTCATCGGCGCCTCCTTCGTCATCACGCAGTACCACACCTCGGTCATGTTCGCGCCCAACTGCGTGGGCACGGCCAACGCCACGAGCGCGGGCTGGGGCAATCTGGGCGGCGGCGTGACCCAGATGGTCATGCCCCTGGTCTTCGCGGGCTTTGTGGCCATGGGCTTCGCAGCGGCTGAATCCTGGCGCCTCGCCATGGTGGTCGCCGGCGTGGTCTGCTTCCTCACTGGTATTGCCTACTTCTTCCTCACGCAGGACCTGCCGGACGGCAACTTCAAGGAGCTCCGGGCCGCTGGCAAGATGCCCAGCAAGGAGAAGACCAAGGGCAGCTTCTGGCTCGCCGTCAAGGACCGCCGCGTCTGGTCCCTGTTCTTCGTCTACGGCGCCTGCTTCGGCATCGAGCTGACGATCAACAACATCGCCGCCCTCTACTTCATCGACTACTTCGGGCTCGGCCTGGCCACGGCCGGCCTGGTTGCCGGCCTCTTCGGCCTGATGAACATCTTCGCGCGCACCACGGGCGGCATCATCGGTGACAAGTTCGGCCAAAAGGCCGGCCTCAAGGGCCGCGTACGCTGGCTCTTCGTCGCCATTCTCATCGAGGGCTGTGCCCTGATGCTCTTCTCCCGCATGACGCTGCTGCCAGTCGCCATCGGGTCCATGATCATCTTCAGCCTGTTCACGCAGATGTCGGAAGGCGCCACCTACTCCGTGGTTCCCTTCATCAACAAGAAAGCCCTGGGCTCCGTCGCCGGCATCGTCGGCGCAGGCGGCAACATGGGCGCCGTGGCCGCTGGCTTCCTGTTCAAGAACGAGAACATCTCCTGGCCCGACTCCCTACTTATCCTGGGCTGCGTCGTCTGCGGCATCTCCTTCCTGGCCCTGACGGTCAACTTCAGCCCGGCGGATGAGAAAGCCGCGGCCGAGGAACACGCCATCGCCCTCGAAGAACGAGCACGCACGCAACCCAAGCCAAAGGTGGCACGTCCCATCTCGGTGCCCGGCGAGCGTCGTCTCTCCCCGATCGCGATCCTGCGCGTCTACCTAGGTGTCGCCCTGGCGATCAAGGCCATCTACTACATCCTCGACATGGGTCACCTGGAGGAACAGATGGCTGGCAACTTCGGCGGCACCCAAACGCTGCTAGCCTGGTTCGTCGTGCTCGCCCACGGGGTCGGAGGGGTAGCCCTCGCCCTGGGGTTCGTCACGCGCATCGCAGCGGGTATCAACGCCTTGGTCCTTACCGGTGCCGTGGGATTACACCTCTCCGGCCTCAAGGACATGGCCATGGTCGGCCAGAACCAGAGCCTGCAATTCGCAGCGCTGGTGCTGGTGATCCTCTTGGTCTTCCTCTGGCAAGGAGCGGGCCGCTTCTCCCTCGACCGCTGGATGAACTCGGATGATCAGCGGGCTTCAGCCTAGCGCACCGGGCCGCTCCCCTGCGGGAGCGGCCCGGGACCAGCTCGGCCGCCCCCTGGCCAACCTGCGGCTGTCCGTCACGGACCGCTGCAACCTGCGCTGTGGGTACTGCATGCCGGAGGAG
>JBLIOL010000348.1:0-5485 GCA_047639615.1 Planctomycetota bacterium | reverse complement strand
CTCTGTGATTCGGCAAAGCCGAAACACAGGGAGCCCGCGGTGGTTTTGTCCTGGCTCCGTACCACTGGCTCCGTACCACCACGGGGTCAGTCTCTCATTGGGGCGGAAGATTTTTCCGAAGCGAGGATCACTTGCTCGGAAAGGCCGCCATGGCCTCAGGTAAGAGGAGCGCTCATTCCGATGCAGTGGGGAACTCCCCTAGAGAAGCCCCATGATCACAATGGAAGAACTGCTGGCGCTAATGGTGCGTCAGGGCGGATCTGATCTGCATATTACCGTAGGAAGCCCTCCGCGCATTCGCGTGGACGGGGCGCTACTACCCGTCGAACACGCATTGCTGGAGGCCGAGGACACCCGTCGGCTGGCTACCAGTGTGCTCGCATCCGATCAGATCGCGAAGCTGGATCGCGAAATGGAGCTCGACTGCTCCTTTGGACTCGAGGGCTATGGGCGCTTCCGCGTCAACGTCTTCTACCAGCAGGGCGCCGTGGCCGCTGTGCTGCGTCTAATCCCCAGCGCGATCCCGAACTTCGAGCTGCTGGGCATGCCCAAGGAGATCTGCGAGCGCGTCTGCAACCTGAAGTCGGGCCTGGTGCTCGTGACGGGGTCCACTGGTTCGGGTAAGTCGACGTCTCTGGCGGCGATGATCGACTACATCAACACGACCCGCCAGGCGCACATCGTGACCATTGAGGATCCGGTGGAATTCACGCACCCGCACAAGCAGTGCATCGTCACCCAGCGCGAAGTTGGCGGCGACACCAAGGGCTTCGCGCCCGCCTTGCGCAGCGTCTTGCGTCAGGACCCGGACATCGTGTTGGTGGGCGAACTGCGTGACCACGAGACCATCGAGGCTGCGCTGACCTTGGCCGAGACGGGCCACCTGACCCTCGGCACCCTGCACACCAACAACGCTGTGCAGACGATCAACCGCATCATCGATGTGTTCCCGCCGCACCAACAGGACCAGGTGCGTACGCAGCTCTCCTTCTCCTTGGAAGCGGTGCTGAGTCAGAAGCTGATGCCCCTGGCCCAAGGACGCGGCCGTGCAATGGCCATGGAAGTCATGCTCGGCACTCCGGGTATCCGCGCACTCGTGCGTGAGGGCAAGCCGCACCAAATCTACTCTCACATTCAAACAGGCGGGCGCCTGGGCATGATCACCATGTCCCAGTCCTTGGCCAACCTGGTGAACGCCGGGCGCGTACGACTCTCGGACGCCGAGAACGTGCTCTCCGATACGGGTGAACTTCAAGCCATGGTTCGGGCAGCCTAATGGTCGGGATCTCCACCAAGATTAAGCGCCTACTCGTCGACGAGGGGCTGGTTGAAGCTGAAGCCTGGGAAGCCGCGGTCAGCCGCGGTGCCGACGTCATCGAGACACTGATCGACGACAACTTACTCGACGAGGAAGGCCTGATGGAGGTGCTCGGCCGTTCGGCCGGTGTGCCGCCGGTGGACCTCAGCGAAATCAGCCCGGATACCAACGCCCTCGATCTGATGGACGAGGCGGCCTGCAAGGAATACTGCGTGTTGCCCCTGACCAAGAACGGCAATGTGCTGACCTTGGCCGTGTCGGACCCCTTCGATGTGCTGCTCTTCGATGATCTAACCCGTCACACCAGGTGTCAGCTACGCACGGTGTTCGCGCACCGGCCGATGCTCAAGGCCGCCATCGAGCGCACCTTCGACTCCGGCGCTGCCCAGGTGGCGGAGATGCTCGAGTCCGTCACGGACACGGGCGAACTGATCTCCGCCGATGAGGAAACGGACACCGAAGACATCGAGATGGTGCAGGACGGTGATGAGGCCCCCGCGGTCAAGCTCGCCAACCTGATCCTGCTGCGTGCTCTAAAGGCCAAGGCCTCGGACATCCACATCGAGCCCGGGGACAAGCAGGTGCAGGTGCGCCTGCGCGTGGACGGTCGCATGCAGGTGGTCATGAACCCACCCAAGTCGATCCTCAACGCGCTCAACTCGCGCCTGAAAATTCTGTCCAAGCTCGACATCGCCGAGCGTAACAAGCCCCAGGACGGCAAGTTCCAGATCCGCTTCGAGGGCCGTTCGATCGACTTCCGACTTTCACTGCTACCGGTGGTGGGCGGTGAGAAGGCCGTGATCCGAATCTTGGATGCGGGCTCCTCCTCCATGAGCCTGGACACTATGGGCTGGGAGCAGAAATGCTTCGACGATGTGCAGAAGGCCATCGCCCAGCCCTACGGCATGATGCTCGTCACCGGCCCTACGGGTTCCGGCAAGTCGACCACGCTCTACTCCTGTGTGCAGACGGTAGCAACGCCCGAGGTCAATGTGACCACGGTCGAAGATCCTGTCGAGTACCGCATGGATGGCATCAACCAGGTGCCGGTGAATCCCAAGCGTGGTCTGACCTTTGCGGGCGCGCTGCGCTCGATCCTGCGTCAGGACCCTGACATCGTTCTGGTGGGCGAGATCCGTGACAAGGAGACCGCTGATATCGCTATCAAGGCGGCACTTACCGGTCACCTGGTGTTCAGTACCCTGCACACCAACAATGCCATCGCCACCATCACGCGCTTGGTGGATATGGGCATCGATCCGTTCATGGTGTCGAGTTCCCTGCTGCTAGTGGCGGCTCAACGTCTGGGCCGCCGGCTCTGCGGGCACTGCAGGCAAGAGGTGGAAGACCCGCCCTACGAACATCTCATCAAGATAGGCATGGATGAGAGCGCCTTTGAGGGTATGGAGCTCTTCAGCCCCAATCCCTCAGGTTGCGCACGTTGCAACCAAGGTTATCGAGGCCGCTTCCCGGTGCTCGAAACCCTCCCCGTTAGCCCCGGCATCCGGCGCCTCGTGGTGGCCGGCAAGTCGGTGGACGAGATCAAGGAGCTGGCCCTCGAAGAGGGCATGCTCACCTTGCGCCAGATCGGAATGCGCAACGCCGCTCGCGGCGTGACCTCCGTGGAAGAAATCCTTCGCATCACCCTCGAGGACTGACGGGTATTTCCTGTCCTTCCACTACAGCACCGAAATAGACCTTTGAGCCAATTCAAATACGCAGCCAAAAGCCCCGAGGGCAAGACCGTGAACGGCGTCATCGACGCCGCTAACGAGCCGGAAGCGGTGGAAGCACTGCGCCGCCAGAACCTGGTAGTAATCAAGTTGGATAAGTCCCGCGGCAGCCGTAAGGCTGTCACCGGACCCAAGGGCGAAACGCGCAGCAAGGCCAAGAAGGCCTGGTGCAAGAAGGGCGAGTTGGTGATCTTCACTAGGCAGCTAGCCACCATGGTGGGGGCTGGCCTGTCCTTGCTCGAATCGCTTGAGGTGCTCGGCTTTCAAGCGGAAAGCGAAGGCATGAAGTTCTGCTGTGAGAGGTTGGTCGCTGACGTGCGCGGGGGATCGGACCTGTCTGCGTCGATGGAGCGTTGCCCCAAGGTCTTCAACCACCTCTACATCAGTATGGTCAAGGCCGGTGAGATCTCCGGCCAGATGGACATCATCCTCAACCGCCTCGCGGACTATGAGGAGGCAGCGGACGAGCTTACCCGTGAGATCAAGTCGGCCATGACCTACCCGGTCATCTCCATGGTGCTGGTGCTCGGTATTACGGCCTTCCTGATGATCGGCGTGGTGCCTACCTTCAAGGGCGTGTTCGAATCACTGGACGCCGAGCTGCCGGCCATCACCAAGTTCGTCTTGGCGATCTCCGACTACATGCGCGACAACGTGTTGACCATGATCATCGCCAGTGTGGCCTTCTTCTTCGCCCTCGGGCGTTTCAAGAAGACGCGCTTCGGTGAGCGCCTCTGGGACCAGTTGATGCTCAAGCTGCCGGTCTTCGGCAGCCTCTTCAGCAAGGTCTGCCTGGCACGCTTCAGCCGTACCTTCTCGACCCTGATCCGCTCCGGCGTCCCGATCATGGGCACCCTGGACATCGTGGCTAACACGGCCGGTAACCGAGTGGTGCAGGACGCTGTGTTCGCATCCAAGGCCAGCGTGCGTGATGGCAACTTGCTATCGGAACCGCTCTCTGAAGAGAAGGTCTTCCCGCCCATGGTTACACGCATGATCGCCATTGGTGAACGCACTGGTGCCTTGGAGACCTTGCTCGAGAAGATTGCTGACTTCTACGACAGCCAGGTGAAGGCCCAGGTCAAAGCGCTCACGAGTTTGATCGAGCCGCTCTTGATCTCATTCATGGGCATCATCGTAGGTGGTGTTGTGCTCGCGATCTTCGCGCCCATCCTCGGTATGGTCAGCAACCTGTCAGGAAATAAGTAAGCCCCCTACGGCGAACCACGCGCACCCTCACCTGGCCTGAAGGCCCAGGTGGGGGTGTGCTTCATTGTAGGGAAACGAGACGTGGCCCAAAAAACTGGAAACTCCTAGGTCTGCCTCAAGAGCGCAGCCTGGCATCGACGAAGAGGGGTCCAGGTGAGTTAGGTATGGCGGTGACGCCGCCTGTCTTACCCATGCTCGTCCCCCCTGCGGGGGCGCTTCCAACCAACCTGGCGGATACCGACAGTTGTTCGCCGAAACCATCGACCGAAGCACTCTCCGCAGTGCCCCAGGGAACCAACCAATCCAACACATGACTACCAACAAGCGCAACGCGGGCTTCACGCTCATCGAGCTCATGATCGTCGTGGCCATTATCGCGGTGATCGCCGCAGTGGCCATTCCGAAGCTGATGAGTGCCCGTATCTCGGCCAACGAAAACGCCGCCATCGCCACCCTTCGCTCCATCGCCGCTGCTCAGCAGCAAATCCAAGCCTCCTCAGCCATCGACACCGATGGTGATGGTGGTGGTGAGTACGCCTTCTTCGGCGAACTCGCTGGTGCTATCCCGATGCGCATCTACGCTGGTGGTGTTCTGCCCCCGGTCGCTGGTGGTGCTGACGACGTGCTCAACCCGCCCTTCCTCGCCACCGCTTTCGGCAACGTGATCGCCAGCGAAGTCGAGCGCCAAGGCTACTACTATCAGATCTTCCTTCCCGGTGTCGCTGGTGCGGCTCTGCCCGGCATCGCTGAAGCACCCACCGGTGGTACCCTCGCTGGTAACCTTGGCACTTGGAACAGCGCCGACTGCGAGATCATCTGGTGTGCTTACGCATGGCCCGTCGACTGTGAGAAGACTGGTGTTCGCGCCTTCTTCATCAACCAAGAGGGTGATGTGATTTCCTTCAACAACCGTGACCAGACCTACGAAGGTACTGCTGGCGGCCCGGCCTTTGGCGCTGCCTTCGACGTCCTGCCCACGGCGAACTCCATGGATAGCGGTCTTGCGATCGCCGCCATGGGCCGCACGGCAAACGACGCCGAACTCTGGACCCAAGTCGGTAACTAATCCGACAGGCTCCTGTTAACTACGACGCAGGGCGTGGGGGGGGGGGGGGGGGGCGCCCCCCCGCGGTTCGCACTCGGGCGACCCGGGTAGGAACTGGGTGGCGGTGGTCGCATCGGTGGCGATGACGATGTGATCGGCCTGGTGAACCTCTCCGTTTTC
>JBLIOL010000347.1:0-5495 GCA_047639615.1 Planctomycetota bacterium | reverse complement strand
GACTCTTCCTGCAGGCAGACCCCCTACACCGAACCTTGAGGAGGCTTCCATCCCCCGAGCAGCAAGGGAGGTCACGGGGGCATAGCCGCGGCAATCCGCCAATGATGTGAAGCTCGCTAGGCCCTCGGCGTCGGTACGCGCCACGCGCCACGGTTCGGAGTTGAGTAGGAGTCGAGCGCCAGCAACCGGTTCACCGTCTTCAGAGAGGTAGCGCACCTGAACGCTCGGACTCTTGGGCAGGTAGATCACAGCCTTGCCATGCGCTGCTACTTGCCAAGCCAGAGCTGCGGGATACTCACCCCCGAATGCGAAATAGCCCGGAGCAAAGACGCGCGCTTCTGCGTCATCGAAGGCGAGGGGGTACCGACTGAGATCCATGCGCCCTGCGGCATCGCTGCGACCCACAAAGGAGGGTACCTCGTGGCTGCAAGTATGGCGCGAGCGAATCACCGCACCCTCAATTGGCTCACCGGCAAAATCACGGAACTCGACCTCCAGAGGCTGCGCCTTCCAGAGCGCCATTTCCCCGTAGCCGTAGCACAGGGCTTCGCCGTAGTTCTGATAGCCCTCGGCTTGGACCACGAACTTCTCCCACTTGGCCTTCCCCGGGAGTCCAGCCGGGCGGGCCACGTAGGCGCTTCCGTCCTCGCCGGTCAGCGCGGTTGCGACAGGAGTCACCTCTTCATCGACCGAGTAGTAGTCCTCGATGTGCGCATCGAAGCGCGCGCCCACGATCGGCGCGCCCGACACGGCATCGATCAACCGGATCCCATCCCACTCCATCCATGGGTTGGCGCCAGGGGCCGCCACCGCAGACAGACTCTCCCAGGATTCCCCGGGCAATAGACCCTGGACCTGAGCAGGCACCTGGGACGCCTGCGGGGTCGCGCTCAGTGGCGCAGTCAAGAGCAGGCTGACCAGGAATGCGCTGGGCATGGGTGGGTTGTCTCTGCTGCCTCGGCTCGGGGTGATCACCCTGCACATACCTGGGCGGTCCGTTCCTGTAACGCTCTCAGGCTGTATGGATCGTAAGACCGTGCGTTGTTGGCAGCCTTGGGACGGGCGGGTCTGGCTGCCGTGGCAGGCCCTGAGTCATCCGTGTAATGTGGAAGCATGCTGCGTACACGCGTTCTCTGGTTCATTGGTCTGCTACTCCTGGCAAATGGTACAGCTTGGGCGCGACCTCAACTTGAAGGCCCTGAGCTCAAAGCTGCGGTAACGGCTGCCATGAAGAGCGTGCGCGATCGCCGTAGTTCGGATGAGGAGCGCTTAGAGTCGCTCGATGATCTGAATGATCTCGGCGCGCTGGGGGCGCGGGCGGTCGCGCTCTTCCTTGAGCGGGACCTGGTGCGTCGGCGGAAGGATGCGGGGAAGGGCGAGGGATCCCTGCTCAAGGACTTCGAGAAGCGCGCCAAGGCGCTCATGAAGGCGCGCCTGAGTTCCAAGGTACTGGCCCAAATCCAAGCCGACCGCACGATCATTCTGCAGCTGGCGCGCGGCTCGAATCTGACCAAGGACGCGATTCACGCCCAATCGGATCCGGCCCTGGCACGCTTGGAGACGCAGCTCACCGTTACCACCAATCAGGTGTGGGATGTGGACGAGCCATTGTTCGAGAGCTTCGTCGAGGTGCTCGACCTGATGGTGGCGGAGCGAGACTTGCACCAACGTTTTGTCAGTAGCCTCGAAGTGTTGCAGGACGCTGGGGAGCACAGCCTACTCAAGCGCTTGAAGCAGCCGGAAGACCCAGAGTCCTTCGAGCCCGGGCTCTTGGCTGCTCTGAATCACATAGCCCGGCACACGACGCCGATGACATCTAAGGACCGCAAGGCACTTGCCGCGAACGCCGTGCTCGAGGACGGGCTCCTGGCTGAGGAACGCAAGGGTTGCCTGCGCCTGGATTGGATTCGCATCTACTTGGGGCTGAACGCCCTGCGCATCGATGCGAAGCTGTGCGCGGCTGGCCGCGACCACTCGAAGGATATGCAGGACGAGGGCTTCTTCGCCCACGAGTCTCCGGTGGCCGGCAAGGAAACCCCGTGGAAGCGCGCTGCGAATTTCGGCACCTCGGCCAGTGGGGAGAACATTGCCGCCGGTGCCGGTGACGGCGAATCCGCCATCCGCATGTGGTGGTACAGCCCAGGTCACCACAAGAACATGCTAGGGGGCCATATGCGCCAGGGCTTAGGACGGACAGGCAGTCACTGGACGCAGCTCTTCGGCGGGTAGGCGCTGGGGCCTGAGACGAGTTCAATTCTAGGGCGAAGTGAGCGGGTCTCGTCATAGGGCAGAGCTTGCCGCTCTTCCTGCTCGCCTGCGTCCTGATGCCGGTCGGCATACTCTGGCTTAACTTTGGATCGGGGCTGGTGCGTGCGAAGCGCAGCACGAAGGAGTAAGTCTGGATCCCGGGCGTGCATCCGGCGGTCCTGGCTGCGCTCCCCGAGTGGCAATTTGGCTGCCCGCCACAGGCCTAGTCCTTACAGTTGGGGAGCCAACATGCCGGCGGAGTCCTCGTACGCCGTTTGCCCGTAGCCGCTCGATCTTGGGCTGTTGCGACCGATCGTCCCTTACCCCTGTCATCCCTATGATTGCCCCCCGTCTTCTCTTCCTTGCAGCCGGACTTGGTCTGGCGGCTTGTAACAGCCCCACTGGGCCCAACTCCAGCCATGATGCTGTTGCCTCCAGTGAAGTTCTCACCGTACATGTGGTCGAAGCATCAGGCGGTGCCTGAAGCGCAGCTAAAATGGCCCGTGCGGCCATGGATAGTCTCGAGGGTGTTGATCGGATGATGATGAGTGGCACTCGCGCCACGCTCGTGCTCAGCAGTGGTTCCAAGCTCAGCGCTGATGACGTCAAGTCAGCGCTCGAGGAGCAAGGCCTCAAATTCGAGAGCTTCGACAAGCAACAACTCCGGCGTCCCTCGGCGGCCTTCGTCGCCTCCACGCCCAAGTTCACGTGAGCCAGCACCGCCAGAAAGGTCCGTGCGACCTTGATTCAAGATCTGGCTGGTGTCCAAGACGTCTTCTGCGGAACGGAGACAGTCATCCACATGAAGAGCGGCAGCGCGGCTCTCAGCCTTGAAGCCATCGAAGAGGCCTTGGTCGCCTTCGAGATCGTGGTCGACGGCGTCAAGCGCGACGACTCGGCGGTTCTCTAATTAGAACGACTAGCAGCGATTCTTGCTCGAGTGCGCAGGCCCGGATCCGTCCGGGCCTGCGTTCTTTAGCCGAGGGCGGCGGTTTGGATGAGTCTTACGCGCATGGCCCGCCGCCTTGGCGAGGATGAACGCGCGTTGGATTGTGCGCGTCTTGCCCAGATCCTCGCGCGCATGGACGCAGATGCATCGACCGGTAAATCTGCACGTGATCTAGCTAAGGCTCTGGGCACTGAAATCTCTAGCCTTCGGGGCACACCCGCGCTCGACCTGTTGGAGCAAGCAGGCTTCAGGAAATTCGTGCCTGTCGCCCTCCCCGATCCCTTCACCCTGCGACCGGGGCGGCCTGCTCGCTTTGTAGTTGAGAATGGAGCGAACGACCCGCTCATCTTCTCATTGGCCTAGTGCGCGGATCGAATCGGGGGCGAGCTTTCCTATGAACTATGGACTGAAAGCATGACCTCTCGAGCCAGTCGCCCGGTAGGGCAGTCCTGGCGTCTCACGGACGGAAGATTGACCCTGAAAGTGCGCAGCCATCAGCGCGTGGACGCACTTGAGATGATGATCGGCCTCCAAACCGGGTCATAGACTGATCTACTGGAATACGATCGTGACCCCGTCGGTGAAGTTGGAGTTGCCACCCGCATCCCGGTGCCAGCACTGGAAGTGCCAGGTCTGGCCGGCGTTGATGCTGATGGTGCCCGTGGGTGTTGGCGTATGGCTCAGGTCCAGGCGTAGTTCGAGGCGACCATGGGGGCCGGTCTGGGCAACGTTTAGGTTGTAGCGGCCGACGCTGCCTCCCACGCAGAGGGTTCCTTGGCTGCCACCAGCCATGGGCACGTTGGCCTGGGCTGTGCCGTTGATGAAGAAGCCGAACTGGTTCGGCGGCAGATCTTGGGCGCGCAGGATGACATCGTTATCGCTGGCGGTGAGGCTGCCGCGCGGGATTATGCGGCCGGAGAGGCCTGCGGAGTTCGGGACGGCGGGGGAGCAATAGGTGCCGCCCAGTTCCTGGGAGCGATAGGCGTAGACGCCTTGCCGGTCGGCCATGACCAAGTAGCCGGCTCCACCGAGGGCTGGGCCGCCGTTGTTCTGGCGGTCCAAGTTGATCGTGAAGTGCTGAACCGACAGGTCTTCGTTGAAGGCCCACAGGCGTCCGTCGGTGGCGGGAGTATTGGCCCAGCCGTTGGAGACGTAGACCGTACCCGCACCATCCACGACGGTTTGCGGCGAGAGGTTGGGGGAACCTAGGGGGCTGAGAATGCCCGCGTTCATGATCTCTGTGCCGCTCATGGGGTCGAGGCCTACGAATTCATCATTGGCGTTGAAGGTGTAGACGACCCCGCTCTTGGAAACCCCATGGGTATGGCCGGTGGTCCAACGCACGGGGACCATCCAGCGTTGGGTGAAGCTCGTCCCGTTGTCGTCGAAGGCGTAGAGGAAGTCCACGGCTGCATTGTTCTGGGAGCGAGCGAAGAACACGGTTCCGTCGCGCCCCACGAAAGGCGTGTTCTGATCCGTGAATCCGGGCATGAGTGGACTGTCGTAGAGGGGCGCGCCCGTGGCTAGGTCTAGCTTGCCGAGGGAGTTGCCGCCTGCCTCCGGCTGATCGTAGTACACGGCGTCGCCATAGATCGCCACACCGCAGGCGCCCGACACGGGGCAGGAGCGCACAGTCGACCACTCGGTCACACCCGTATCGCCATCGATTCGCACAACGCGTGTGCGGTCGCCGAGGATCAGGTCTCCATCTTCGGTGAAGACAACGCCATCATAGGCGAAGGCCTCGCTGGTGGCGTTTGAGGTCCAGAGCAGAGCGCCGCTCGATGCATCCAAGGCGTGAATTGGCGTGGGCTTCTGGTTCTGGGAGCGAGCCCCATAGACCCGCCCGGAGTTCACGCCTGCAATCCAAGCGATGAACTCCGTGTTGGGGTCACCGGCGTAAGGCAGGGATGTGCGCCACTGGATGACCCCATCACCCAAGCCATAGGCGATGATTTCGTCGTTGGCTGAGCCGCCCGCGGCGGGAAAACCGGACTCGCGTACAACCAACACCTGCTCCCCGTGGATGTAGGGCATCCACGAGATCAACGAGAAGTCCGCTGTGTTGCTCCAGGCTACCACTGGCCTGATCGGGCCAATGGCCTCCGTCGCGCCATTGCGCTGGCCGTTGCCGCCGAGGTTTCCAAAGTCTTGCCCTAGGGCAGAAGGAGCTACGCACAAGGCGCTGAGCAAGGCAGGCAGGAGTCGGGAAGTCATGTGGCTCAATCTAGGCTCGTGTCGCACATAGCCAACTTCGCGAGCCACGCGCCCTAATCCGCGATGCTGCGTTGCACCAACC
>JBLIOL010000346.1:0-5495 GCA_047639615.1 Planctomycetota bacterium | reverse complement strand
TCCGTCCTTATCCTCGGCCAGGTACACGAGGGAGAAACCACCTCGTGCAATGAACTCGAGTACTCGGTACTCACCAATTTTCTCGCCTACTTCTAACTTGATCATGGGGATCGGGGTGTGTTGCTGGGTGGTCCTGGGGTAGGACCCGAAGCTCCCCTCTCTTCGAGTGCGGGGTGCTCAAGACAGAAGGTATTCCTGACGTCTTGGCTTCGTCTTCCGCACCGGCTGGGCAAGGCGGTGCAAAGTTGGTGGAGCTTTCCCGCGCCGTTGTCAGAGCTGGGACGGGGGGCCAGCTGGGGCTCAAGGGACGCGCAGGGCGTGCACCCGCCTGGAGGGCCCGTAAAGCGGGGCGGGGGCGCCATTCGTTCCCGAATGGGGATACCGGGCCAGGCCGAGGGAGGCCATTTCCCACTCTGAGAAGGCCCCGAACCGATGCGAGAATGGGTGGTCTCGATTTTGAAACCGATCCCGCTGGTCGGCAGAATCTGAGCGGCCAACCCGCCCCTGTCTCAGTACGGATCCGCTTTTGGCCCTACTCCGCGTCTTAGATGGCGGGCTGGACCAAGGTCCGGATTGGCTGGGCTAGCGCCTGAGGCTGGCCTCGAGCAGGGCCGGGACCTCGCCGAGGTCGACCTCTGCGAGGCTGGGGGTGGCTGCTAGCTGCAGGACGGCGGCGATTCCAGAGGCCACCGTGCCCGTGCTGGCCCATTCGGGCTCCTCATGCGGGCGGAAGCGCCAGGCACGACCCTCCGCATCCACGATGCCGCGGTCCAGGCCGTGGCCATCGCGCACACTATATAGGTAGCGATCGCTGCCCGGCTCCTCGAAGCGCACCAGGGCACCCACCGTGCGACCACCCGCACGCACCATCCAGGCCTGGTTGGGCTGGGCGGCGTGCAGGACTAGGGGCACGCTCGGGGCTGGGGCCGTGGTCTTGGTGGTCTCGCAGGACCCGAGCAGGAGTGCACCGAGGCACCCAAGCACTAGGCCGGGGCGCAGGATTCGAGAGGCAGCAGCTATATAGGGACGCATGGGTGTTGCGAGCAGGGATGCGGGTATCATCCCAGCGTGGACGCTTACGGACTGGAATGCACTCGGAAGGCGGCGCGAATCGCCGCAGATTGTCGGGAATGGGCCCGGGCTAACATCAAGCCCGGCGTCACCATTCGTCACATCTTGGAGACGGTGGAGGAGAAGATCGCCGCGGCTGGTGCCGCGCCGGGCTTCCCTGCCCAATCCTCTAGGAACCACGTGGCTGCGCACTACTGCTCGGACATTGAGGACGAGCAGGCCTACGAAGAGGGCGATTGCGTCAAGGTAGACATCGGCGTGCACGTGGACGGCTACATCGCCGATACGGCCTGCACGGTGGACCTGGCCGAGGACGGACGCTGGACGGACTTGGTGAATGCCTCGGCCGATGCTCTGAGCGCGGCCATCGCCGCGATCGAGCCCGGTATTCCGGTCGGCGAAGTGGGCGGACACATCGAGCGCACGATCATGGCCGCGGGCTTCGAGCCTGTGCGGAACCTGACCGGGCATGGGCTGGATCGCTGGACCGTGCACTGCGCGCCCCAGATCCCGAACTACGCCGAGCGCGGCGGGGGACGGGTCAAGGCCGGCATGATCGTGGCCATCGAGCCCTTCGCCTGTACTGGCCGCGGGTACATCCGCGAGAAAGGCCGCGCCGAAGTGTTCATGATGATCAAGCCCCCGCGCAAGGCCAAGGGCCTCGACAAGGACGTGCTCAGGGCCATTCAGGAATGGCGCGGACTGCCGATTGCGCGACGCTACTTCAAGGAATTCGACTCGGCGATTGTGGATGACACGATCTCGAAGTTGGCCAAGCAGGGCAGCCTGATGCGCTATCCGCCCCTGGTGGAAGACGCCGGTGTGATGGTCGCTCAGACCGAGCACACCATGTACATCGGCGAGGATGGGGTCGAGGTTTTGACCCTGGCCACGGCTCCTACCTCTTAAGCGGGCGGGATTTCGTAGTGCGTGTCGCCTATTTAGAACCCCGTCAGGGAGCTGACGGCACCAACGCCGCCAGCACGGCGGCGATTGTGAAGGCCCTCGAACAACACGTGGAGCTCGAGCGCTTCAGTGCCCCGGGCGGTGAGTTCCAAGACTCGCGCACGATCAAGCCCAAGCGCTTCGATCGCATCCTCGGAGTGTTCGAGAACTGCGGCGACTTGGTGCATGGCATGCGCGTGATGCGTCGCTTGGGCGGCGTCGCCGTGCTGCATGGCTGGCGCTTGGACGAATTGGCGCGGGAGTTCTCGCCGTCCTTGAACCGCGGTGGCTTGGGCGGAGTCTTTGCAGCCCTGCGCCACGGGGGCATGCGCGAGATGCTCGAATGGCGCACGGGCTCCTCGGCGGAGCTGGCCATGAACCGCGGGGTCGTGCGCTGGGCGGATGCGTTCCTGGTCGAGCACATATCTCTCGCGCACAAGGTGCAGGACGAGCGCAATACGCCGACCGCCATCCAGATGGTGCCGGTGCGCATTGATAAGCGCAGCGCGGAAGCGCTGGCGGAGCGCTGGTTTGAGGCGCTTGAGCTGCTGCCTTGCCATCGCGCTGGGGCCAAGAGCCTGATGGCCAGCGCTATCGAAGGCGCCGACGCCGACCGCGCCGCACGCGCGGCGGAAGAGGCCCTGGCCGAAGCCAACGCCAAGGCCGCCGAAGAGCGCTAGCGCGGGGGCACGCCTCTTCGCTGTCCATCAGGAGATACGGGAGATACGGAGCCAGGACCAGAATCACACGGGGGCCCTGCTCTTCGGTCTTGCCGAAGCGCAGGGCCCCCGTGGTGGTCTTGTTCCTGGCTCAGTACCAGCAGCGCTAGCGCGGGGCGGCTAGGGTGACGTTCTTGGCCTGCAGGGTGTCGCCGTCGTTGTCGCCGGGCGACAGATCGAACTCGAAGGTCAGGGCGCGGCTGGGGAGGCCCCGGGCTTCGACGCCTTCGGGCAAGGCCGAGTCGTGCAGGAAGGCGCTCTCGTAGGGAGAGTCCTCGTAGCGCGTGTTGGTGAGCCAGAGATCGGGCGAGATCTCCTTCATGTAGCGCAGGAAGCCATAGCCGCGGCCGGTGTGGCTGTAGCAGGTGCCGCGTACGCGCGAGCCGGGCTGGCCCCATTCGGGGGCTTCCGAGGCCTGATCGCGGAAGGGCAGCATGTCCGGGATCAGGTATCCGGAATAGAACTGATCGCACTCGCGGCGTAGGGCGCCCGAGACGTTCTCGAAGGCCAGCAGCTCGACGCGAATGCCGCGGTTTTGCAGGGCGCGAACGGCCGGAACGAAGTCGCCATCTCCGGTGCAGAGCAGTACCGAATCGAGTCCCTCCGTTTGGGTTAGAAGGTCGACAGTGATGTCCACATCCATGTCGACCTTGGCAACCTCCTCGCCATTGTTCTCGTAGCGGCGGATGGCCTTCTGCTGAACCTTGTAGCCAAAGTCGCGCAGGTTATCGGTGAAGCCGTCCTGGCCGCGGCGATAGGACTCGTCCTCCTGGGCCCGTTTGGCGTCGAAGGCTAGGTACGTATTAAGGCGTAGAAGACAGGCGTTACCACGGGATGCGAATTCCCGCAGAACGTCGAAACGCATGCCATATCCGCCATTTAGACGCAGATTGGTACCGTCGACGAATACGCCGACCTTTGCATAGGAACTGTCGGACATGAATCTAGATGTAATTGGTGAAGGACGCGATACGAAGGCCCGATTTGGAAGTACCGACGCGTCAGGGTTATAGCGCACCACCTCTCATTTGCCACCACTGTGGGCAAACAGTCTGAGCTTTCACACGCTTCGAATGTGGCGATTATATTCGCCACGCGCGGCCTCTAATTACAGTCCTGTCACCTTTTCGCGTTTCGAAAGGCGATAGGCCCGCGGATTCTTAGAGCAGGTCCTTCAACTCGGTCAGCTTGGTCAATGCATCGAGTGGCGTCGTGCTCTCTAGGTCGATCTCTTCGAGCTTGCGGATGAGCTTGTCCGGGTCGAGATCGAAGAGGCCGAGCTGTTGGTTCCCTCCAGCCGCAGCGGCCCCGGAGCGGCGCTGAATTTGGGGCGCGAGGCTGTTGCCGTCGGATTCCAAGTCCACCAGCACCTCCTTCGCGCGGTCAACGAGCTCCTGCGGGACGCCCGCTAGGCGCGCTACCTGGATGCCATAGGAGCGGTCCGTCGCGCCTTCGATGATCTTGTGCAGGAAGACGATCTCGTCATCCCATTCACGCACGGCGACGCTCAAATTGTGCACGCCCTTAAGCTCTTCCGAGAGCTGCGTGAGCTGGTGGTAGTGGGTGGCGAAGAGCGTGCGTACGCGCATCTGGCCAGCCAAGTGCTCGACGATGGACCAGGCCAGGGCCAGGCCGTCAAAGGTGCTGGTGCCGCGGCCGACCTCGTCCAAGACCACCAGCGAGCGCGAGCGCGCGTTGTTGAGGATGTTGGCGATCTCGACCATCTCCACCATGAAGGTGGAGGCACCGCGGGAGAGGTCGTCGGCGGAGCCGAGGCGCGTGAAGATGCGATCCACCACGCCGATCTTGGCTTCCTTGGCCGGCACGAAAGAGCCCACCTGGGCCAATAGCACGATCAGCGCCGTCTGGCGGATGTAGGTCGACTTACCAGCCATGTTGGGGCCGGTGATCAAGCCCACCAGGTGATCGCTGCGATCCAGGTGCGTGTCGTTGGGCACGAAGGGCTGGTCGCTCTGCATGACCTCGATCACCGGGTGGCGGCCGTCGACGATGTGCAGCAGGTCGCCGTTATCGATGCTGGGAGCCACGTAGTGATTCTCGGCGGCGGTCTGGGCTAGGCCGGCGAGGCAGTCGACCATGGCCAGGGCCTGGGCGGTGCCGAGGATGCGCGGGACTTCGAGGGCTACGGCGTCGCGCAGCTCACCAAAGATGGCGTACTCCATCTCGTGCGAGCGCTCTTCCGAACGCAGCACCTTGTCCTCGAACTCCTTCAGCTCGGGCGTGATGTAGCGCTCGGCATTCTTGAGGGTCTGCTTGCGCAGGTAGGTGGCCGGCACCTTGTCGACCTGGCCGCGGGGCACTTCGAGGAAGTAGCCAAAGACGGAGTTGAAGCCGATCTTGAGGCCTTGCATGCCCGTGCGCTCGATCTCTTCCGCTTGGAAGCGCGCCATCCAGGCCTTGCCGTCGCCGGCGATCTGGCGCAGCTCGTCGAGCTCCGCGTTGCAGCCTTCGCGTACCAGGCCGCCCTCGCGCAGGGTCGGCGGGGGCGAGTCCACGAGGGTCTCGAGCACGCGCTCGACCAGCTCCTCGAGGGGATCCAGGGTCTCGCGCAGGTCGCCGAGAGCACTGGAGTAGACCGCGTCGAGCTTGACCAGTAGAGGCTGCACCACGGCTAGGGAGCGCGCCAATGCCTGCAGGTCGCGCGCGTTGGCGCGGCCGGTGGAGACCTTGGCGACCAGGCGCTCGATGTCGAGCACATCGCGCAGGAGGGTGCGCACATCCTCGCGTAGGAAGGGGCCG
>JBLIOL010000345.1:0-5515 GCA_047639615.1 Planctomycetota bacterium | reverse complement strand
TGCTCTTGGCCTGCTTCGACGACGAGCTCGCGACTCTCGGACGAGGCCACTTGGGCCGGGAGTTGAGCGCGCCACTCGCCTTGCTCGGTGGCGGACACGACAACACTGCTGCCGCCGAAAGAGACGTGCACCTCGGCGCCCGGCGGCGCTTGGCCCCAGACCTCGAGCGGCCGGTCCCGCTGCACAACCATGTGATCCTGGAAGACCCACGGGAGGCGCAGGGCGCCCGCCGGAAGAGGCGCGGCTTGAGCGACGAGAAGGCCCGGCAGAAGGCCCAGCAGGAGGGCCAGCAGAAGGCCCGGCAGGAGGGCGGCCAGGAGCAGGGACCTGAGGGTTCGGAGGAGCATAAGCAGCCAGGAAGAAGGGCAACTCGCATCCTAGCCTAATAGTTCCCTAGCCTCGGGAACTTCTTGGTAGGGTCCTTGGAGCCCTATGCTGCAGCCTCCCAGCCCACATATCCGTCCTTCGGTACCCCAGTTAGCTGGTCAGCTAGGCGCTGAGATCGCCGCCCGTGGGCTACTGCCTGGCGATCGATTTCTGACCACCGAAGAGGCGGCGCGGCACCTCAAGGTGCGCCGGGACCTGGCCAATCGCGCCCTGCAGGTGCTCGTGCAACGCGGCTTGATCGAACGCTCCCAACGCATCGGGGCGCGGGTCGTGGAACCGAGCCAGGCGACGCGGATCTTTGATCGGGTCCACATCGTCGTGCAGGGCAATCACCCGCGCGTACAGACGATTCCCTCCCCCGCCTTCCAAGTCGGGCTGCACGGCGCCTTGCCCGGCTGCGAAATCGATGTGGAGCAAGTCTCGGCAGAGGGCGCAGCCGCGGTCCTGCGCGGTGTGCTGCGCAAGTCCACCACGGAAGGCCTCGTGCTGGTTCGCTGCGACTACCCCACCCAACGACTGGCCCAAGACTGCGGACTGCCGGCCGTGCTGCACGGATCGGCCTACGCCGGGATCGACCTGCCCTCTGTGGATCTGGATGGTGAACAGATGGGGCGCATCCAGGCGCAGGCCTTGATCGAAAAGGGCTCGGAACGGCTGGTGGTCGTGCGGCGCGACCGGGCTCTGCCCGGTGACCGCGCCTTCATGACCGGCTTCCGGTCAGCCGCAGAGGAACGTGGCTTTGGCTGCACGAGAATCGACGAGCTCGAACTAGCGCCCCACCCCGAGGTCGTTGCGGCGGAGATCGCGCTCCTATTCCAGCAAGATGCGAAGCTCGGCATCGTCTGCACCGCACGCCAACTGGCGGATGCCCTGTGGACGGTAGCGCGCGAGAGCGGCCGGCTTGAGGGCGAGAGCTTCTGGCTGCACGGCAACCGCACCGGCAGTGCCCCAAGCCTGCCGCCCTATGCCTACCTGTCACCAAGAGAGGACGACGAGGCCCAGGGCGCTGAGCTAGGCCGAATGCTGGCCGAGCGACTAGTCGACCCAAGCTGTGAAGCAAGCCACCACCGAGTGCCCTGCGATCTGATACCGCGAACAAACTCATGAACCAAGACTTCGACTTCGTTGCTGCCGCCCACACCACCTTCAACTCAGACGGTGAGCTTGTCCTATCCGGCGTCGCCAAGCAGGCCGAGCATCTACGCTCGGTGGGCGTTTCCGGCGTGCTGGTGGCCGGCAGTACCGGCGAGGGCTCTTCCCTGACGACGCTCGAGCGCCGCCAGCTAGCCGAGCGCTGGGTCGAAGTCGGCGGGCAGCTGGAGGTCATGATCCAGGTCGGCCATGACAGCCTCAGGGAAGCCGCCGAACTCGCGCGTCACGCCGCGCAAATTGGCGCGGACGCGATCTGTGCAGCACCGCCTAACTGGTTCAACATCAGCGATACTGGGCTGCTAGCGGGCACCTGCGCCGAAATCGCCGCAGGTGGGCCGGAGCTGCCCTTCTACTACTACCACATCCCTGTGCTCTCAGGAGTGCACGTCAAGATGCGCGGGCTGCTGGACCTTGTCAGGGATTCCATTCCGAACTTCGCAGGGATCAAGTTCAGCCACGACGACATCGAAGACCTCGAGGACTGCCTGCGAGGACACGGAGACAAGATGCGCATGCTCTGGGGTTGCGATGAGAAGATCCTGACCGGCCTCGCCGGCGGAGCCCATGGCGCGGTGGGCAGCACCTACAACTTCGCCATGCCACTCTTTCACAAGCTCATGGCTGCGCATGCGGAGGGCGACTTGGAGACGGCCAAGGTCTGGCAAGCGCGGGTACTGCAGCTGGTGGAGACACTCGCCAGCCGCGGGTACTCTCCCTGCGCCAAGCTTCTCATGGGCATGCTGGGAATCGAGTGCGGCCCCGCGCGCTTGCCCCTCGAACAACTCGGACCCGACGCGCCGGCCGAACTGCGCGCGGAGCTGGAAGCGCTCGGCTTCTTTGATTGGATCGCAGGATGAGGGCTTTCCTGCGCACCCTGATCGTTGGCCTCGCGCTGGCCGTTTCTAGCCTCCACGCGCAAGACCAAGTCGAGCCTTCCGCTGCGTCGGAAACTGGCGCTGTGCAAGAGCAACGGCTGAGCTGGGGCGAGCTGCCCCCACTGCCTGGCACGCCCGGCTTTGGTGGGCCTTTTGTCGGAACCCATGGCGGCGCTCTCTTCGTGGTTGGCGGCGCCAACTTCCCCAGCGCGCCGCCTTGGGAAGGCGGACAGAAGGTCTGGTACGCAGACATTCAAGTGCTCGAACCTGGCGCGGAGAGTTGGCGAACGGTCGGAGCGCTGCCGGCGCCGCGTGCCTATGGCGCTGCACTCTCGCTGCCTGAGGGACTGGCGCTGATTGGCGGATCCGATGCAAAGGGCGCTTATGCCGAGTGCCGCCTTTTGACCTGGGACCAAGGCGCGCGCAGCCTGCAGCAGACGGAGCTACCGCCGCTGCCCTCCCCCAGCGCGCACCCCGCGGCCGCCGTCATCGGTAGCGTCATCTACTGCGCCGCTGGGAGCAGCGACGCCGCGTCCATGACCCATGGCTTCTGGAGCTTGGACATGGCCGCGCCGGCCTCCGAGCGCCGCTGGATCGAGCTGCCGCCCTGGCCCGGGCCTGCACGTCACAAGGCGGTCGCGGTGGCCCAGCGCGGGCGCGGGCGCGGCCAGGAGTTCTACCTCTTCAGTGGCTCCATCCCCAGCGCCGGAGCGGACGGCGTCATGAGCTACGACTTCCGCCGGGATGCGTACCGCTACAGCATCGCGGAGGGGTCCTGGGAGCGTCTCGGGGACTTGCCCTACGCGGTCGCGGCCGCAGGCGCCATCGACGTCGGTCAGTCCCAGGCGCTCGTGTTCAGCGGCTCGACTGGAGAGCACGTGCACGACCCGGACCCCAGGCCCGAGTTCCCGCGCTCGGTGCTGGTCTACCACACGATCACGGACACCTGGACGGCAGCTGGGTCGATGCCCCAGGCGGTGGTTACCACCGGCGTCACACGCTGGCAGGGACAGATCGTGATCGGCTCCGGGGAGGTGCGTCCTGGGGTGCGGACTGCGGCCGTTCGGACGGTGGCGATCACGCCGCTGCACAGCGGCTTTGGTTTGCTCAACACGCTCGTGCTCGGCGCCTACCTGCTGGCGTTGGTGGCCATCGGGGTCTTCTTCGCGCGGCGCGAGAAGACCACCGAGGATTTCTTCCTAGCCGGCAAGCGCATCCCTTGGTGGGCAGCAGGCCTCTCGATCTTCGCTACACAGCTCTCGGCAATCACCTTCGTCTCCGCTCCGGCGCTGGCCTATGCGACGGATTGGTTGGTGCTGCCGGGCAAGGCGATGATCCTGCTCATGGCCCCGATCGTGGTGCTGCTCTACCTGCCGCTCTTCCGGCGGCTGGAGATCACCACGGCCTATGAGTACTTGGAGCAGCGCTTCAATCTCGCCGTGCGGCTCTTTGGCTCGGCCTCTTTCATCGCGTTCCAGCTGGTGCGTATGGCGGTGGTCATCTTCCTGCCGGCGCTGGCCCTAGCCGCCATTACGGGGATCGACGTCTACGCCTGCATTCTGCTCCTGGGTGTACTCTCGACCCTCTACACGGTGATTGGGGGCATGGAGGCCGTGATCTGGACCGACGTGTTGCAGACGGTCGTGCTGGTGGGCGGCATGCTGCTGGCGGTGTTCATCGTCGCCGGGGACGTGGGCGGCTTCGAAGCTGTCGCCAGCGTCGCGCAGGCTGACGCCAAGGCGCGCATGTGGAACCCGTCCTTGAGCTTCACCGACCTGACGTCCTGGTCCTTACTGCTGGGCACGCTGGCCTTGCAGTTTGGTCCCTACACAACGGACCAGGCCGTGATCCAACGCTACCTGACCACCAAGAGCGAGAAGGACGCGGCGCGCAGTATCTGGCTCAATGGCTTGGTGGCGCTGCCGGTGGGTTTGCTGTTCATGATTTTGGGTACCTCCCTCTATGTGTTCTTTAAGCAGAACCCCGGGCTGCTGCCGCTGGGCATGCAGAACGACGAAGTCTTCCCGCTCTTCGTTTCGGGGCAGCTGCCCGCCGGGCTCTCCGGTCTGGTCATCGCCGGCGTGTTCGCTGCGTCGATGTCGAGCCTGGACTCGAGCATGCACTCGATCGCAACCACCTGCACCGTCGACTGGTACAAGCGCTTCCGGCCCAAGGCCACGGACGCCAGCTGCCTGAGCGTGGCGCGAAAACTCACCATCAGCTTAGGCATCATCGCGGTCGTAACCGCAAGTGCGCTGGCGACCTTCGACATCGAGAACCTCTGGCTGTTCTTCCAGAGCTGCCTGGGCCTGGTATCGAGTGGGCTCGTGGGCGTGTTTGCCCTGGGCATCTTCACGCGCCGGGCGCATGCCACCGGTGTGCTGGTGGGAGTCGCAGCCAGTGTCGCAGTCTTGGTCTACGTGACCTTCTTCAGCCCGCTGCACTTCTACCTCTACGCTGTGATCGGCATCTCTACGTGCGTTGTGGTCGGCTACCTGGCGAGCCTTGTGCTTCCGGATAGGTACAGCCGCGACCTCACTGGCTTGACCCGGAGCCGCGTCCAATGAACCAAGAGCGACTAAAGCAGCTCAGCGCCACCTACCGCAAGGGCCTGCTGGAGGACACCCTGCCGTTCTGGTTGCGTCACAGCATCGACCGCGAGCACGGAGGCTTTCAATTCTGCCTCGATCGCGACGGGTCGATCATCGACACCGACAAAGGCGTCTGGACCCAGTGCCGCTTCACTTGGCTGCTAGCGACTCTCTACAACACGGTCGAGCCGCGCGACGAGTGGCTAGATCTCGCGCGCCACGGGATCGAGTTCATTCGCAAGCACTGCTTCGACACGGACGGGCGCATGTTCTTCCAGGTCACGCGCGAGGGTGCGCCCCTGCGCAAGCGGCGCTACACCTACACGGAGTCCTTTGGTGCCATTGCCATGGCGGCCTACGCGCGTGCCACTGGCGAGGAACAGGCCGCCGATCAGGCGCGCGAGCTGTTCCGCATGATGATTCAGTATGGCACGACGCCGGGGCTGATCCCGCCCAAGGTGGACCCCGAGACCCGTCCGAGTCGTTCGCTCGGCTTCCCCATGATTACCC
>JBLIOL010000344.1:0-5572 GCA_047639615.1 Planctomycetota bacterium | reverse complement strand
GCGGGTAGAACAGGGAGCTGCTTCCGCGCACGTGCACCTCTACGTTGTCGTAGAACTCGCCTTCGATCCATAGGGAACAGCGCGTGCCCTGCTGCGTGTTGGCCGCCGGCGGGCTCTGCACGAACCACTCCCAGACCGGCAGGTTGGATTGAACCGCTGGGTCTGCCACCACCGTGCCGAGGAATTCGGGCGAACCCAAGGGGCTCACGAAGGGCGGCAGGGTCGTCACGCCGCCATTAGAGTCAGCGACAGCTACCTTGTAGCGCAGCATCTCACCCGGCGCGCTCATGTTGGCTGGGATCAGCGCGCTGAAAATCTGGTCGCCGGCCAGCACGTCGGGAGCGACCCCGTCGTCGAGCATGGGGCTGTTGTTCCCCAGCGCATACATCACCCGCCAATGCAGACTCACCGAACCGCTCGGGCCCAGGTCTACCGGCACGCTCACCGTCACCACCAGGTCATCTCCATCGAGTGGTTGATGCGGCGTGTGGCCGGGGTCGAGGGCCACCGGCCCGCCGCCACCATTCGCAGCGCCTGGGGTGGGCGAAGTGAAGTACGCGTCCTGCCCGGCGCTCGCCAAGGGGAAGGCGAGACCGAAGGAGACGTCGTCGTACTGCGCCGGGAACCCGGGAGCGAAGTCCGTGGCCACGCTGCCGTTCGGACGCACCAAGCCTAGGTACTCCCCCGACCCCGAGAGCTTGAAGTTGGTGTGCAAGATTCCGATCGGATCCCGACGATCCTTGCTCGATGCGAAGACCAGCAGGAAGTCTCCGGCCGGCAGCAGTGTGCCCGTCTGAAAGGTCCACTTGGTTGGATCCGAAGAGTCGTCCGACAGCGACCAACCACCGAGGTCTAGCGTGCCGGAGCTAGCCGGGTTATGGAGCTCGATCCAATCGCTGAAGTCCCCATCCTCATCGGCCATGACCGAGTCGTTCTTGGCTAGGAACTCCGAGAGCACAACCCCTTGACCCGAAGCCACCGGCATGCACCCCAGCAACCCGATCACCAGACCTCTCCACTCGGGGACTCGAATCATGTGAGCAGCCTAACCCGAACTCAGCATGAGCCTCGCCCCTATGGGGTACCCTTCTGCGTATCGATACTGCCCATGAGTCCCCTGCCCTACATCGCCGGCTATCCAGCCGAGCTGCAAGCCCAAGCCGAGACCCTGCTCAAGGCGGGCGAACTAGGGCCGATGCTCGCCCAGCGCTACCCAGAGGAGCACGGCGTTCGATCGAGTAAGGAGCTCAGTAGCTACGTACAGGAACTCAAGTCACGCCACATGCAGAAGGCCGCGCCCCTGGGCAAGGTCACCTACGACAACAGCCTGCACTCAGCCCACAACGCCCTAGGTCTGCACGTGACCAGGCAACGCGTCCAAGGCAGCAAACTGCGCAAGCGTCGCGAGATGCGCATCGCCAGCCTCTTCAAGGATGCGCCGGCCGACTTCCTGCGCATGATCGTTGTGCACGAGTTGGCCCACATGAAGTTCTCGGACCACGACAAGGGCTTCTACAAGCTGTGCACCTACATGGAGCCCGACTACCACCAGCTCGAGTTCGACCTGCGTCTCTACCTCCTGGCTAGCGAGCAATCAAAGTAGCACCCCGAGTTCGTGCCCATGGGGTCAGGCACGAACTCGGCCGGACCTACATTTTGAAGGCGTCGTCGATCGGGCGCAGGGGCCGCTTCATGTGCAGCGGGCGGCGCAGGTTGCCAGGGCCCGGAGCGGGCTTCGTCTTGGTGAGCCACCTCTCGTAGGCGAGTCGACTCTTCTTGGTGTCGACGAAAACGTCGCCGTATTGGTCGTCCGCCTGGGCGGGACCGACGGTGACCTTCTGGTGCCAGCAGTGCATGCCGCTGGCCGGGTCAGGCTGCACCGGGAAGGTCAGGTTCTGGTTCACGCCGGCCTCTTTCCAGTGCACCTTGGAGGTGTCCTTGTCGGAGCTGTCGTAGGGACCCACGGGCTCCGCCGTACGGAACAGGAAGGTGCCGTCCTTGCGCTCGATGGTGGTGAGCGCAGCGGCGAACTTCTGGCCGCCGACCTCGCGGTGCAGGCGCCAACGGCCCACGTGGTGGGAGCAGGCAACAACGCCCGGATGGATACCCTCGGTAACCCAGACACGCACCACGAAGTAGCCGATCTCGGTGCTAACGCGGGCCAGGCCGCCGTTCTCGAGGCTGAGCTCCCTAGCGTCGATGGGGTTTACCCAGAGCGGGTTCGTGTGGCTGATCTCGTTGAGCCACTTAGCGTTGGCCGAGCGCGTGTGGATCAGAGTCGGCAAACGGAAGGTCGGCAGTAATACGCGCTCGCCCGCCGCGTGATCCAAGCCATCGGGATGTACCTGGCTGCGGATGTAGCCGGGGATCGCGTCGTCGGCAAAGCCCCAGTCACGCAGGGTGCTGGAGAAGAACTCCAACTTGCCGGAGGGTGTGTCGAAGCCCTTGCGCTTGTCGCCGCCATCCAGCTCGACCTCGCCCTTGCCCTCGTAGCGCTCCTGACCGGCGTAGGGCACGTCGAAGGAGCCGTACTTGCGCATGTACTCCAAGGGCGTGATGTCCTCCTTCGAAGCCGCGTCGGGCAAGCCCGGCACGGAGTTATCGAAGATGTCCGCCCAGTACTCGTCCATGTCGATGGGCTCGCCCGGTCGCTTCTTGGACTCGTACCACTTGCGGATGCCCATGGAGCCATCCGGGTCGATCTTCCACAGGAGTGCGATCCAGAACTCGGCTTCCTCCCAGACCTCGCCCGGGTTCGTGCCCAGGGTCGGGCCGGATTCGCCCGTCTCACGGCGCTTATTCTCGCGCCCGATGGGCTGGCGGAATCCGATCCAAGTACCCGCGTGAGTCTCCTGACTCATGAGGTCGTGACGCTCGGAAGCGAGCCCCATGGGCAACACATAGTCAGCCCACTGCGCGCTCTCCGACCAGGTCGGGGTGAGCGCCACGTGGCAGCCGACCTTCTCCTCGTCCTCCAGCATCTCGATCCACGAGCACCCATCCGGGTTGGTCCAAACCGGGTTGTAGACGCGCGTGAAGTAGGTATCGAGCTTTGCCTTTTGATCACGCAGGAGATGCGGAAGAAGGAAGCTCATCTCGTAGTGCGCGAGCGGCCATTCCTTGGGCCAGAGCACCTCGCTCCAACGCTTGTGGTGCGGCGGGTTCTCGGTGGGCTTCGGTCCAAACTTGTCCCAGGAGTTGGGGTTCAAGCCACCGGAGGTACCAACGCTGCCCGAGAGCACGTGCAGCAACAGCAACGAGCGCGCCACCTGCCAACCGCCCTCGTGACCGGCCGCCGTGTTGCGCCACAGGTGACTAGCGAACTGACTGCCGGCCTCGGAGATGCGATCGGCCAGGTAGCTGACCGTATCGGGTGCGATGCGGCATTCCTTAGCGACGAACTCCGGCGTGAACTCGGCGTAGGTCTCCTTCAGGAACTCGAGGAAACGCTCGAAGCTGCCGTCCCCATCGGGGTCGAGAGCGGCCAGGGTCTCGCGCCAGTTCACCCAGCGCTTGATGAATTCCTTGTCCACCGTGTCGCGTTCGAGCAGCTCGCGCGCCACGCCCAAGAGCATGGCCGACTCGCTGCCGGGCCAGGACGAAATCCAACGCTCCGCATGGGTGGCCGTGTTCGAGAGGCGCGTGTCCACCACCGCAATCTTGGCGCCACGTTCCTTGGCGGAGATGATGCGCTGGGCATGCGGGTTGAAGTAGTGGCCGGTCTCTAGGTGCGCCGACAAGAGCAGCACGAACTTCGTGTTGCTGTAGTCCGGCGAGGGCCGGTCCGCCCCGAACCAAGTGCTGTAGCCAAGACGCGCGGAGGCCGAACAAACATTGGTGTGACTGTTATGACCGTCGATACCCAAGGCACCGAGCATGCGCATGGCGAAGTGATCCTCGCCCGGCCGGCCCACGTGGTACATGAGCTCCTCGTGGCGATCTTCCTCAAGCGCCTTGCGCATACGTCCGCCGATGTCCTCGAGCGCAGACTCCCAGCTAACCTGCTCCCACTTGCCCTCGCCGCGCTTACCAACGCGCTTGAGCGGGAAGAGGATGCGCTCATTGTCCTGCACCTGGTTGATGGTGGCAGGCCCCTTGGCGCAGGTACGACCGCGACTGCCCGGGTGCACCGGGTTGCCCTCGAACTTCTGGATCTTGCCGTCCTCCTTATCCACGAAGGCCAACAGCCCGCAGCCCGACTCGCAGTTGAAACAGATAGTCGGAATGCAGCGATAGTGGCGCTCTACGCGCTTTGGCCAGGCGGCTGCGTCGAGCTCGACCCAATCATCCCAGTGCTCGGGGCTGGGGCCCACGGCTAGATCCCAGGGAGAGGTTCGCTCGGAGGGTCCCTTCGGTTGGGTGTCGGTCATGGGATTAGGAGATGGGCAGGGCTTGGCCGGCACGCACGAAGAGTTCCTCGCGCATCCAGAGACATACGAGAATGGCCAGGCTTGCGATCAGCGCAGCGCCGGGGGCGAAGATGAGCACGAGGATCGGCGCCGCAACGCCGCAGGCCACCAGCATGTGATGCATGGTCGAGTACGGACCCTTGTGCAGCAGAGAAAGCACGCGCGCGTATTCCGCCTCGCGATTCTTCGGCGCACGTTGGCCCTCACTTAAGATCAGGAGTCCCTCGCCAGCGAGGCCGAGCAGGGTGATGCGACGGATCCAAAGCAGTACCTCGGGTTCGAACTGCGCCACGAACTGCAGACACATGAGCGTCGCGCCGCCGGCGACCAGCGCCTGGCAGGCCAACTCGAGCCAGTAGTAACGCTTCATCCAAAGCACACGGCCCTTGGCTTGCGAAAAGAGCCAGCCCGTGTAGGCCGCTGCCATGATGCCGAGGAAGACCGTGACGCTGCCGAGGATTCCGTCGCGCAGTACGCCCGAACCAACGTCCATAAGGCCGAGCAGTAGCCACAGACTGAGCAGCGCGCCGTAGCCCGCTAGCACGAAGGTGCCGCGCGCCAGCCAAGACTTCATGTTCGGCCGCACGAGGATCATCCAAAAACGACTCGGGCGCTTGAGGTCAGCCACCAAGAGCGCGCTTGTGATCAGCAACCCAAGCATCGCAACCACGGCCGGCAGGCCCGCGGGCATGCCCTGCGAAGCATCCGGACTGCCGGCAGCGAGCCAGGCTACGAAGGCCACCGGGAACGCCCCGGCGGAGATCGACTTGAAGAATAGGTAGCCCGTGATCTTCGAACCCCAAAGCCGCTCGCGGGGTACGTCGTACACCGTGCGCGCGAGATCATCCTGGGCCTGAGCTTGCTCGAAGGCCTGGACCTGCAGGCGCTCGCCGGTGGGGTTCTGACTCCAGATGAAGCCGCTCGAGAGATTGGTCAGGCTCGGGTCGATGCCCGCCTCCGCGACCTCGCGATAGAGCACATTGGGCTGCGTGCCAGCCTCCGGCTTGCGCGCCTCGAGACCGCCCCCGTCGCGCAGCTGACTGACGCGGCTCTCGGGGTCGTCGAAGTCCCCGGGGATGATCGCCTCCGTGGGGCAAACCACCGCGCAGGCGGGCGCTAGGCCAATTTCGGTGCGGTGCGCGCAGAAGTGACACTTCTCCGCC
>JBLIOL010000343.1:0-5575 GCA_047639615.1 Planctomycetota bacterium | reverse complement strand
ACGGACCGGCGCGATGCGGACACCTTGGCACCCGCGCTGGTCGAGCTCGAAGGCACGCGCTGCGAGTATCACCTGGGCGAACATCGCACGGCTGACTTCACGGGCGCAGAGCTCGTCATTGCCAATCCGGCGGTGCCGCCGAATAGCCCCTATCTCGAGGCAGCCCGCGCCGCGGGCGTTCGAATCACCAGCGAGCTGGAGTTGTTCCTCGAGCACTGCCCCGCCAGCCTGGCGTTGATCAGCGGCACCCAGGGCAAGAGCAGCACGGCCAACTTCCTGGCCCAACTGCTCGCGGACACGGGCCGGCGTGCCTGGCTCGGTGGCAACATCGGTCGCTCGCTTTTGGACGACTTGGACGCCATGGGCAGCGGCGATATCGCCGTGGTGGAAGTCAGCTCCTACCAGCTCGATGCCCTGCCCGCCGAGCGCATTCAAAATGTGACGGCCGCAGCCCTGGTCAACGTGCTCGTGGATCACTTGGAGCGCCACGGCAGCGCTCTGGGCTATGCCCAGGCCAAAGCCCGCCTGTTGGGCCTGATCCCCGCGGGCGGAACCCTCGTCCTACCCGCGGAATTGGCCGCCCGGGAGCCCTTCGCCTCCGGCATTGGGGCGCACCTCTTGGTGGCCCAGTTAGGACCGGGCCAAGCCAGCCGCATCGAAAACGGGCAGTTCTGGCTCGAGGGTCGTTGCTTGGCCCCGGTTGAGCAGCTGCGCGTACTGGGCGAATTCCAGCGGGAGAACGCCCTGATCGCCCTGAGCCTGGCGCGCGCCCTGGGCGTCAGCCACGCCCACTTGGCCGCGCGCCTTCCGCTGCTCGAGGGCTTGCCCCACCGGCTGCAGGAGCTGGGCGAGCACGCCGGCCTGCGCGTGATCGACAACGGCGTCTGCACCACGCCCGACAGCGCGCTCTCCGCGCTTCAGGGACTGCCGCGCGCCAGCGCCGTGCTCCTCGGCGGCAAGCCCAAGGTCGGCCTGTCCTTCGAAGCCTTGGCCGAGCTCTGCGCCGAGCGCGGCGATACGGTGCTAGCCTTCGGCGACGCAGCCCCCAGCCTGTGCAAGTCCTTCGGCTTGGCCGGCGCCCGAGTGAGCGGCTATCACACCCTCGAAGCTGCCGTCGATGCGGCCTACAGGCACCGGCCGGATGGAGGCGTCTTGCTTTTCTCTCCGGCCTGCGCATCCTTCGATGCCTTCCCGAACTTCCGCGCGCGCGCCGAACACTTCCGCACTCTGCTGCCGAATTCATGAGCCTGGATCTCGCCCACCCCGACCTGGCCGCCCTGGCGTCGCGCCTCTGTCCCTACGCACGCAAGCTGCTCACGGCCGCTGGCGAGCGCGCCCTTTGGATGCACTCGGATGAGGTCACGCCTGAGCATTGGCTGGGCGCATTCCTCGCGGATGAGGATTCAGGCGCGCACCAACTGGTGAACCACGCCTTCGCCGATCCCGAGACCATGGACCTCGAGCTAGTAGCGCTTTCGCCCGGAATCATGGTGGTCGGATCCAAGGCCGCCCTGCCCTTCTCGCCCGGTGGCTTGCAAGCCGTGCGCGCGGCGCGCGCGAGCAGCCTCAGCGCCGGCTCCGACAAGGTCGAGGCCGGCGTGCTGGTCGGCGCCTGCGTGGCCGCCATGCCGGGTGCTGATGCGCAGGCCCTCGCCCAGCGCGGTTTCGACCCGAGCAGCTTGGGAGCAAAGCCCAGTGAACAGGTGACCCTGCGCGCGGACGCCTTTCTCTTCCAAGGCTTCAGCGACACGGCCAAGCGCGCACTCTCCCAGGCCAACAAAGACGCCTTCGGAGCGGGCGAGCCCCACATCGGTCCGGCGCGCCTGCTGCTGGCTTGTCTGGCCCTGGATCCGGAGCTCGAGTCTCAATCTGGGATCCGGCGCGCCCAGGCCGCCAGCGAGCTACGCGGCAAGACCCTGGACAGCGCCAGTCCCGATGCGCGCGAGCTGCCCCCCTCCCAGGAGCTACTAGCCTTCCTGGAGGGTCTCCCTGAGGGCTCCGGCTCAGTTGCGGCCTTCGCGGCAGTTCGCGACCAAGGGAATGAGGAGCTGATCGCCCTGCTCGACCGACACAAGATCACCGTTTCCTTGCTTGAGCGCAGTAAAGCTGCCTTTCCCGACCCGGCTGCCGATTGACCTCGGGCTAAGCTCGCCTTACACCTATTTCAGCTCGACCATGCTCTGCGAGAAATGCCAAAAGAACATCGCCAGTGTCCACGTGACGGAGCTCAGCTCCTGGCACGGCGCTGGGCATCCCGATAACGAGGTTCGCCAGGAACACCTGTGCGAGCCCTGCGGGCAACTTTCGGATCTGCCCTTCTCCGGGCCCATGGAAAAAATGGGCGCTGGTATCTGGGGCCTGATCAACATCAAGGCCGACGAGGCACGCCCCGCCCAGCCCAGCCTCAGCTGCGACTCCTGTGGCCTGACCAAGGAAGAATTCCAGCGCACAGGCCGGCTTGGCTGCGAGCACTGCTACGTGGTCTTCGCGGGCCCCCTGGAGGAGATGCTGGAACGCATGCACGGTGCAACGCAGCATGTGGGACGACTTCCAGGAATCGACAATGATGAGCTGGAGCGCGAGCGCAAGACCTCACAGCTGCGATGCGAACTCGAAAGCGCCATCGCCGAAGAGGCCTATGAGCGCGCCGCAGGCCTGCGTGATGAGCTGCGTTCCTTGGGCGCGGACGAGGGCTAGGCAAAACCAATCTCCTAGCCTGCTCGCAAGGCTGGTAAAGGACCGTGCAGGGAGCCCATACAGCGCTGGCACGCCCCCGCTTTCGATGGCATTCTCGCCTATCTGAGACACGCTTTCCGGTCGCGTCACCGGGAGTCCTCAAAAACGCATCTGGCAAGCCTCAGGCCGATCGCCCTTGAAGGCGATAGGGGAGATACCACAGATACGTCTCTGGCGGCCATGGATGCCGCCCTTCGACCCTACCGCACCATAGACGCCCCCCACCGCCGACCAAGCCACCATGTTTGACCGCTTTACCGATCGCGCCAAGAAGGTCATGAACCTCGCCCGCCAGGAGGCTCAGAGGTTCAACCACGAGTACCTAGGGACCGAGCACGTGCTTCTGGGCCTCGTACAAGAGGGCAGCGGCGTAGCCGCCAACGTCCTCAAGAACATGGGGATCGATCTCAACAAGATCCGCATGGAGGTGGAGAAGATCGTCAAGACCGGTCCCTCCATGGTGACCATGGGCCAGCTGCCCTTCACCCCGCGGGCCAAGAAGGTGCTCGAGCTCTCCATGGAGGAGGCCTCGAACCTGGGTCACAACTACATCGGTACCGAGCACCTGCTGCTGGGCCTGATCAAGGAGAACGAGGGCATCGCCGCCCAAGTGCTCCTGAACCTCGGCGTCAAGCTGGAGGACGTGCGCGAAGAGGTGCTCGACTTCCTCGGCGCCGACACCGGTGAAGAGGACGAAGAGGAGACCAACATCACCGAGGACGGTCCTGGTGGCGGCGGCGGCGGCCCGAGCGGCAAGTCCAAGACTCCGGCCCTCGACTCCTTCGGCCGTGACCTGACCGAGATGGCCCGCGAGGGCAAGCTCGACGCGGTCATCGGGCGTGAGGACGAGATCGAGCGAGTGATCCAGATCCTCTCGCGCCGTACCAAGAACAACCCGGTGCTGCTGGGCGAGCCCGGCGTTGGCAAGACCGCCATCGTCGAAGGCTTGGCCACGCAGATCATCGAGAACATCGTGCCCGAGATCCTGCGCGGCAAGCGCATCGTCGTGCTCGACCTGGCTCTGATGGTCGCCGGTACCAAGTACCGCGGTCAGTTCGAGGAGCGCATCAAGGCCGTCATGACCGAGGTTCGCCGGGTCAAGGACGTGGTGCTCTTCATCGACGAGCTGCACACCCTGGTGGGCGCCGGTGGCGCCGAGGGTGCCATCGACGCTTCCAACGTGCTGAAGCCCGCCCTCAGCCGCGGCGAGATCCAGTGCATCGGCGCTACGACCCTGGACGAATATCGCAAGCACATCGAGAAGGACGGCGCTCTCGAGCGTCGCTTCCAAGCCGTCAACGTCGAGCCGCCGACCCCGGAGCAGGCCAACGCCATCCTCCTGGGCCTGCGCGATCGTTACGAGGCTCACCACCGCGTGCGCTATACGGACGAGGCCCTCGCGCTCGCCGTGGAACTCTCCACCCGCTACATCAACAACCGCTTCCTGCCGGACAAGGCCATCGACGTGATGGACGAGGCCGGCGCGCGCGTGCGCATCAAGGCCATGGTGCCCCCGCCGGACCTGCGCGAGATCTCCGATCAAATCGAGGGTCTTGAGCGCGAGAAGGACGAGGCCGTGGCCTCCCAGGACTTCGAAGCTGCCGCCCAGGTGCGCGATCAGGCCTACCGCCTGAAGAAGCGCAAGGAGGAGATCCAGCACGAATGGCGCCAGGAGCAGAACGAGAAGGAAGAGGTCGGCGTGGTCGACATGGACATCATCCAGGAGACCGTCTCCAAGATGACCGGCATCCCGCTCACGCGCCTCGAGAAGGCCGAGCGCGAACGCCTGCTGCAGATGGAGAACGAGCTCGGCGAGATCGTCATCCACCAGGACGAAGCCATCAGCGCGATCGCGCGCTCCGTGCGCCGTTCCCGTTCCGGGCTCAAGGATCCGAAGCGCCCCATGGGCTCCTTCATGTTCCTCGGCCCCTCCGGCGTGGGCAAGACCTTCCTGTGCAAGCAGCTGGCCAAGTTCATGTTCGGCGATGAGGACGCGATCATCACCATGGACATGTCCGAGTACATGGAGAAGCACAACGCTTCGCGCCTGGTGGGAGCGCCCCCCGGCTATGTGGGCTACGAAGAAGGCGGTCAGCTGACCGAGAAGGTGCGTCGTCGCCCCTACTCCGTGGTGCTGCTCGACGAGATCGAGAAGGCTCACCCCGACGTCTTCAACATGCTCCTGCAGATCATGGAAGAAGGCCGTCTAACGGACTCCTTCGGGCGTCACGTGGACTTCCGCAACGTGATCCTGATCATGACCTCGAACCTGGGTAGCCACACCATGAAGGCCGGCTCCCAGCTGGGCTTCGGTCGCTTCGACCAGACGGCCGCCGACAAGGGCGAGCGCAAGAAGAAGATGTCCGCCGACGTGATGATCGAGGTCGAGCGTCACTTCCGCCCCGAGTTCCTCAACCGTCTCGACGAGGCCATCGTCTTCAACCCGCTGACCCATGACGACCTGCGCCGCATTGTGATCCTGCAGCTGAACGAGGTTAAGACCCGTCTGGCCCAGCACAAGGTGACCTTGGAGCTGACCGCGAACGCGGTCGAGTTCCTGATCACCAAGGGCTTCCACGAGGATTACGGCGCCCGTCCCCTGCGTCGTGCCATCGAGCGCCACATCGAAGATCCCCTGGCCGAGCACCTGCTGCGCGGCGAGGAAGAGAAGGATCGCCACGTGTGGATCGACCGCGCGGCAGACGGCGAGGGCCTCAAGTTCCTCGACAAGCAGCCTGACCCCACGCCTGAGCCCGAAGAGGCCAAGGCCACCGAGTAGTCGGGCCAAGCCAACATCAAGCCGGGTGCGGCGCGCGCGGGCTCGCCCCCCCCGCCGTGA
>JBLIOL010000342.1:0-5579 GCA_047639615.1 Planctomycetota bacterium | reverse complement strand
CTTGACCCCCGGTAGGCGAGCCGTCCTTAAAGCGCTCGGCCAGACCGCTGATGTCGAAGGTCTCCGTACCGTCGAGGCCCAAGGAGTCAGCGGATTCGCCAGCGGCGAACTGCAGGGGCAAGAGCCCCATGCCCACCAGGTTCGAGCGGTGGATGCGCTCGTAGCTCTCGACGATGACCGCGCGCACGCCCTGCAGGGCCGGGCCCTTAGCGGCCCAGTCGCGGGACGAACCGGTGCCGTATTCCTTACCGGCTAGGATGATGGTCGGCGTGTTGTCGGCCGAGTAGCGCATGGCCACGTCGAAGATCGAGCCTTGCTCGCCGCTGGGATGGTGGACGCTGTAGCCGCCTTCCACGCCGGGTACGAGCTGGTTCTTGATGCGCACGTTGGCGAAGGTGCCGCGCATCATGACCTCGTGGTTGCCACGCCGCGAGCCGTAGGAGTTGAAGTCCTCGGGTGCCACGCCGCGCTCTTGCAGGTACTTGCCAGCGGGGCTGTCGGCGGTGATCGAACCGGCCGGGGAGATGTGGTCGGTGGTGATCGAGTCACCAAACTTGGCCAGGGCGCGCGCGCCGCTGATGTCGTGCACTTCGCCGGGCTCCATGCCCATGCCCTTGAAGTAGGGCGGGCTGGCGATGTAGGTCGATTCCGGGTCCCAGGCGAAGGTGCTGCCCTCGGGAACTTGGATCGCTTGCCAGGCTTCGGGACCACGGAAGACGTTCTCGTAGCTCTTTTGGAACATCTCGGCGGTGACGCAGCTGCCGATGACCTCTTGGACCTCGGCCGCAGTGGGCCAGATGTCTTTCAGGTAGACGTCTTGGCCGTCAGTGCCCTTACCTAGGGATGCGGTGGCGACGTCCACGTTCACATCGCCGGCGATGGCGTAGGCCACCACGAGCGGCGGCGAGGCCAGGTAGTTCGAGCGCACCTTCTGGTGCACGCGACCCTCGAAGTTGCGGTTGCCGGAGAGCACGGAGCTGACCACCAGCTTGCCTTCGTCGATGGCGGCGTCGATTTCCTTGGCCAAGGGCCCGGAGTTGCCGATGCAGGTGGTGCAGCCGAAGCCCACCACGTTGAAGCCCAGTTGATCGAGGAAGGGCGTCAGGCCGCCTTGATCCAGGTACTCGGAAACCACCAGGGAGCCGGGGGCCAGGCTGGTCTTGACCCAGGGCTTGACCTTGAGGCCAGCCAGGGCGGCCTTCTTGGCGACCAAGCCAGCGGCCACCATGACCGAGGGGTTACTGGTGTTGGTGCACGAGGTGATCGCCGCGATGACCACGCGACCGTGGCCCATCTCGAAGCTCTCGCCGTCCTTGGTGACACTGATTGTGCGGTCAGCTGTGTCGTCGCCGGCGGCGCTAAGGATCTCGACCTTGGCCTTCTTGAAGGCGGGCACCATGTCGGTCAAGGCCACGCGATCCTGCGGGCGCTTGGGACCGGCGAGGCTCGGCACCACCGTGCTCATGTCGAGCTCGAGCAGGTCCGAGTAGCTCGCCTGCGGCGTGTCCTTCGTGCGGAACAGGCCTTGCTCGCGCATGTAGGTTTCCACCAGGGCGAGCGTGTGGTCGTCGCGGCTGGAGAGACGCAGGTAGTCGATGGTCTTCTCGTCCACCGGGAAGATGCCGCAGGTGGCGCCGTACTCGGGCGCCATGTTGGCGATGGTGGCCCGGTCGGCCAAGGGCAGGTGATCGAGACCCTCGCCGCAGAACTCCACGAACTTGCCGACGACGCCGAAGGCGCGCAACTGCTCGACGATCATCAGCACCAGGTCCGTGGCCGTGGCGCCTTCGGGCAACTTGCCGTAGAGGCGCATGCCGACCACTTCGGGAATCAGCATGGAGACGGGCTGGCCGAGCATGGCCGCCTCGGCCTCGATGCCGCCCACGCCCCAACCGAGCACGCCCAAGCCATTGATCATGGTGGTGTGACTATCGGTGCCGACCAAGGTGTCGGGGTAGGCGTAGCCGCCTGCTCCACTCATGACGCCGCGCGCCAGGTACTCCAGGTTGACCTGGTGCACGATGCCGGTCTCGGGCGGCACGACCTTGAAGTTCTGCAGGGCGCTCTGGCCCCACTTCAAGAAACCGTAGCGCTCAGCGTTGCGCTCAAACTCGAGCTCGGAGTTCACCCTGGCGGCGTCCGGGCCACCGAAGGCATCCACCTGCACGGAGTGGTCGATGACCAGCTCTGCGGGTTGCAGGGGATTGATGCTAGCGGGGTCGCCGCCGAAGGCTGCCATGGCATCGCGCATGGCGGCCAGGTCGACCACGGCGGGTACGCCGGTGAAGTCCTGCATCAAGACGCGCGCCGGGCGGAAGGCTATCTCGCGGCTGGGCTTGGCCTTGGGGTCCCACTTGGCCAGAGCCTCGATGTCCTCGGCCGTGACGCTCGAGCCATCCTCGAAGCGCAGCAGGTTCTCCAGCAGAATGCGCAGGGAGAAAGGCAGCTTTTCCAGATCGTGGCCGCGCTCGGCCAGAGCGCTCAGGCGCGCGATCTTGTAGGTCTTTCCGTCGGCTTCAAAGGACCCACGGGCCCCAAACGTATCCATCATGGCGTGCTCCAAGTCCGATCCCACAGGGTGCCACCCGCGGCGATTCCAACGGTGCGGTCGGGATCGGGGCGACGAGGATAACGTGCGTGCAGGCCAGAAGCGCCCCTTAGTGTGGTGGATCAGGATTAGGCGGCCATTCTCCGAGCCCCATTACGGCGCTGGCAAGGCGCTGCGACGGTGGCGTAACCGTAGCTGCTCCAAGGAGTCGCAACGCAACCAGCGCCGAAATGGGGCCGGAGAAGGGCCGTGTATTTCTGTCCCGCCACACCAGGGCTTGGTTCTGGAGCTAGCGCGGACCGAGGCTGGCTCTCGCCGGGCAATCCAGCAGAGGATCGCCGCTGGAGGAGCGCGCGCTAGGTGTGCCGTGATGGCGCGTGTGCTCGGCACAGAAACGCACCCACTCGTTGCCGCGCCCGAAGGGATCCTGGGCAGCGCGCAGAACCACGCCCTCCAAAAGCCCCTGTTCGAGCCCGTACAGGCCCACATTGCCACCCCGTAGCAAGCAGTCCCGGGCCACCAACTGACCGTCGCGCTGGCCTTGCACGAGGGCCCGCACGCCTGACTCCAACACGCAACGGTCGAGATTCGCGCGCCCACCATCCCCCAGATAGAGGGTGCCGGCCGCCAGCCGCGTAGCCCGAGCGCGCAGGCTGCTGGCCGCGCTGAAGCGCACGCTGTAGAGCCCCTGGGTCCCAGGCAGGGTCAGAACCCGGCAGCGGTCCAGGTCGAGTTCCGAGTTCTGCAGGCTGACAACGGATTGGTTGCCCACGAACTCACAGTCCACGGCGGTCACCGAACCGTCCACCACCAGCAGCGCCGAGCCCGTGCCATTGCCCACGGCTAGGCCTTCAAGCACCACATCCTGGGCGCCCTGCACGCGCAGGCCCACGTCCAAGTGAACGCCCTGCCCGCCGATCAGGCGCAAGCCGGGCACGCGAATGTCCAACCAGTTGTCGCCGCTGCCATCCCGGTGATAGTCGCCCGGGGGTAGCACCAGATCCACGTAGCTCTCGCCGGCTTCCAGCAAGGCGCCGATGCGCACCTCCAAGAGCGCCAGGTCCGCGCGCTCCACTTCCAAACGCCGGCGCCGGCCTAGCTCCGGCGGCGACCCGCCCAGGCGTAGGTAGAGCAACTCGCGCCCGGCACCCAGCATGGCGGCCGGCCCGGACACGAGCACCTCCGCCGCGCGCAGCAGAGCTTCCTCGCCGCTGAGCGAGTAACGATCCACCAGGCGCAAGACCAACTCGGCGCGCTCCGCTCCGCCCCCCGGTCCTTCCCAGCCGCGCTCGTCGGCGGGGCTCAGATCGAAAGCTAAGCGCAGCCTGGCCAAGCTCGAGCGCGCGTCCATGGGCGGGTACCCGGAGCGCAGGTCGAGACTCAAGCCCACGGGTCCGCGCTCGGAGGCATACTCGCGCCAGTCCCGAGCAGCCTGCGCCTTGCGCTCGAGCTTTGGCGTCAAGACATAGGGCAAGCCCGTGCTCATGCGCGGCAAGACCGGCGCTTCGGACAGCAATTGGGCTAGCTCGCGCACGGACTCATCGGGATCGCCGAGAGCCATCACACGCACCCATTCCGTCCCCCCCGGCTGCGGCCAAAATAGGAGCAGTGCGTGGGCTCGTTCGCCGAAGTCTTCGGAGAAGAGTCCCGGGGGCGGATCGCTCCGAACACCCAGGTCCGCCGCGCGCGCGCGCAGTACAAACTCCAGGTGCGCTCCCGAATCACCCTCCGCATCTAGGAGTAGCTCGCGCGCGGAAGCCACCACCTCGGCCTGATCGCCCGAGAGTGCAGCCTGTAGTCGCGGCCAAGCGGCCGATCCCAAGAGCGAAAGAACGCCGCGCGCCTCGCGTCTGCGCGCAAATAGCGGATGGCCCAGGTCGCCCATGGCGCGGTCCAAGGCTGCGTTCAAATCCTGGGGGTTGTGCTCATCCACAAGCAGGCACGACACGGGTTCACCCGCGTGGGAGCCCGTTCCCCAAGCGTAGCGATGACGCAAGCGCAGGCGCAGCAAGGTGCCCGTGGCCGGATCCAGGTCCAGCACCAGTTCACGTTCATCGGCCGGGAAGACAGCGAGCTCTTCCCAGCTACCGGTCAAGTATTCCACTTCGCGCTCGACCACCACCGAGAGATGTTCGGGATGGGGCACGCTCGTCGGCGCAGGCGGCGTCACCTGCAAGCGCAGCTCCGTCCCAGTCCAGCGCGGCCGCCCACTCTGCATCACCGGCGGCCGCGGCAGCATGCGCCGCCCTGACCAATCCACCTGGCGCAGTAAGCTCATGCTGCCAGGCTCACTCGAGGTCACGCGCAGCCGTCCATAGATCCCAGGTCCGGGCAAGTAGAAACCCAGCTCGCCCTTCTCGTTCAGGCTGCGCAGTTTTTTGGTGTAGATGTCATTGCCCAAGTCAGGCAACTCCCACTTGGCAGCGCCGGAGTAGCTGTTGATGGGCGTCAGCAAAGCCTCGCCCACCACACGCAGAGTCACACTCGGCGGCGAAGCATGGGTCACTTCCACCTGCGCACTCGGCACGCCCTCCGCACCGGTCAAAAGATCGATGCGTTGTCCCACGCGCAACTCCAAGGGCCACTCCCCCAGCTGCGCTTGCTGCACACTGCGTGCACGCGCACCCCAGCCGCTGCCGCTCACTCGCGCGACCCGGTATTCCACCAGCACACCCTCCGGCGCGTTCACGTCGATCCAACGGCCGCCGTTGACGCGCGCCACCTCCTCCTCAGCGCCGTCGCCCACCACGCGCCGCCGCACCCAGTACTGAGCGCCTTTTTCAGCGGCCCACTCGAGCTGATGCCCTCCGCCCACGGCCTGCACATGCAGCCGCGCGGGATCACGCCTGAGTTGATTGCGCCCCACGATCCCCGGCGCGATCTCGAGCCGCGCCGTGCCCTCTTCAAAGCCCAAAATGCGCACGTAGCCCCAGCCCGCGTCGCCCAGGTCGTAGAGGAACTCGTCCCCAGCCCGATCGCTCACGCCACGGCCGAACTCGCCACCACCGCGCGTCACCGCCCGGCTCATCCA
>JBLIOL010000341.1:0-5623 GCA_047639615.1 Planctomycetota bacterium | reverse complement strand
GGAGTGATGGGGGCGGGGGCCCCGATCGGCCGCGAATATGGACCGGGTAGACCCAGAGGTCCAGTCGGCGGGGAGCAATTCGCGGTTATCAGGCTGGTCAGGGGATCCTATGGCCTCGGCGTGAGAAATTATGCGGGCCTCTGTCGATTCCTCACAGTCTCGTTCGTCGTGCCCTCGAATGGCCCGGGTTTCCGGGCTCCACCCATTGCTACGACCCCGTATACGACTCCTATAAACATGCTCTACGCACTCCTGATCTACTCCGACGAGGCTCAAGAGCCGACCCCCCAGGATCCCTCCTTCGGCGCCCACATCGAGGCCTACATGAACCTCTCTGGGGACATGGAGAAGGCCGGTATTAAGCCCATCGGTCAGGCCCTCAAAGGGGTCAGCACGGCCACCTCCGTGCGCACCAAGGGCAGCTCCATGCTGGTCACGGACGGCCCCTTCGCCGAGACCAAGGAGACCCTGGGCGGCTTCTACCCAATCGATGTGGAGGACCTGGACGCGGCCCTGGAGTGGGCTAAGCGCATCCCCTCGGTGGCCTTCGGAACCGTCGAAGTACGTCCGATCGAGACCTTCGGCCAGTAGCCTGGGGCCATGTCGCCCGCCCCTCCGGAGAACCCTGGCCTGGTTTCAGGCTTGCAGCGGGACCAGGGGGCGCGGCTGCTGGCGGCTTTGATTCGCTACGACGCGTCGCTTTAGGCCGCGGAGGATGTACTCCAGGAGGCTGTTTTGGCGGCCTTGGAGAATTGGCCGGAGGGCGGCATACCGCACCAACCGGCCGCTTGGCTGCTGCGCGTAGCCCAGCGCAAGCTGATCGATAGTTGGCGACGGGAGCGACGCTCCGGGGCCCTGAATGAATCTAATTGCGAGCCCGATGCCGTCATGCAGGACGCCGACATCCCCGACGAGCGCTTGGCCCTGGTCTTCACCTGCTGCCACCCGGCCCTGGCCGATGGCGCGCGTACGGCCCTGACTTTGCAGGCCGTGGCCGGCCTCTCGGTGACCGAGATCGCGCGCGCCTTTCTGTTGCGAGAGGCAACCGTGGCCCAGCGCCTGGTGCGCGCCAAGCGCAAGATCCAGGGGGCGGGCATTCCCTTCCGCGTGCCCGGGCCCGAGCTCTGGCCCGAGCGCATCGGCGGCGTGTTGGAAGTGCTCTATCTGGTCTTCAACGAAGGCCATAGCGCTACTGCAGGTGCGGCGCCCGTGCGCGGGGACCTGTGCGAGGAAGCTCTGCGGCTGGTGCGTCTGGTGCTCGAGCTACTGCCGCAGGAGGCCGAGGCGGAAGGCTTGCTTGCGTTGATGCTCGCTAGCCATGGCCGCGCCGGCGGACGCACCGCGCCCGATGGCAGTTTGATCACTCTCGAGCACCAAGATCGCAGTCTGTGGGATTCGCAGGCTCAGGTGGAGGCCGAGCGCGTGCTCGATCGCGCCCAACGCCGGCGGCAACCCGGGCCGTATCAGATTCAGGCGGCGATCTCGGCTCTGCACGGTGCCGCGGGCAGTTGGCAGGCGACCGATTGGGCGCAGATCACGCTGCTCTATAAGCGGCTTTACAGCATGCTCCCGACGCCGGTGGTGAGGCTCAACGCAATCGTGGCGGAGTCCATGCTGCATGGTCCGGAGCTGGGCCTGCGCAGGCTGGCGGTCTTGGATGCCAGCGGTTCCTTGGAGCGCTATCAGCCCTTTCACGCTACGCGCGCCGATTTGCATCGGCGTGCGGGGCAGCTGGCCGAGGCGGCTGCGGCCTATGGCAGGGCCTTGGAGCTGACCGATAACGAAGCCCAGCGCGCGTACCTAGAGGCACGCTTGCTGGAGGTCTTGGCCTAGGCCTCTTCGTATTCCTCTGACTCTTCCGAGGGCTCTTCCGAGGGCGATTCCGACTTCGCTTCCGAGTCGGAATCTTCGTCCGGGTCTTCCTCGTCCATGAGCGTCGAGGCCTTGATCAAGTCGTCCACATCGCCGTCGATCTGGGCGCACATCTCGACCATGATCTCGCCCACGCTGTCGGGCTGGACGGCGCGCACGACGCCCATTTTGACCAACTCCAAGAGTGCGCAGAACATGCCGATTAGGCCCTCTTTCGTGGGCTTATCGTCGATATGGAACAAGAGCTCGCGCAACTCGACGGCGCCGTTCCGGTTGACGTAATGACCGAGGGTATTTACGTACCAGCGCAGCGGGCGCGGGTCGGTCTTGATCATGTGCGGACGACCGGCCAGGGTCTCGCGCATGAGCCGGCTGAAGGCGGCCAGCAGGTCCCAGGAGGTCAGCTCACCCAGGTCGAGGCTCTTCTCTGGCTCGTAGTCCATGGCCTCGTTCTTGACCCCGCGCGCGTGCTCGAGCACGCGCCGGCGGTGGCGCTCCTCGAGGTCGTCGGCGGCGCCCTTGAAGCGCCGGTACTCGAGCAGGCGCTGGATCAGTTCGTCCTCGGGGTCGAGCTCGTCGTCCAGCTCGACCTCCTCGCGCGGGAGCAGCGAACGCGACTTAATCGCCATCAAGGTCGCGGCTATCACCAGGAACTCGCCGGCAACCTCGATATCGAGCTCGGTCAGCTCCTTCAAGTAAGCGAAGTAACCATCCACCACACGCAGCAGCTCCACGTCCTGGATGGCCACTTCCTGCTCCTTGACGAGGTGCAGCAAGAGGTCCATGGGACCGCAGAAAACCTGCTCGAGCTCGACTGTGAACTCGTCTTCTTCGTGGGTGGGCATGGGGGGGCTACCAGTTGCCGCCGGTGGCCGTGAAGAGGATATCCCAGAGCCACGTCATGGCTCTCCAGAGCGCTGGACGCACGGGCGGGACGAAGTAGATCGCTCCGATGACCAGGATGAAGCCGAAGCGTTCGAGCTGGATATAGGACTCGCGCAAGCCAGCTGGCAGCAGGTAGGCCATGACCCGTGATCCATCCAGCGGGGGGATGGGTAGCAGGTTGAACATGGTCAGCAGGATGTTGAGCATCACGCAGGTTTCGAGCACCGAGGGCAGCAGCTCATTCGAACTAAAGCCTGCCAGTACGATCGAGGCCTTCCACACCAGCATGAAAATGAAGGCCAGGATCACGTTGGACGCCGGTCCCGCGATGGCCACCAGGGCCATATCGCGCAGTGGGTTGCGTAGGCGGTTGGGGTACACCGGCACGGGCTTCGCGCCCCCGAACATGATCGTGCCGCCGGAGCCAAACCAGAGCATGGCCGGCAGCAGGATGGTCATGAAGGGATCGATGTGCACGATCGGGTTGAGGGTCATGCGACCCTCGTTCTTTGCGGTGTCGTCGCCGCAGCGGTAGGCCACCCAGGCGTGGGCTGCTTCGTGGATTCCTAGACTCAGGATTAGGAAGCCGATAACGAGGGCGGTCTCGACGAGTTCGTGGGTGCTCACAGTGTTACTTGGGGCGGGCCGGGGGCCCTGCCCGAGCATCGTAGCCCAGCGGCCCTCCCGTACCGGCAATGGGCCTGTACGTTTTGTCCGCAGAGGGAGCCAGCTCTAGGGTGAGTCCGGCCGCGATCCCCCCTAGAATAGCCGCCCCCCTGCGGGCAGCTTTCGCGCCCGCAACCGTCCACCCCCACTAGCCACGCCAGACCATCCCTTGGGTGTTCCCTCCGACTCCACCATACGCCAGCGCCGTGAGCGGGCTGCCGAGGTGATTCGTATCGAAGCTGCCAGCATCGCCGGGCTCGAGGAGCACCTCGATGCGGGCTTCGATGCCGCCGTCGAGCTCGTGCTGGCCTGCCAGGGCCAGGTGATCCTGACCGGCATGGGCAAGGCCGGCCTGGTGGGCGGGAAGATCTCCGCCACCCTGGCCTCCACCGGCACGCCGTCCTTCTTCCTGCACCCGGCCGAGGCCCTGCATGGGGATCTGGGGCGCGTGCGCGGGGGCGATGTGGTGCTGGCTCTGTCGAATTCGGGCGAGACGGCCGAGACCAATCAGCTGATGCCCATCGCCCGGCGCATCGGCGCCCAGTTGATAGCGATGACTGGCCGACCGGATTCAGCCCTCGGGCGCGAGGCGGACGCCGTGCTGAATATCGGACCTGTGGAGGAAGCCTGCCCGCTCAAGCTGGCGCCCACCGCATCCACCTCCGCCATGCTCGCCATGGGCGATGCACTGGCCATGGTGGTGCTCTCGGAGCGCGCCTTCGACCGCGAAGACTTCGCGCGCTTCCACCCTGCGGGCAGCCTCGGCCGGCGCCTGATGCGCGTGGACGAGGTCATGCGCAAGGGCGAGTTCCTGCCCCTGGTTCCCAGCGGCATTCCGGTGACGGAGGTGCTGCTGCGTACGCGCGACACACCCGGCCGTCCGGGTGCCGCCTTGGTGGTGGCTGCGGATGGTCGCTTGGCCGGCATCTTCACGGATGGCGACCTACGCCGCTTGCTCGAACCCGGCCAGGCCGATGGGCTCTCACAAGCGGTGGATAAGCACATGACCACCGGACCCAAGACCCTGCGTCCGGAGCAGTTGGTGGAGGAAGCGCAGCACCTGCTGGCTGAGTACCGCATCGACCAAGCACCGGTCATCGACGACGCGGGCTGCCCCGTGGGCTTGGTGGATGTGCAGGACCTGCTGGATATTTCCGTATGAGTGCTCCCGATCCCTCGCGGGACCCGCTGGCCGATTTGTCTGCGGACCTGGTCAGCCGTTTGGCGGCCGTGCGTCTGGCGGTCTTCGATGTGGATGGCACGCTCACCGATGGGCGCGTGATCTACGTGGGCGACGAGGAACAGCAGAGCTTCTGCGTACATGACGGTCAGGGCCTGGCTTGGCTTGGGCGTGCAGGCGTGGAGCTGGCGTGGATTACGGGCCGCGGTTGCCGCGCCACGATCAAGCGCGCAGAGGAGCTCGGTGTGCGTCACCTGCACATGCGCGAAGGGCCGAAGAACGTCGTGCTGCAGGCTCTGCAGGTAGAGGCTGGCATCGCCGTGGAGGCGACCCTGGCAATGGGCGACGATTTGCCGGACTTGGCGATGGTTCCCCAGGCGGCAATCTTTGTGGCGCCGGCGAACGCGCGCCCCGAGGTCCTGCACGCGGCGGACTATGTGACCAGTGCGGCGGCTGGAGCGGGTGCTGCACGTGAGGTGGCGGAGCTCGTGCTGCGTGCACGGGGCGATTGGGAATCTTTGACTCGAGGTCAGGTTTAGTGCGCCGGTTTGCGATCTTCGCCCTCGTCTTCAGCGTGGGCATGGCAATTCTTTGGCAGCTGGACAAGCGCGGCCGCGAGGCCGACGAGGAAGCGCGCGCGCGCTCCAGCCAAGGGGGACAAGCGGGGCCGCCGCTGGTGGTGCCGGACGGTGTCACTGAGCCCGGCGGGGAAACCCCGGAGGCCGGGGTCCCTGCTGGCGTGCCGACTACGACGGCGGGTATCTCGGGCTACCTATCCTTGGAGCGTTTCGATGAGACCAGCGGCGAGTTGGTCTCCAAGCTCGAAGCCCAGGACGTTGAGCAGGTGGGTGAGTCGATCGAGATCGAACACACCCTCACGGATGTGGTGGCTCAGCATTACGACGCCGCTGACGGCAAGCTACTGCGCACGATCACTGCTGATACGGGTCACACCAAGCTCGAGATGGAGCCCGGGAGTTTCAGTCCGAAACTTCAGGAGGATGGTCTCGTGCGGCTCAT
>JBLIOL010000340.1:0-5627 GCA_047639615.1 Planctomycetota bacterium | reverse complement strand
CCCACCTGGTCCCACATGCCGCCCAAACGCATCTTGCGCAGGGTCGTCTTGACGCGCTTGAGTACTGCTGCGTCGCCGGTGACCGCATGCCTGCGCAAGAGGAAGCGCAGGTTGTGGGGCACGGGGAACTTGGGCGCCTGGGAGAAGCCGCCGTGAGCGGGATCGTAACGACGCGCCAACTCGGATTCGGCGTTGACTAGGGCGGAGCTATCCACGGTTCCGCCGGGGCTGCCCTTGGCGGTGTTCTGCAAGTAGGCCGTGATGCGCTGCGCTTCAGCAACCAGATCGGCGCGCTTGGTTTTCCACACGTCGCCGATCTGCGGCACAAGCTCCATCATCCCAGGCCGGCCGCCGCGGCCTTGCTTGGGGAAGTACGTCCCCGCGAAGAAGGCCTCGCGCTCGGGAGTCAGGATGACCGTCATGGGCCAGCCGCCGCGCTTGGTCAAAGCCTGCGTCACCGTCATGTAGACGTGGTCCACATCCGGGCGCTCCTCGCGGTCGACCTTGATGCAGATGAAGTTGGCGTTCATGAGCGCCGCCACCTCCTCGTCCTCGAAGGACTCGTGCTCCATCACGTGGCACCAGTGGCAGGTGGAGTAACCGATCGAGAGGAAGACCGGCTTGTCCTGGGCCTTGGCCGCCGCAAAGGCCTCATCGCTCCAGGGCCACCAATCCACGGGGTTGCGCGCGTGCTGCAGCAGGTACGGGCTCTGGCTGAAGACCAGCCGATTGAATTCCGCGCCGCCGTCGGCGGGCAGCTTGGCGATCTCTTCCTGTGAGGGCAGTTCCTTGCGGACCTGCTTAGCTTCGTGGGGTTCTTGGGGCATCGGAGAGAGAGCTAGACCAAAGAGCAGGGCCGGAAGAGCGAGGGGTTGAATCATGTGGCTATTGCTTTGGGGCGAGCTTCTGCAGGGTCTTAATCAGATAGGGCGGCGTCACCACGCCGCTGTAGCCCTCGAGGAAGGTGCCGTCCGCATCCGTGAAGAGCACGAAGGGCAAGGACATGGCGTCCTCCAACTGCATGGCCACTTTCAATACGGCCGGATCTTCCCCATCAGCATCCGCGGCCAGCGCCACGAAACCAGCTTGAAGGAGTTCCGACACATCCGGCCTAGGAACAACACCCTCCACGAGGGTGCGGCATTGGCTTCAGAGTTCGCGGCCGAACTCGATGAAGAGCAACTTGCCCTGGTCCTTGGCTGCGGCCAGGGCTTCGCTGAAGTCCGTGTGCCAGTCGAGAGTTCCGCGGTCGTTGAAGTGAGGGTGCGCGCGCATGGTGTTCCTAGTTAGTGGTGTGCTGCGAGAGTTGGTGTGGTTTGTTCGAGCTGCATTCGTTCTCCCGCAAGGCGCGGCAACGCTGGCGTAACCGTAGCTACTTCGAGTTGTCGCAACGCCGCGAGAGATCGAATGGGGCCGAACAAATCACACGAACTTTCGCAGCACACCACTAGGATGAATTCCTGTTGGGCTGATTGTGCCTGCTTCCCCGCCCCGCCGCCGCCCTGCGCATCGAAACCCCCGGAACTTCGCCCATGACTTGCCCCGCTCTCACCCTCGTGCTCGCCATCGGTGCCCTGATTGCCCCGGCTGCCCAGGACCCGGGCTCTCAGGACCCGGCAGCCCATGGGCAGCCGCCCGTGCGCGCGCCCTTTGAGAAACTCGACAGCCTGTGCGTGAACGACTGGTGGAACCACAAACCATCCAAGATCATCGAGACGCGCGTACCGCGCGATGAGGTCGTAGCCTTCGGCATCTACACAGTGCATGGCGGATCCCTGAAGATGACCGCGCAGCTCTTCCCGCTCTACCCCAAGGAGACGCGCACCGTAAGGCTCGAGCTCCTGCGCGATGGCGAGTGGCGCGAGGAAGCCCGCGGCGATGTGAATGACATCGGCTGGTCCACCCTCTTCCGTATCGACGATTGGCACTCGGCCAGTGACGTGCCCTACCGCCTGCGCCACGGGGACGAGGCCGTCTTCCAAGGCACCATCCGGCGCGACCCCATCGGTCGCAACGAGATCACCGTCGCCGCCCTCTCCTGCAACTCCAGCCGCGACCGCGGCATGCGCCCGGACTACGTGCGCAACATCCTGTTCCACGACCCGGACCTGATGTTTTTTGCAGGCGACCAAAGCTACGACCACAAGCAACACACAGCCGCTTGGCTCAAGTTCGGCCTACAGTTCCGCGACACCTTCCGGGATCGTCCCTGCGTCACGATTCCCGACGACCACGACATCGGCCAAGCCAACCTATGGGGCGAGTCCGGCAAGGTGGCCAAGCTGCCGGGCAGCGCCGACGGCGGCTACAACCACGACCCGAACTACGTGCGCATGGTCGAGCGCTGCCAAACAGCACACCTACCGGACCCCGTAGACCCGGGGCCCGTAGGCCAGGGCATCGGCGTGTACTTCACCAACCTGCGCCTGGGCGGCATCGACTTCGCGATCCTTGAGGACCGCAAGTTCAAGTCCGGCCCCGCCGGCAAGATCCCGAAGCAGGGTCCGCGCCCCGATCACATCAACGATCCCAGTTACGATCCCGCCAGCATCGACCTGGAAGGCCTCGTACTCCTCGGCGAGCGCCAACTCACCTTCCTCGAACGCTGGGGCCAGGACCGCGTCGGCGTGCACATGAAGGTCGTGCTCTCCCAAACCGGCTTCTGCGGCGGCGCACACATCCACGGTCGGCCCGACAACCGACTCTTCGCTGACCTCGACTCCAACGGTTGGCCGCAGACCGGCCGCAACAAGGCCCTGCGCCTGATTCAAGCGGCAGGCGCCGTGCACATCGGCGGCGATCAGCACCTAGCGACCCTAATCCAGCACGGAACCGACGAGTTCCGCGACGGCCCCTGGGCCTTCATCGTGCCGGCCAGCGTCAACACCATCTACGAGCGCTGGTGGCACCCCGCAGACGACGCCGCCGGCGGCAACCGCGACCCGGAGTCCGTGCTGCCGTACACCGGCGACTACCTGGACGGCTTCAGCAACAAGATCAGCATGCACGCCTACGCCAACCCCGACGAGGGCTTCGGCGGCGAGGGCTACGGCTTGATCCGCTTCGACAAGGCCGCCGGCGAGGTCACCTTCGAGTGCTGGCCGCGCACCGTCGACGTCAGCGATCCGGCCACGCAGCAATTCCCCGGATGGCCGCATACGGTCCCGATCCGAACGCACTAGCAGGAGGGCGGCGGTTTTGTTCCAGCCACCGTACCACCGCCGCTGACGATCTACTTGTTGCGCTGCTTTAGATAGGCCTCGATGAAGCCATCGAGGTTGCCGTCGAGGACACTCTGCACGTTGCCCACTTCGTGGCTCGTGCGGTGGTCCTTGACCATCTGGTAGGGGTTCATCACGTAGGAGCGAATCTGGCTGCCCCAGGCGATCTCGCCCTTCTCGCCGTAGAGCTTGGCGCTCTCGGCGTCGCGCTTGGATTCCTCTAGGGCGACGAGCTTAGCCTTGAGCAGCTTGAGCGCCGTGGCGCGGTTCTTGTGCTGGCTGCGCTCGTTCTGGCAACGCACGACCACGCCCGTGGGGATGTGCGTCAGGCGCACGGCGGACTCGGTCTTGTTCACGTGCTGGCCGCCGGCACCACCGGCGCGCATGGTCTCGACCCTGATGTCGGAGTCGGGCATGTCGATGTCGATGTCATCGTCCAGCTCGGGCGTGATGTCCAAGGAAGCGAAGGACGTCTGACGACGAGCCTGCGCATCGAAGGGGCTGATGCGCACCAAGCGGTGCACGCCGGACTCGGCCTTCAGGTAGCCGAAGGCATAGGGTCCGTGGATCAGCAGCAATGCTCCGCGGATGCCGCCTTCGGTCTCCTCGCTGTACTCGAGCTGCTCAACCTTGAAGCCCTTGGACTCCGCCCAGCGGATGTACATGCGGTGCAGAATCATGGCCCAGTCGCAGGCGTCGACTCCGCCGGCGCCGGCGCTGATCTGGATGAAGGCGTTGTTCTGATCGTTCTTGCCGCCCAGCATCAGCTGGAACTCGAGCTTGACCACACTCTGGGTGGCCTTGCTGATGATCTCAGCGGCTTCCTCGAGAACCTCGGACTCGCCGGCCTCCTCGGCCATCTCGGCTAGGAGCTCAAGCTCCTCGAACCCGGCCTCCAGATCATCGATCGGGTCGACGACAGCTCTGGCGGCCTTCATCTCCGCGATCTGAGACTTGCTCTTCTCCTGGTCGTTCCAAAAATCAGGCGAGAGCTGAAGGTCAGCGATCTCTTTCAGGCGCACATTCTGAATGGAGTAGTCAAAGACCCTCCTTCAGCTGCGCTAGCCGGCCACGCAGGGCTTTGCCCTGCTCCATCAGTTCTGCGAGTTCCGCCATGTGGCGCGCATGGTACTCGGGCAGCCGCTGGATGGAAGGCTTGGAGTGGCTTGCTACGAGCCGGCCTCCAGGCATAGGGACGGCGGGTCCCCAAGGAGAACCCGCCGCGGGCGTGATGCGAGCTGGTGTAGTGGAGTCGTGCAGTCGATCTGCCCGCCAGAACCCCGCTTGCGCGAGGCTCCTTGTCGCCCACCTAGCATCTTCGGCCGGCGCCCGTGCCCGAGTGAAGTCCAAGCAGATCCCCCGCCCCTAGGCCTGGCTTCCGACCCGTTCGCCAGCTACAAAGCCGCCCATGATCATCGAGCAGCCCACCGTCCTTGGAGTCCTCAGGCGCCGCTACAAGCGCTTCCTAGCCGACGTGGAGCTGCCCTCTGGCGAGGTTCTGATCGCCCACTGCCCCAATACGGGATCTATGCAGGGCTGCAGCGATCCCGGCTCCAGGGTCGTGCTGCGCGACAGCCAGAAGCCCGAGCGCAAGCTCAAGTACACCCTCCAGACCATCGAGGTCGACGGCACCTGGGTCAACGTGGACACGGGCCTGCCCAACGCGCTCGTGCCCGAAGCCATCGCCGCCGGCCTCGTCCCCGACCTCGGCGGCTACGACTCAATCCGTAGGGAGGTCAAGTACGGCAAGAACAGCCGCATCGACGCGCTCCTGGAAAAGACCACCGGCGAGCGCTGCTACGTGGAGGTCAAGAACACCACGCTGGCCCGCGGCGAGCTCGCGCTCTTCCCCGACGCCGTCACCGAGCGCGGCCGCAAGCACCTGGTCGAGCTGATGGACATGGTCACCGAGGGCCACCGCGCGGTCATGTTCTACGTGGTCAGCCGCGCGGACGTGAACTCCTTCGCGCCCGCCGACGACATCGATCCGGTCTACGGCAAGACCCTGCGCGAAGCGATCGAGCACGGGGTCGAGATCCTGGCCTACTCCACCGTCGTCCAGCCCACGTCCTTCGAGCTCGGCGAGCGCCTGAGCATCGAGCTATAGCCCGTCCATAGGGCGCGCCCAGTCACCCGGCACCACGAATCCACGCTCGACTTCGTGCTCCCCTTGCATGCCCACCACGTAGGTTGGCCCCTCTTGGGTGAGGCTCACCAGCTCCGACGGGTCGTCCGGCTCGAACACTTCGAGGAGTGACGATTGATCCGAAAGCCAATTGGGTTTGGTCAGCTGGCGCCAGTCGCACTCGGATCGCTCGACCAACTTCTGGAACTCGCCGCTGTGGCACCACCACGCGCGCAGGTGCTGCGGGGCTCGCTCTACGTTGATCTCTGCCGCCTGCCCCT
>JBLIOL010000339.1:0-5658 GCA_047639615.1 Planctomycetota bacterium | reverse complement strand
CGAGGATGTCGTAGGGACTCCAGGTGCCCTGGCCTTCGTCAGCGCGTAGCAGCGCCTCGGGCAGGCTGGTTAGCCAGGCTTGAAGGACGCTGGGGGTGGGCTGGAGACTGCTGCAGATGCGATCGACGAAGGCGGACATGCCTGATGCATAAGGCCTGCGGCGTGATTTAGCCATGGCTTGCTGCGAGAGGGCGCGTGAGTGCCGTAGTCTGGGCTCGTGATTCAGTACGAAGGCACTCTCTACCGGCCGCCCTCCGAGGCGAACAGCCTGATCCTGCAGGCGACCATCGGTTGCTCCTATAACGACTGCAGCTTCTGCGGCATGTACCGGGAGAAGCGCTTTCGCGTGCGTCCGCTGGAGGAGCTCAAGGCGGAGATCGCTTGGGCGGCTCAGCACATGGGCGATGTGAGCAAGGTCTTCCTGGCGGACGGGGATGCGCTGATGGCCAAGTCGCGTTTCTTGGCCGCGATTTTGGACGAGCTGCGCAGCACCTTCCCGCACCTGCGCCGGGTGTCGTGCTATGCCTCGCCGCAGAGCCTGCAGGTGCGCTCCGTGGAGGAGATGAGCATGCTGCGCGAGAAGGGGCTAGACCTCTACTACCTGGGCATCGAGTCCGGCAGCGATCGCGTGCTCGAACATCTGACCAAGGGCGTGGATGGCGCAGAGATGATCCGCGTGGCGGACAAGGCCAGCGCGGCCGGGGTCAAGCTCTCGTGCATGATCCTCTTGGGCGTGGGCGGCCGGAAGCACTCGAGCGAGCACGCTCTGGATTCGGCGCGGGTGGTCAGCGCGATCCAGCCCAAGTTCGTGAGCACGCTGGTGGTCACGCCGGTGGAAGGCACGCCGCTCTTCGAGCAGGCGCAGCGCGGCGAGCTGGATGAGATGAACCCCGTGGAGCTAGCGGCGGAGCTGCGGGAGTTCCTGGCCGCACTGTCCATGAAACGCTCCATATTTCGCTCTAACCACGCCAGTAACTTCCTGGCCCTGAAGGGCAACCTGCCCCGGGATCAGGTGGCCCTGGTGGCCTTCCTCGACCAGGTCTTGGCCAATCCCGAGCGGGCACCCTTCGTGCCGGACTTCCTGCGCGCCCTGTAGCGCTTCTGGGGCCGTCTCGGATCGAGAATGGGCTTTGGGTCCGAGGTCCGGGAATAAGGCCGGCAGGGCCACAGTTGCGCAACCTTTTCGATCGAGCGTTGGTTGCTGCCTAGTCGACGTGGCAGGACCGGAGAGCGACGGCAAAATGGGATCGTCGTTCCTTCCGAAGAGCCCATCCATGATCCGACCTGCCTCGACCGCGCGCCAACTGTGCCGCGGCATCCTGGCGCTCGCTATTTGTCTGCCCGTACTTGGGCAGTCGCGTGCGCCCGTCCCCGACCCGATTGCCCTCCTGCACGTGAGCCTTGCGGCGGATGCGGGCGAGGGGCCTCAGAAGACTCTGCTGCTGCGTGACGGACGCATCGAAGCGGTACTCGCGGATGGGGGCCAGATCCCCGCCGAGTACCGACAGATCGATGGCACCGGCCTCGTGGCTGCGCCGGCCTTCGTAGATGCCTACACCCACGCGGGCGTGGTGGCTCCTGAGATTCAAGTCGATCAGGATCGCCCCGTGGACACGGGCGCGAGCATTCGCACCGACATGCGCCAGGCGGGACGCAAGGGCGTGCGCGCCAGCTACCTGGTGGCTGACGATCTCGAGCTTGCGGATGACGTAGCGGAGAAGTTCCGCAAGTCGGGCTTCGGCGTGCTGCTGGCCGCTCCCCACGGGGAGTTGATGGCTGGGCAGAGCGCTGTGATCTTGGCTCGCAACGCGGCAGCGCGGGATCAGATCCTGCGCTCGCGCATGTTCCAGCACACGGCCTTCCGCGCCAGCGGTTCGGGCTACCCGAGCACCTTGATGGGCTACCACGCAGCTTTGCGTCAGCTCTTCCTGGACGCCGCTCGCCACGCGCTGCTTCAAGAGCGCGAAGCTGCAGGCAAGTCGGGACCGCGTGCTCCCTACGACAAGAATCTCGAGCAGGTGCAGCAGACCCTACGTGGTAAGCAGCTCCTGGTCTGCGAGGCGGAGAGTGACCGCGATGTGCGTCGTTGGATGCGCTTGGCGGAAGAGTTCAAGTTCAACATGAGCATCGCCGGTGGACGCGATGCTTGGCAGGCCGCTGACCAGCTTGCTGCTGCCGGCGTTCCGGTGCTGCTAACGCTCAACTGGGGCGATGAGGTCAAGGACCCCGCCGAGAAGGACAAGAAGAAGAAGGACAAGAAGAAGGACGAGAAGGAGGACGAGCCTGCGGAGGCAGAGTCGGCCGACGAAGGCGAAGCAGCGGACGAAGAAGCTCTGGAGGTCGAAACGCCCATGGACTTCGACTATCAGGAGCCGCGCGCGGTGTTGGATGCGCGACGGGTTCTCTGGGAGGAGCGTCGCGACGGCGCCTTGATCCTGGACAAGGCTGGCGTGACCCTGGCCTTCGGCAGCGGCGGCGATTCCTCCAAGGACTTGCTGGAGCGCGTGCGGACCTTGGTCGAGCAGGGCTTCCCCCGTGAGAAGGCCCTGGCGGCCTTGACCAGCGGCGGTGCGAGCCTCCTAGGTGTCAGCGACGAGCTCGGCAGCTTGCAGGCCGGCTACAGCGCGACCCTCTGCTTGTGGACCGGCGATCCCTTGGCCGAGAAGAGCCAAGTGCGCTGGGCCTTCGTGGATGGCTTCCTCTACGAGTACGAGGTCAAAGAGATCAAGGACGCGGAGGGCCCCGACGATGGCGTGGACCTCTCCGGTGTTTGGGTCGTCGAGGACAAGGACTCCGAAGATGGCCAGCCCATGACGCTGACCATCAGCATGGACGAGGACGGTGTAATCAGCGGCAAGGTCGCCGCCACCAACCCCATGGACGGCAGCGCGATCAGCGCGGACGTCAGCGGAACGGTCTCGGGCAAGTCCTTTGAGATCAAAATGACCTTCGTGGTCGGCGGGATGCAAGTGGACCTTGTTCTCGACGGCAAGTTGAAGAGTGGATCTCTCTCGGGATCCCAAACCCTGCGCTTCGGTGGTCAGGAACAAGAATCACGTTTCGAAGGTGAGCGTAAACCTCTGCGCGAGCAGAAGACCCAGCAGAACAAAGAGGTGCAGCGATGAGCTCAATTCGAAATCAACCTATGCAAGGCTTATTGATCGGAGCACTGCTCCTTGGTGTCAGCGTTCCGGTCTCGGCCGGGGTCGAGGACCATCCCTTTGAAACCGAAGCCACGCGCGTACCCGCGGTTGTGGTCGGCGACGTGTGCTTGATCAAGGGCGCCACCGTGCACTCGGCGGTGGAACCCGCCATGGTGCGCGACGTGCTCGTGAAGCAGGGCAAGATCGCGGCGGTCGGCGTGGATCTCGAGGCTCCTGAGGGAGTCACGGTGATCGACGGCACGGGCATGCACTTGGCCCCTGGTGTGGTGGACTGCCACTCGCACATGGCCATGGAGCGCGGCGTGAACGAGGGTACTCTCTCGATCACCGCCGAGGTGCGCGTGCAGGATGTGATCAACGTGGATGACGTGAGCTTGTACCGAGCACTGGCGGGGGGCGTGACCACGATCCGTTGTCTGCACGGTTCGGCCAACGCGATCGACGGCCAGGACGCGGTGCTCAAGCTGCGTTGGGGCGGTGAGCGCACGGCCGAGGACCTGCTTGTGGCTGGCGCCGAGACGGGCATCAAGTTCGCTCTGGGTGAGAACCCGCGGCGCGTGAACTGGGGCAGCGGTGGACGCTATCCAGCCACCCGCATGGGCGTGGAGTCCGTCTACTACCGCGGCTTCAACCGCGCGCAAGAATACACCCGGGCTTGGAGCGACTATGAGGCCGCCGTCAAGCGCGGCGAGGACCTGGCGCCCCCGCGTCGCGACCTGCGTCTCGAGACCTTGGCGGGCATTCTGTCCGGCGACGTCACGGTGCACAGCCACAGCTATCGGGCGGATGAGATCCTCATGCTGGTGCGCGCTTCCGAGTCCTTCGGCTTCACCATCGGCACCATGCAGCACGTGCTGGAAGGCTATAAGGTGGCCAAGGAGCTGGCTGACGCCGGCGTCGGTGGTTCTACCTTCAGTGACTGGTGGGCCTACAAGATCGAAGCCTACGACGCGATTCCCCAGAACGCGGCCCTGATGGACCGCGCGGGGGTACTCACCTCGATCAACTCCGACAGCGCCGAGATGGTGCGTCGCATGTACGACGAGGCCGCTAAGTCGGTGCGCTACGCGGACATGGACCGTGTGCGTGCCTTGCGGCTCGTGACCTTGAACCCGGCCCTGCAGTTGGGACTTGGCGAGCGTATCGGCTCGATCGAAGTGGGCAAGGACGCTGACCTGGTGCTGCTCAACGGTGATCCGCTCTCGAGCCTGTCGCGTGTGGCTTGGACAATGGTGGACGGCGAGATCGAATTCTCGCGTGTGGATGCCTTCGGACTCGACGCGCAGCCGCCGGTGGTGGCTGTGCTCGAAGACGCTGCGATTGAACTTGGCGATGCAGCGGAAGGCGCAAGCGTGATCGCCCTGGTGGGCGGCACAGTGCACACCGTTACGGGCCCGGTCTACGAGAACGGCACCGTCCTGATGGTCGGGGATCGCATCGCCGCCGTCGGCACGGATGTGGTCGTGCCCGCAGGCGCAGAGACCATCGATGTCAGCGGTCAGCATGTTTGGCCCGGCTTGATCGCTCTGAACACGACCCTTGGCATGTACGAGATCGGCGCGGTGGCAGCCACCGTCGACGGCGCGGAGGTGGGCGGCAACCAGCCCGACCTGCGCGTCAGCGCCTCGATCAACGGCGAGTCGGCCCACCTGGGCTTGGCGCGTTGGAACGGCATTACCCGTGCCCAGGTCGCGCCCAATGGCCGCGGTCCCATCAGCGGCCAGTCGTCGGTGATCGATCTGGACGGCGACACCTGGGAGGAACTGCTCTTCGTGGATCGCGACATGCTGCACGTGAGCTTCCCGCGCTACTCGAACGTGAAGGGTGAGTCCTCGCGTCGACGTCCGGGTAACACGCACGATGACATTTGCTGTCACACGGACGACGAGCACCTCTACGATATTTTCACCAGTGGCGCGCCTTTGGCGCTTGCCGCTGAAGAGGACGAGGGTCGCGAGGAAAGCGAGTCCAGCAAGGCCATGGCCAAGCTCTTCGAGGAGTCGCTCGAGTACGGTCGGCGTCTGGATCTTTCGAAGCAAGGCGCCGCTGCGGCGCCGCCCTTTGATCCGCGCTTGGAGGCACTCGTGCCCTTCGCTCGCGGCGAGAAGCGCGTGGCCCTGCACGCCTCCAACGCTCAGACGATTCTCATGGCGGCCAAGTTCGCCCGGGACTTGGAGCTGGACGGTGTGATCTACGGCGGGCTCGAAGCTTGGAAGGTGGCGCCTACCCTGGCGCGCCTGAAGATTCCGGTGGTGGTGAGCAAGGTCTGGTCCACCCCGCGTTCCTCCTTCGACCCCTATGACAGCGTCTTCGCTAACGCGGCCGTCCTGGCTCGCGCCGGCGTGCCCTTTGCGATCGCCTGTGCCGACACCGACAACGAGCGCAACCTGCCCTTCCAGGCAGCTACCGCCGCGGCCTACGGCCTACCGGCAGAGGAAGCTGTGCGAGCGATCACCTACTACGCTGCGAAGATCCTCGGCGTTGAGGATCAGCT
>JBLIOL010000338.1:0-5680 GCA_047639615.1 Planctomycetota bacterium | reverse complement strand
TCATCGCCGACGCCCTGAAGCTCGGCTGGCCGGACGTGCAGGTTGGCTGGGCCGTGCACCCTTTATCCGCGCCCCTGATCAAAGGCCACCCCTGCGTGGATCGCGTGCACATCTGGCCGCGAGCCGCGGGCATGGCCATGCTCAAGGCCGGCCGCCAGTTGGTACGCGAACTGCGCGCTGAACGCTATGACCTCGTGATCGACCTCTCGCGCATCGCCAAGAGCGCCCTGGTTGCACGCGCCTGCGGCGCGCCGCGCGTGCTGGGCTACGACCGCGGGCGCGCCAAGGAAGGCAGCTGGCTGCTCTACAACGAGCGTGTTCCGGCCGGCCACCGGCGCACGCCCATGCTCGAGCAGGTGCTGGAATTCGCGCGCTACCTGGGCCTGCCGGCCGAGCGCGCACGGCGGCGCCTGCCCTTGGATCCGGGCGCGGAGTCCTGGGCCGAGGAGCAGCTCAAGCAACTCGGGGGCGCCCCGATCCTGGTGCACATCGGCGCCAGCAAGCCACCCAATCGCTGGCCCTCGAAGCGCCACGGCGAGCTGGCCCGACTATTAGCTGCAGCCAAGGTGGGCCCGGTCTGCTTGACCGGGGGCCCCGACGAGCTCGCTGCCGGCGCGGAAGCCGCCGCCGTTGCCGGTCCTAACGTACACGTCATGGTAGGAGCCAGCAGCCTGCTCGGCTTCGCGTCCCTAGCCGCCCGGGCGCAGCTCTTCGTAGGCTGCGATACAGGCCCCATGCACTTGGCGGCTGCCGCTGGCTGTCCCGTAGTAGCGCTCTTTGGCCCCGCGGATCCTCTCCGCACAGGCCCCTTCGGTCCAGAGCACGTGGTCGCCCGTGAACCCTCAGCTGGCTCGGACAGAGACAAGCCCTTGCCCGCCGCCAGCATGCTCGCGCTAGAGCCTGATTCGCTAGCCGCATTCTGCTTGGAACGGCTAAGCGCTATAGCATCCAACGAAGACAATCCTTAGGGGTGTGATCTTTGCTCGAATTGCCTGTCCTCGTTGCGGAGCTACGCACATAGAGGGGTACGAATTCGAGACTTTTCCCGTGGGCTGCAAAAGTTGACGCCCCTTAAGATTATCCGCGTGACAAGAATCGGCTCCTACAGTTGGGACCAATAGGACTACAATGCATGCCCTGAGAGAGACCACTGGGTACTCGCTCGGTTCAAGTAGGCAGACGGGCTCCCACATGACGATTCGAATTTCCTCTCAATAGTCGGAAGCCGCCTGTCTTCCGGACGCTATTACGTCCGATAGAAATTTGCCGGTGGTCCAACGCCACCCCCTTATCCGATCCTAATGCTCCCCCAGTTCCTTCGATCCAAGCGCGGCTTCCTGTCGCGACTTTCCACGGCCCGCGCCCTGGATGGAGCTATCCCCGTAAGTGAATTGGAACTTCAATTCCAAAAGGAACGGGCCCGGGCGGATCGCAGCGGCAACGTCTTCTCCATGGTGGTCTTCCGCGTCAAGCGCGGGGACCTGAACCTGCTGGCTCCCATGGTCCAGTACGCCCGTGAGCGCATGCGTATCTACGACACCGTAGGCGTGCTCGACTCCGGACGTATTGCGTTCCTGCTACCCCAGACCCCGCCTAAGGGCGCTTGGGTCTTTGCGGACGACTGCCTCGACCACCTGCGCAAGCTCTACGAGGTCGCCAAAGACTCCGACCTAGCCGTGCGCTGCGAGGTCTTCGGCTACCCGCTCGACTGGCAGAACAAGAACACGGAAAACACCGACCAAGAGGATCAGCCGCCCCTAGGCACCGGCACCGATGGCGGCGCATTCCTGCACGCCATGCACTCGGACGCCAAGGCCTCGCGCGCCTTGAGCGGCCCCCAGGCAAAGCCCGTAGGCGACCTCTCCGGAGCATTCCTCGAGACCCTGCCCTGGACCAAGCGCATCGTAGATCTAGTCGCAACCAGCATCTTCCTGGTGGCCTGTGCGCCCCTGATGCTGCTGACGGCCGCCCTGGTCAAGCTCACCTCCCCCGGCCCGGTCATCTTCAAGCAACAACGTGCCGGTCGCGGCGGCGTGCCCTTCACCTTCTATAAGTTCCGCTCCATGTACGTGGATGCGGAGGAGCGTCGACAGGCGCTGCAGAAGGAGAACGACCACAAGCAAGGGCCGATCTTCAAGATGCGCAACGACCCGCGCATCACCCCCGTCGGCCGCATCCTGCGGCGACTCAGCATCGATGAGCTACCCCAGCTGCTCAACTTGCTGCGCGGCGACATGACCCTCATCGGTCCGCGCCCGCCGACCTTGGATGAGGCTGAGGCCTACGAGCCCTGGCAGCGCAAGCGCCTGGACATCACCGGCGGCTTGACCTGCATCTGGCAGGTGAGCGGTCGCAGTGAGGTGGGCTTCGAGGAATGGGTCCGCATGGACCTCGAGTACCAGCGCAAGCGCTCGCTACTTTTCGACGCCGGACTGCTGTTCCGCACCGTCGGGGCCGTGGTCTCAGGCCGCGGCGCCTACTAGCCCGCGGGACGGGAGCGCACCAATCGGCCGAGAAGGCCGATCTCCGGCCCGGAATCTCCCCGCTTTTGGGCCGGTGGCCCAAAGTTCCTTGGGCCGGCTTAGGGCCCTCCAGAGGCCACATGGGCACCAGTTGGCGGTACGGGCAGTGGTGATTCGCAACCGAGTTCGCGCTCTAGAATTGGCCCAAATCGGTCCTCACGGGGCGTAGAGGCCGCCACCGCACGTAGATTCTTCGAAATCGCGATACCGATTCAGCTGGCCCGGGGTCTGGGACGAACAGGTGAGGGTCAAGCCCCTCCTCAAAACAGGGGCGAGGATTCCGCCGTGCTTTCTTTCAGAACACACCGTCACTTCCGATGCTTTCGGCAAGTGAACTCAAAGACGAGCCTGCTCTCACTAGCTCGCCTTCGGGATGTCCCGCTTCAGTCTCATCTGGTGGCCCTCAACAAGCTGCCTCGAAACGACTCCCCCCCCACGGGACTCCTTGGCTCAGAACTTAGGTCTAGATGACTTCGACCCGCTCTCAATCGCTCGCGTTGCTGCCCCTGTGCATCATCGCCGCACTCTCTCTCCAATCCTGCACAGATGCAGACTTGTCCTCGAGCGCACCCATCACGGGCGGCTCAGGCTCTGTCTACAATTCCGATCTGAGCGTCTCAGGAGGGAACGCCTTCCACGTGCGTGGACCTCGCGGGGGGCCCTTTCCGGATGGATCGCGCACCTACCGAGTGGCCAACCGCGGCCAATCCACATTGGACTGGGAGTTCAGCTCTTCGGTTCCGTGGCTGATCCCCGACATCGACGGTGGTACGCTCGGTCCGGGCGCCCAAACCTCTGTGACGGTGACCCTGGACAGCACCTACGCCAATGGGCTCCCCATCGGCGAATATCCGGCCGACATTGTCGTGACCGACCTTGGGGGAAACGCAGACCTGTACCTAGCCTTCCTACTTAGCGTCCTGGACCTGAGCCTGAACGGCGAGATCGAGCTGTCACCTGAAGACGGCCTGAGCCTCGAAGCTGACGCGGGCCAATCCCAAGGGCTGCCCGAAGGTCGTTTCCACCTGGAGAACACCGGCGACGGTCCGCTCGTCTGGAGCGCCACTGTCTCGGAGCCCTGGCTCGAGCTGGAGACGGTGAACGCCACCCTCGAAGCAGGCCTGAGCGATGACGTACAAGTCACCCTGGACGGCGACGTGGTCGCTGGCCTAGCCGTCGGCCTGCACCGAGCGACGGTGCTCGTGGTCAACGACAACGTGCCCGCCCTGCGCGGCGAGTTTGAAGTTGATCTGCGCATCTTGGAATCCAACAACGGCGATCGCGTGACCGCCGGCCTGGTAGCCGAATACCGCTTCGACGAAGCCAGCGGCAGCGTGGTTCACGATGTGTCCGGCAACCAACCCGCCCTAGACCTGGTGATCGAGAACCCCTCGGCCGTCAGCTGGGGCCCCGGTAGCCTTTCGGTGAACACACCCACCTTGATCGCAACCACCGGGCCCGCCACCAGGCTCACCGAGAGCGTGCGCAGCAGCGGCGCACTTACGGTCGAAGCCTGGATCGTTCCCGACAACCTGAATCAAGAAGGTCCGGCACGTCTGGTCAGCCTCTCAGGAGGCTCCAGCATGCGGAACTTCACCCTCGGCCAGGGACTCTGGTCCGGCCAGCCCTCCGACACGTTCAACATGCGCGCCCGCCACACCGGCAGCGACCTGGACGGCATGCCGATCCTGAGCACCGCCGGCGGCAGCGCCCATCCCGGCCTGCAGCACGTGGTCTACACGCGCACGGCCGGCGGCGAGGCTCGTGTCTATATCAATGCGGACGTGAGCTCGAGCAGCGCCCTGGCCGGCGACTTCAGCAACTGGGACACGAGCTACCGCTTCGGTCTGGCCAACGAGTTTGGTGCGAACCGCCCCTGGATGGGTTCCATGCACCTGGTGGCCGTCTACGAACGCGCCCTTAGTGACCAAGAGATCGAGCAGAACTTCCTGGCCGGCAGCACCGCCACGAACTCCGGTCACCTATCCGTCAGCCCCGGTGGCGAGATCCTTTTCCTGACTCAGGAAGGCACCTCGCCCGCCTCGAGCTCACGGGACTACGTGCTCTCGAACATCGGCGGCGAAGCCCTCAACTGGCGCATTGCCGAGTCGAGCCCCTGGTTCGAGCTCAGCGACGACCTGGGAAGCTTGGCCAGCGGCGCCAGCACCACCGTCACCCTGACCGTGGACGGCTCTCTGATCGAGAGCATGGACGTGGGCGACTACCCCGAGGTCGTGACCTTCACCAACCTCACCGACGGCTTCGGATCCGGTGATCGCTCTGTGCGCTTGGTGGTCAACGAGCAAGGCAGCAACGGCGGCGGCGTCAAGCCCGGCCCCTTCAACACCGGCCCCACCGACCCCGGTGCACTGACATCCTCGGGCACGATCATCGTGACTCAAGCTGGCGCGGTGATCGAGAACGTGCACGTACACGGCACCGTCGAGATCAGGGCACCCAACGTCACCCTGCGCAACTTCATCATCGATGGCGGCTACGCCACCCCCTACGGCCTACGCGCCACTGAGGGTCACTCCGGCCTCGTCATCGAAGACGGCGAGATCAAGAATATCACCAGCTCCGGCATCTACGGTGGCGACTTCAGCGCAGCTAGGCTGAACATCCACGAGTCGGGCGGCGATGCCATCAAGGCCACCAGCAACGTGCTCTTCCAGAGCTCCTGGATCCACCACTTGGGCACCAACGACGGCGCCCACGCCGATGGCGACCAGACCCGCTGGGGTTCCAACTTCGTCTTCCGTGGCAACAACATGGACATGCCGGTGAACGTGGGCCCGCCCTACAAGTCGAACGCGACCTTCATCGTGCAGACCGGCGCCGGCCCAGTCGACAACTTCCTAATCGAGGGCAACTGGCTGAACGGCGGCAACTTCACCGTGTACTTCACGGACAAAGGGGTCGGCTACGGCGACCCCACCAACTGCCGCCTGGTGAACAACTTTTTCGGCCGGGACTACTCCTTCGGAACGTTGCACACCACGGGCTACGTCTACATCTCCGGCAACCGCTGGGAAGACAACGGCGAGTTGATGGACATCAACAACAACTGATCGAGCACTCGCTCGAATGGTAGCTAGGAGGGGCCCGCGGCAAGGGTCGCGGGCCCCACCTAGGTTGTCGGTGGGCGCGCGCAGGCG
>JBLIOL010000337.1:0-5695 GCA_047639615.1 Planctomycetota bacterium | reverse complement strand
TTCTCCACGGACACCAGTAACTCCGCGGCAGGGGCCTGGAAGGTCACGCGCCCTTGCTCATCCGTATCGAAGGGCGGCCACTCCGGCGACCAGCCTTCGGCGAGCTTGAAGATGACCTTGGCGTTCACGATGGGCGTGCCCTCTGGACCGACGACGGTCACCACGATTGGACGCGGCCGGTGCACAACGATCTCGGGCAAGCGCGGTTTGTCCTGGGGCAGGTCCACGCGCAGGATGTCGCTAGAGCCTTCGACGCCGTCCGCCCAGAGTTGCAGGTCTCCTAGCACGAAGCCGTCGAGCGGTTCCACGTAGTACCAGCCATCCGCGTCGGTGACGGCGGTTGCGCTCAACTCCGCGTGAGCGGAGAGGAAGTGCAGGGGACCTTGAACGTCGGTGGTGCCGTGATCCCTGAATGGACCGCCTCTCTGAACTTCATTGGTACGGTTGGTCTCGAGACTGGGGCGTTTAGCGCGTTGCGTGGATCCGAAATCCGGATCGAAACTGCGTGGCCGCTCAGGCTCAAAGCTGTTTGCCTGATAGAACTCGGATGAGTTGACGGTGAGGCGGCCCTCAGGTATGGATGCGGCCTTAGGCTTCATGCGCTCGCGTACGCTCGGACCGAGCACGTCAGCGTGCTGGTACTCGCGCAGTGGCCGGGGTGACTCGGCCCAGAAACCGCGCACCTGCACGTCGGCCATGGGCCTGCCATCGAAGTTGACCACGCGACCGTAATAGCCCGCGCGCGGGCGCAGCACGGCCAGGTATTCGATGCCCGTGCCGCGCGGTGTTCCGACGACGCGCAGGGTCTCGTAGCCCTCAGCGCGCACGTGGACGGCGGCTTGGTCCTCGCGCAGAGCATCCGCTAGGCGCAGGCGTGATCCGACCGGAATCACGTGTTGGCTGATGTCGCCTCGGCCGGTGTCTACCAATTGCACCTCGACGCCGTCGAGGGGCGCGAGGTCGGGCCAGCGCTGGAAGCGCATGCTGACCGCGTCCAAGGGGATCACAGGAGCGGCAGGCTTGTCGGGCTCGGGCGGCAGCTCCGGTGAGAGCGACATGCGCCGCGGGGCGAGGACTGGCTCGTCCTCGATCTCGAAGCTCTCCTGGAGCGGCTCCAACTCGATGAAGGACTCGAACTCGAGCGCGAGGGCCGAAGTCAGCGGCTCGGAGGTCTCCTGCAGCTGCACGTATCCGATGCCACCGAGAAATAGCAGCGCGAGCAGCCGAGCGATGAAGTAATTGGAGGGAGCTGACTTCATGGGAGCAGGTCAGTACGGACGATTGGTAGGGCCTCTCTATTTCCCGATTATTTGAGCTTCGTCAAGTTAGCATGAGCCTGCTCATAACCCTGCTCCAGCCATGACCGCCCGCACACGCACCCTCATTCGAGTTCTTTCACGCCTCTTCTGGTGCGTGCTCATCCTAGAAGTGGGATGTTTCTTCGCGGTCTGGACTATCGCGGGTGTTCGGCCCGGTTACGCGAATCAGAGCGAGCGCGCAGCCGACATAGCCCTGGCCGGTCAACCCAACGCGGCGGGGGAGGTCGACACGCGGCGCTTCGATCAGGTGCGACACCCCTACATGGGTTATGTGGCCAAGCCGCTCGCGCGCGGCGTGCGCAGGGGACTGTCCATGCTCTCGAGCATGGACATGGGTGATCCGAATGCACCCATCTACGATCCGGACGTGCTTCTGATCGGAATCACCGGTGGCTCCGTTGCGGCCGGCGTTTTCAATGCGGGTGGCGCGGCGCTGCTCAAGCGCTTGCGCACTGCGCCTCAGTTCAAAGGGCGCGAGCTGCATCTATTTGGCTTCGCTGCCGCAGGCTTCAAGCAACCGCAGCAAGCGGTGGCTCTGGCCTACCTGCTGAGTGCTGGCGTGCAGTTCGATGCGGTCATCAACCTGGATGGCTTCAACGAGGTTGCGCTCGTGAGTGACCCTGGCTTAAAGCGCGGCGGATTCCCCGCCTACCCCTACTCGTGGAGTTCGCGTGTGGCACTCACCGGTACCCAGTTGGACTTGGCAGGTGAGCTCGCTTACTTGAAGCGCGGCCGCACCGAGGCCGCCATAGCCTTGACGGAATGCCCTGGCCGCTTTGCGTGGATGCGTCAGTTCGCTTGGGAGCTAAGCGATTGGCGTACACGCATCGAATTGCGCGGCACTCGCGAGCTTTTGGTTGCCAGTCAACTCAAGGCAGCTGAGCCCATGGAGTCCTTCGAACAGCTTGGCCCGCGCATCGAGGGCATGGAGAATTCGGACCGCCTGCCTGAACTCGTGGCGATCTGGGAGCGCTCCGCGGCGGTCATGCAGGGGCTGTGCGAAAGCTCCGATGCGATCTATCTGCCAGCGCTGCAGCCCAACCAGTACGACCCCGAGTTTGTGAAACCCATGCTTCGCGCTGAGCAGCGCGTGGCGCGCAGCACCGGGAGCATGTTTGCTGTGCCTGCGGCGCGTGGCTATCCGCTGCTGCATGCGGCGGCGGAGCGTCTTGAGCAGGCGGGTATTTCGGTGCTGGACCTGAAAGCGATCTTCGCGGACGTGGAAGAGGTGCGCATGCGCGACGACTGCTGCCACTTCAACCGTGCTGGTAATGTGGCATTGGCAGAGGCCCTGGCGGACGCCTTGCTCGCTCGCGGATTCGGTTCCTAATGCGTCGCGCGGATCGGGTCTTCCGGGTCATTGAGGTCTTGCGGCGCAATCGAGTGACCACCGCCAAGCAGCTGGCGGAGAAGCTCGAGGTAAGTGAGCGCACCATCTACCGCGATGTGAGCGACCTGATCTCTTAGGGTGTACCGATCGAGGGGGAGGCCGGACTTGGCTACGTGCTCGAGTCCTTCGACCTACCGCCGCTGATGTTCGATTAGGACGAGATCGAAGCCTTGGCCTTCGGCATGCGCATGGTGCAGACCTGGGGCGAATCGGAGCTGGCCGAGGCCGCCGAGCGTGCCCTAGGGAAAGTACGGGCGGTCCTGCCGGAGGATCGTCAACACCTGGTACAAGCCACGCCGCTCTTCGCCCCCGGTCACTTCGGTCAGGGCGTGGTGAAGTTTGATATTGCCGGCCTGCGTCACCCTATCCGCGAGCAACGCCTCGTACGCATCAGCTATGTGGACTTCCACGGGGCTGCTACCGAGCGCACCCTGCGACCCTTGGCCATGGCTTTCTTTGGGCAGGTCTGGCTTCTGACGGCTTGGTGCAAGCTGCGCGAAGACTTCCGCGCCTTCCGGCCGGACCGCATCCAGTCATTGGAGATACTGGAGAAGCGCTTCCCCGATGAACCAGGGAAGCGCCTCGAAGACTACGTGGTGTGCAGGGCCGCCGAAGCGGAAGCCCAGTAGTTCTAGGCCTTGGAGTAGCTCTACATGTAGGGCAAGGGCGGGGTGTGGCCGCGCAAGCGCGCGTACACCGCCAAGGCGCCGCGGTGGTGAGCCGTGTGCTCTTCGATGCCGCTGATCACTGCGCCGCGCGGTGCGCCTCCCATGACGGGGCCTTCGGGCAGGGGAGTCATGAGTGACTCGGCGCTCTGCTCGCGCAGGCAGGCGCGCGCGTCGTCGAAGGCGCACTTGATCAGGGCGCGTGCGTCCTCGAGGCAGCTCACCTTGAGAATAGCCTGATGGTGGGCATCCATGTCCATGCTGAAGGCCTCGGCCTTGAAGGCGCCCTCCATGAACCAGTCCACGGACTGGGCCACATGGCCCACCAGTTGGGCGCAGGTGTAGACGCCGTCCACCGGAGCGAAGTCGGCGTCCTCCTCTGTGAGGGCGGAGGTGGAGCGTTCGAAGAAGGTCTGGACCTTGTCCAGTTGAGCGATGAGAAGTTCGGGGTCCATGTTGTTTCTTGGTCTCTGGAATCTAGTACGCAAACAGCATGCGGGACCCGTCCTGACAGCGTTGTGTCAGGAGCCCGTTGGAACTTTGAGCACGTCGCTCAGGAGCCCGCGCCGGGCTCGATCTTGCGGCGCAACTTCTTGGTCATGCGCGGCTGGCGGAACTCGGCCAGGGTGCGAGTATCGTCCAGGGGCTCGGGCGGATGTTCGAGCCAGGCCGCGAACTCGGCGCGCTTGTATTCCTTGTGCCCGGCCAGCCGTTCGTACCACTTGGCGCGTAGTTCTGCGCGCTCCTCCGGTTGCATGGAGCCACGCAAGCTGGGGTCTGCGTCGAAGAGCCGCTGCAGCATGAGCGCTGCCGCCACCGAGAGGTTGAGGGACTCGGTGAAGCCTTGCATGGGCAGGTACAAGCGGCGGTCCGCCGCGGCCAGCAGCTCGGGGCTGACGCCGCCTACCTCGCGGCCCATGATCAGGGCGATGCGCGACGGAAGCGGGGCTAGGTCGGCGGGCTGAGTGACCTCCGTGGCAGCGTCGTCCAGGTCCGTGGCCCACAGCTGGCAGCCCTCCGCGCGCAGGGCGCTGATGCACTCGGCCGTGTCCTCGAAGAAGCGCGTGCTCAGCCACTGATCGCTGCCACGGGTGACCGAGCGCGTGCCGCGCTGGCGACCGTCCGGGTGGCGAATGGTCCACACGTGCTGCACGCCGAAGGATTCGGCGGTGCGCAGCACGGCCTGCACATTCTCGTCGTGCCAAGGGCGTTCGAGCACCAGGATGACGCGCGAGGTACGCCGTAGCAGCACGGCTTCGGCGCGGCGCAGGCGCCGGGGGGCGGGTTCGGGGCTACTCATGGGTGGGAGCGGCACAGCATACGGCCCCAGGTTCGCGGAAGGGGCCTACACTGGACCTATGACATCCACGGGGCGGGCGAACTACAAGGAGTCCCGGGGCCGCAGGCGTAGCCGCGGCTTGGCGCTGCTGCTGGCCCTTGGCCTGTGCGTGCTGAGCTTTCTGGTTGGGCTGCGCATGACAGGGCCGGACCTGGATCATGTCCAAGCCCAGGCGCCCGTGACTCCTGGTCCAGCCCCTGATACGAGCGAGCTGGAAGTAATGATGGAGGAGCTGCGCGAGATGCTGCGCTCCCAGACCACCCTCGCGAGCCCGAGTCCGCGGCGTGCTGTGGAGGACCCTGAGGTTCCCATCGATCCTGAGCTAGAGCGCCAACTCAAAGCCATCGGAGAGCGCCTGGATCAGTTGGAGAGGGTCGATCGCATGCTCCTCGCGCGGCGGCCCGGCACCACCAATACCATTGGAGCCATACCCATCGGCGTGCCCGTGCGCGAGTACATGCAGACCCTCGAGAAAATGGGCAGCGACGTGTGTACCAAGACTCACAGCATGTGGACCACGCTGCAGGTGCAACAGGCCTATGGCCAGCCGGACAAGATCGAGCAGCGGACCGACTACGTGGAGTGGATCTATTCCTTCCCCGGCTCCGAGGGGCAGCTGGACTTTCACTTCGTGAACGATCTATGCGTGCTCGCGCACTGAACTAGCGCGGACGGATTTCCGTACCTAAGCCGCAGGTGATAAAGACGGCGGTGGTGGGTTCGGTCACGTCCGCCGTGTGCCAGACCCCTGGCGCGTTGATGGCGTATTCGCCCGGGCCGATCACTACCGTGCTCAAGACTCCGTCCAGCTCCTTGTGCAGGGTCATGCGTCCGGCGGTGACGAGCACGACCTCGATGCCCAGAGGGTGCATCTCCCAGGTCGGCCAGGCCTCGTCGAAGGTGTGCATGGAGAGCAACCGCCCCTCGACCCCATCCTCCGCATGGCGCGCGCCGTAGCCCATGTACCAATCCATCCCGCCGA
>JBLIOL010000336.1:0-5738 GCA_047639615.1 Planctomycetota bacterium | reverse complement strand
AGCGCCGCGGTGGCCCGCCATGGGGTCCTCACGGTCCTCGAGCAGAGTGACCAAGGCATCGATCGAGCGACGGTCGCCAATGAACCCGAGGGCTCCAGCGATGGAAGCCTTCTCTTCCGTGGTCTCCACATCCTCAAGCTTCTGGAGCAGGGACTTGATCACCGAGTCATCCCCAAGCAGGCCGAGAGCCAAGCCAGCGCGGACCGCCAATAGCGGGTCCTCGGTGGAAGCTTTCAGCGTCTCTTGCAAGGGGTTGATGGCGCTCTTGTCGCCGAGCAGGCCGAGGCCGATCGCTACGTAGGAGCGGCTGGTCTCGTCCTTCAGGGACTCCATCTTCTTGATCAGCACGGGGGCCATAGCACTGGTCTGGCGCAAGCCAGCGGCCAGGGAGAGGGCGCCCATTTCCTGAACGGACTTTGCGCCGCGAGCTGCACGCTCGAGGGCTTTATCCACGGTCGAGCTACGCTCCTGACCGGAGAGGGCCAGATGGTTGCCGAGTACGCCCAATGCCAAGGTGGCCCAGGGGCGTACGCTCTTCTTGGACTTCGTCATGACCTGCAGCAGATCTGCGCGCACATCCGAGGTACCTGCCCAGGCGTTTTCGCCTTGGCCGCGGCGACTGCCGACTTCGGCCAGAGCCATCAGAGCGAAGCGTTGCTCGATGCCCTTGCCGGCCTTGGCGATGCTGCCCAGCTCGCGCCGGATCCAGTTGTCTACGTCGGAGTCGTCGGCGTCGCCGACCAAACCGAGTGCCATGACTGCGCTCTCGCGAACCATGTGCGGTTGACGGGCATAGCGCTGGAGGGATTCCACGAGCTTGTCGCAGACGCCCAGTTTGATTTCCTCAACGGCCTCAGCAAGCGCCTCGTCCTGCTGGCCGGAGCCAGCGTCAACCAAGCGAGCCAGGGTGCTGGCTGTGTGCGCGCGAACGACCGGGTCGTACTCGGTGTCGGCGGTGAAGTAGCGCATCAGGTAGGTGACCTGTGCTTGGTACGAAGTGGAAGGATCCTTCACTTCGCATTCGCCACAGATGCAGACCTCGACGTCGCGACCCATTTCCAAGGGGATCAGACCCAGGGAGACCATGGCAGCAACCTGCACATCGTTGGTCTTGGGATCTTCCTCTTCGAGCAGGGCGATCAGGTCAGCAACGATCTGCGTGCGCAGACGGCTGCTGGTGCTTTTCTGACCGATCAGGCCCATGCCGTAGGCGGCAAAGGCGCGGGTCTTCATGGGCACTTCGGCCTTGCTGCACTGCTCGCGACCGGAGGGGCTGTCCTTAGCCAGCTCGGTCAGGAGCGAGTAGCTCTGCTCGAAGCCAGCGATGCCTAGGGCCGCCGCGGCTGTGTGATGAATCTCGGCTTCGCCGTGCACCAGGAAGTAGCGCATCATGAAGTCGACCGTGCGGTAGTTCTCCGCGCCGCCAATCTTGGCCAGGCCCATCATGCCGCTCTTCACGTACTCGTTGCTGCCACCGAGCTCGATGCCTTTCTGGATGGCGGGTAGGACGCGCTCTTGAATGAGCTTGGCGTCCACGCGACCACCGATGGTGCGGAAGGACTCACCCTTGCCGAGGGAGAACTCGTCCGTGCCGGTGAGCGTGTCGCCGGTGTTCACATTGGAGTAGCGCAGGTAGCGGTCCTTGTTGAACTCCCACCAAAGCTGCCACGCGCCGGGGTCGCCGACGTTCTCGTCCATGCCGAGCGTGAAGGGATTCTTCAGGCCGTCGGGACGGGGAGCAAAGGGGTCAGGTCCACCAGGTGTCTTAGCGGGTCCAGCGGTCGGGCCTGTACCGCGCGGTCCAGCGGCTGCACCGCCGGGTCCACGCGCGCCGCCAGCGGGAGCGCCTCTGCCACCTGCAGGTGCACCACGTCCACCACCACGAGAGGCCCCACCGGGGCCTTTCTTAGGGCCTCAGCAGCCTTGGGCGTCAGCGGAGTCCATCACCGCAACGCCACCACCGAGCAACAACAACGCGACGAAAAGGGGCTTCTTCATGGGGGATCTTCCCAGATGCAGCCAAACGCGAGTGGCAGGCTTGGCCGGAGAGCTTCAAGGGGAAGCTCGTGGTACGTCCAAGACTCGCTATAGCTATGTAGGACTATATAGATGCTCCGCAATTCCTGGTCACTGTTTCGCCCGCGGACCCCCTTTCAGGCCCCGAGAGGCGGAATTCTCGCAGTTTGGGCGCTAGCTTGGCGCAATTCGAGTTCCTGTCTTGGCCCCCGCTAGTAGCTATGGCCGGAGGCCTAGCCCTTCCAAGCCGGCTCGTAGGCCTCGCCCAAGCTCACGATACGTTGCACCAAGTCTGCGTAGCTCAACCCCGCTAGGGCCGCCGATTCGGACAGGTCCTCGCCGTAGGTGAGGTCCGGATTGGGGTTAGCTTCGAGCACCCAGACCTTGCCGTCCGCGTCCATGCGCATGTCGATGCGCGCGTAACCCGTGAGGTCCAAGGCGCGGTAGATGCGTTTGGCCATGCGCGCGATGGAGTCGGCCGCGCCGGCGGGTAGGTCCTGCGCTAGCCCGGTCTTCAGGTCCACCTGTTCCTGGTACGCCTGGTCCCACTTGACGCGGCTGGTGGCGATGTTGGGCGCGCCTGGCGGCAGGGCGCCGAAGGTCATCTCCCACACCGGGAAGGTCACCAGGCGTTGGTTGCCGAGTACGCCGATGGTCAGCTCGCGGCCTTCGATGTACTCCTCGGCGATGGCGCCCGTGCCCACGGTGCGATGAATGAACTCCACGCGTTCGCGCAGGTGCGCCTCATCGCGCACGATGGATGCCTGGGCGATGCCAGTGGATGAGTGTTCCGAGCGCGACTTGACAAAGAGCGGATAGCGCAGCCTGGCCGGCAGTTTCCTGACCGCTCGGCCGCGCGGGAAGACCGCAAAGCGCGGCACAGGAATGCGGTGGTAGGCCAGCACTTTCTTACTGAGGGCCTTGTCGCCGGCCAGCAGCAAACCGCGCGGATTGCAGCCGGAGTAGGGCTGCTTGAGTAGCTCGAGCCAGGCCACCACCGCAGAGTCGTACACGCCCGCATCGTGGAAGTACATCAGCAGGTTGAAGCAGAGATGCGGCTCAAACTCCGTGATGGCATTGCGGATCGGCCGCAGCTCGTCCTCGACGCCGACCACGCGCACCTCATGACCCAGATCGCGCAGAGTCTTGCGCACGTCGTACTCCATCTTCCAAGGATTGATCTCTGCCTCGCTCAGTCCCTCGATACTCTCGGGGGGTACGAGTGCCTTGTGCATCAGGAGTAGGATGCGTCGTTTCTTCATCGCTGGTAGCGGGGGTGGGCACCGTGCAGGAATTGCATGGTGAGTGAGGTGAGCAGGACCGCGGCATCCAGCAAGGCTTCGTCCGCGGAGGCGGTTAGGCGCAGGCGGCGTGAACGCGAGCGGCGCATCAATTCCACCACCACATGGTCGACCAGATAGGCGTGCTGTCCGGTGATGCGAACCACGTGGCGCACGAGACGGCGGCGGTGTTTACTCAGGAAGCTAGCGGCGGTGGGGTCGCCGCTGCGCGCGTGCTCGGGGTCGGAGAAGAGCCGCAGAAGCTGACCGTCGAAGGCTGGCGTGCCCTCGTCCGCGTAGAGCTGGCGCTTGTCCGCATAGTAGCTGCCGATGGTTCTCTTGAGGCTCTCGAGGGGCTCCTCAAAGCGCCGCGTGCGCAGCTTGGGGGGCTTGCCCGCAAGCTCTTCGGCCAAGCACTCGATGTATTCCAACTTGCGCAGGGCGCCCCAGCCTTCGTAGCGACTGCGCCAGTGCGATCCGGGCGGGAGCCAGACGGCGAAGGTCTCGGCGTAGTCCTCCGCCGGATGGCTTTGGGAGTACCAGAAGTACAGGTGCAGCACGTGCTCACGGCTGGAAGGGTCCGGCGTGTAGCTGGTGTTGTAGGGCGAGGCGAAGCGGCCGAAGGTCTGCGCCCAGTCCTTGCGCCTGTGCAGCCCGTAGGCGTTGTCGAGGGCGTGGGCTGCTTCGTGGCGCATGATGCGCCGGCACCACTCGCTCGTGCCGCCTTCGAGCTCGAGCATCTGGGACCTTTCCAAACGCGCCAGCCGTGGATGCGCCAGGTAGAAGGGCGCGGCGAAGCCGGTCATACCGTCGGGCGTGAACCAATCCGTGGAGAGCCAGGCGTAGGGCTTCATGCGCAGCTCGCGCTGGGCGAACTCGTCCTGAATGTCCTCCAGGGCTTGCTGCAGAGGGGTGTCCTCCAGGCGCAGGCCGAGGTCGCAGAAGGGCATCTCGAGCAGGTCCTCATCGCTCCAATCGGCCCACTTGGGGTCCTTTTGGGCGCGTCTGCCCGAGCTTCGTCTGGCTGCCATGTGCTCGAGCCTAGCGAAGAGCGCTCGGGATCCGGCTTCTGGGTTGGTGCCGGTTCCCTGACTCGGGCTAAAATGACCGCTCGATACTGCTGGGGGCGGAGCCGCGTTGGCACCTGAGACGTACCCCTCGAACCTGATCCGGATTATGCCGGCGTAGGAAAGCGACATGACTGAGACCCCCTCCGATTCCACCTCCAACGAGGTCGGCATCGAGACCTTCGAAGCGAGCTTCCCCAGCTCTCACAAGAGCTACACCACCGTCGTGCACGAGGGCATCACCATGCAGGTGCCGCACCGACGCATCCACCTGAAAGGTGACGAGCCGCCGCTCGACGTCTACGACACCACGGGACCTCAGGGCTTCAGCGCCGAAGAGGGTGTGCCCGACCTGCGCAGCGAGTGGATCGCCAGCCGCGAGCCCGGGCCCGGCGGCAACGTCAGCCAGATGCACTACGCGCGCCAGGGCATCATCACCCACGAGATGGCCTTCGCCGCCGCCCGCGAGGATGTGGAGCCCGAGTTCGTGCGCAAGGAGATCGCCGAAGGTCGCGCGATCCTGCCCTGCAACCTGAACCACCCGGAGAGCGAGCCGATGCTGATCGGCCGCAACTTCCTGGTGAAGATCAACGCCAACATCGGCAACTCGGCCACCACCTCATCCATCGAGGAAGAGGTCGACAAGCTGCGTTGGTCCGTGCGCTGGGGCGCCGACACGGTCATGGACCTGTCGACCGGCGACGACATCCACAAGACCCGCGAGCACGTGATCCGCAACTCGCCCGTGCCGATCGGCACCGTGCCGCTCTATCAGTGCCTCGAGAAGGTCAACGGCAAGATCGAGGACCTGACCATCGAGCTCTTCCTCGAGACCCTCGAAGAGCAGGCCAAGCAGGGCGTGGACTACTTCACGATCCACGCCGGCGTGCTCCTACGCTTCGTGCCCATGACCGCCAATCGTCGCACGGGCATCGTCTCGCGCGGTGGTTCGATCATGGCCAAGTGGTGCCTGTCGCATCACGAGGAGAACTTCCTCTACACGCACTTCGAGCGCATCTGCGAGCTGATGAAGCGTTACGACGTAGCCTTTAGCTTGGGCGATGGCCTGCGTCCCGGTTGCATCGCCGATGCGAACGACGACGCCCAATTCGGCGAGCTCGATACGCTCGGCGAGCTGACCAAGATCGCCTGGCGCCACGACGTGCAAGTCATGATCGAAGGCCCCGGCCACGTGCCCATGAACAAGATCAAGGAGAACATGGACCGTCAGTTGGAGGTCTGCCACGAGGCACCCTTCTACACCCTGGGCCCCTTGGTCACCGACATCGCACCCGGCTACGACCACATCACATCCGCCATCGGCGCGGCGATGATCGGTTGGTTTGGCACCGCCATGCTGTGCTACGTAACGCCC
>JBLIOL010000335.1:0-5756 GCA_047639615.1 Planctomycetota bacterium | reverse complement strand
GGTGGATTGCTGGTGCCCCTGGTCGAGCAAGGCGATGCAGCCGCACTCGAGCAACTGCTGACGCACTTTCGCGCGCCCTACTCCGGCACCCGCGCCCAAGGCATCTCTTGCTTGGCCAGCTTCAAGGATCCCGAGTCCATCAAGACCCTGCGCAAGCTGCTGCACCAGAAGGTCCCTATCGCTAGCAAGATCCTCGCCCTCGATGCCCTAGCGGAGCTGGCCCAGCCGGAAGTGGAGCGATGGCTGCTGGATGGCTTGCGCTCCAAGCAAGCAGAGTTGCGGCTGTGCGCCGTGAACGCCCTGGCACGCCGCGGCCACTTCGGTCACCTGCCCGCCATCAAGCGCCTCGAGCGAGACAAGGACCCACGCCTGCGCGAAGTTTGCTGGCTCGAGCAATGGCGCATAGCTACGGACCGCGCCGCGTTCGAGATCCTGGCCCTCGAGAAGCTAGGGAGCCGCGACTGGGCCACGCGCATGGGCATCACCAAGGTGCTCGGCCAGATGCGCAGCGACGCAGCCCAGGCCGCGCTCCTCGGGCTGCTCAAGGATGCGAACTTCGCCGTGCGCATGGCGGCCGTGCACTCGCTCGCCCAGCTGCGCCGCAAGGCCAGCATCCCCATCCTGATCACGGCTCTTGGTCAGGACCGCTTGCGCGTGAGGCAGCACATGCACCAAGCCCTGCTAACCATGACCGGGCTGGACCACGGACCCAAGCAGGCACGCTGGCTGGCCTGGTGGAAGGCGGAGGGCGCCGTCTTCGAAGTGCCCACCCTCGACAAGGCTCAAGCGGCCCAGCTCGCACGCCTGGAGCACCTGCGCCAGAGCCCCACCCAGGCGGCCTTTTACGGCCTGCAACTGGATAGCGACCACATCTGTTTCGTGCTCGATGTCTCCGGCTCCATGAACCAACCGGCCTACGCTGGAGACACACGCTTGGAGGTGGTCAAGCGCGAGTTACGGCGCACCTTGGAGAACCTCCCCGAGGGCTACCTCTTCAACCTGATCTTCTTCGAGGCCAAGCTGCGCAGCATGAAGAAGCGCTTGACCGCGATGACGCCGACCGTGCGCAAGAGCGCCCTACGCTTCATGGAGCGTCAGGACGCCGACGGCGGCACGGCTCTCTACGACGCCGTAGCCAAGGCCCTGTCCGACGACCAAGTGGACACCATCGTGATCCTCTCGGACGGGGATCCGACCGTTGGTAAGTTCGTCGATGCGGAGAAGATCCTGACCGAGCTCACACGCCTGGGCAGCCTGCGCCAGGTGCGCATCCACGCGATTACATTTCAAAGCGGCCAGACCCTACTAAAGGATCTGACCGCCTCGACTGGTGGCGAGTACTTGGAAGTCCGCTAGGGACAAGCGCTAACTTAGGGGCGTGTCGCACATAGCCAACTTCGCGAGCCACGCTCCTAGGGGCGGATGCGCGTCATCATGCGCGGGAAAGGCGAAGCCTCACGCACGTGCTCGATGCCGCAGATCCAACCCACGAAGCGCTCCAGACCCAGGCCGAAGCCGCCGTGCGGTACCGAGCCGTAGCGGCGCAGATCCAGATACCAATCGAACTCCTCCTCGGGCAGCTCGTGCTCGCGGATGGCGGCCAGTAGCACGTCGAGGTTTTCCTCGCGCTGACTGCCGCCGATGATCTCGCCCACGCCCTCGGGCGCGATGAAGTCCACACACTGGACCTTGCTCGGGTCCTCCGTGTCGGTCTTCATGTAGAAGGACTTGATCGCCTTGGGGTAGTGCGTGATCAGGAGCGGCTGCTTGTGCATCTCGGAGAGAATTGTCTCGTCCGGAGCACCGAAGTCGTCGCCCGCAACAAAGTTCGAGTCGGGGTGCGCCAGGAGGATCTTGGAGGCCTCCTCGTAAGTGATGCGCGGAAAATCGCCGGTGATGCAGGTGAGCTTGTCGAGATCGCGCTCCAGCGCTTCCAACTCGGGACCGCGGCGTTCGAGCACCTTCTTGATCACGTGCACGATCATGTCCTCGCCCAATTGCATGACGTCCTCGAGCTCAGCGAAAGCCATCTCGGGCTCAAGCATCCAGAACTCGGTCAGGTGGCGACGGGTCTTGGACTTCTCCGCGCGGAAGGTGGGACCGAAGCAATAGACCTTGCCGAAGGCCATGGCCGAGGCCTCAGCGTAGAGCTGACCGGACTGGGTCAGGTAGGCCTTGCCATCGAAGTAGTCCAGTTCGAAGAGCGTGCTGGTGCCCTCGCAGGCAGCCGGCGTGAACATGGGTGAATCCACGCACAAAAAGCCGCGCTCGTCGAAGAAGTTGCGCAGGGCCGTGATGACCGCATCACGAATACGCAGCACGGCCCACTGGCGCTTGCTGCGCAGCCAGAGGTGACGCTTCGAGAGCAGGAAGTCCGTGCCGTGTTCCTTGGGGCTGATCGGGAACTCCGAGGTGCTGCAAATCACTTTGCCCTCGGAGACCTTGAGCTCGACCCCGCCGGGTGCGCGCTCATCAGCGATCACCTCGCCGGTCAGCTCCAAGCTCGATTCCTGGCCAGCTGCAGCCACGGCCTCGAAGAGATCCGTAGGCACATTCTTCTGAAACAGGACGCACTGGACGAAGCCCGTGCCATCCCGCAGTTGGACGAAGTGCAGCTTGCCCTTGGAGGTGCGGGCGTAAACCCAGCCTTGCAAGGTGACGGTCTCGCCAATGTGTTGGCTGAGGCGCTCGACGGTCGTAACGGTGCTCATCTCGAGTACGGGGGTGCCGGGGGGCAGGGAATCAGACGTGCGTTTCGATGGAGGTTCGAAACGTGGATTAGGGAAAGGCCTGGAAAGCCGAGCGCAGCTGAACACTGGCGATGCCGCCGTTCTCGATAGACACGCGGCCCTTGTGCAGGGAACCGCCGCGACGCGCTTCGACCACGAGGCTGCCGCCCTCTTCGAGCAGCTTGGCTTGCTCCTCCGTGGAGCTGAGCACTTCGATGCGCTCGAAGCCCATGGCCAACAGGCGCGTGACCACCCGCTCGGCCAGGCCGGCCGTGTGCGAGAGACCCGCGCCAGGGATCGGGGCTTCTCCCGCACTGGCAGCACGGCCTTGGGATTCGGTCAGGCTCACGATGCGCTCTTCAAAGCGCTTCTGGCCATCACGAATGTCCACCAGCACGTGCTCCACTCGGCGCAATTCGGGGCTGCCCTCGTCCCCCACCAGTCGCGCCAGATGCTGCTCGATGGCATCCAGCTGGCGAACGGGATCCAGCTCCCGGCGCAGCTTGTACAGCTGCCGCGCGTTCAGGAAGGTGAACCAGGCCACGAGTACCAAGCAGACGAGCACAGCCCCGGCGATGGCCAGGTTGGTGGACGATCCCTGGTCAGGAGCCACCAGGAGCAGGGCCAGGGGGGAGGGTTGAGCTTGGATGAGGTACATGGCAGGGAGTGCGTATCTGGGGCAGAGGGTAGCAAGTGAGGCCCCCGCGCGTCCGCCCCGTTGCCGAAGCCTGGGCCCTGACACTATGGTTGTCCCCTGCATGAGCCGCGCCATACCCCTCGTCGTTTTCGCCCTCCTGGTCCTGGGCCTGTTCCAGATTCCGGGAGCCAGCTCTGAAAAGCTAGCCGCCTTCCACGTGGGAGCGCTGCTGAGCTCCCCCGCCGGCACCCTCGCCGGCGAGCCTGAGCCCGAGGACGTGCCCAGCCTGCTAGCGACCTTGCTGGACAGCCCGGCCACGGTCTGGGACGAGGCACACGAGGTCGCCGACGTGCGCATCGGCGGGGTACGCATGGAGACCCCGGACGCCACCGAGATCGACCTGATGGTCCACGAGGAGTCGCGCCAGAGCATCATCCGCGCCCTGCGTGCCTACGCCGGCGACAAGGGCTTCCAGCTCTCCGACCGCAGCCTCTCGACGCCCGACAAGGATGGTGCCGCCTTCGAGGTACGGTTGAGCGATGGCAAGTTGGCCGTCGGCATGACCACCACGCGGGCCATGACCGAGTTCGAGGAGACCACCTACACGGTCCAGCGATCCTGGAGCGCGCCCAACCAATGGAATCTGCTGCCGCCCCTGATCGCGATCTTCTTCGCCATCCTGCTGCGCAAGCCGGTGATCTCACTACTGGCCGGGGTCGTACTCGGCGCAGTACTCGTCCCTTGGCTCAGCGGCAGCGGCATGGCCGAGGCCCTTATGCTCGGCCTGCAGTCCGTGCCCATGAAGTACCTGGCGGATCAGCTCCAGGACAACGAACGCACGTACCTCATTCTGTTCGTGGTGTTCATGCTCGCTATGGTCGGCGTGATCACTCGCGCCGGTGGCATCCGCGGCATGATGGACAGGCTCTCGCGCTACGCCGAAGGTGCCCGCGCCAGCCAGACCACCACCTGGATCATGGGCCTGGCGATCTTCTTCGACGACTACGCCAACACGATCCTGGTGGGCACGACCATGCGCCCGCTGATGGACAAGGCCAAGGTCTCGCGCGAGAAGCTGGCCTACATCGTCGACAGCACGGCCGCACCCGTTGCCGGCATCAGCATCTTCAGCACCTGGATCGCCTTCGAAGTCAGCACCTTCAGCTCCAGCTTGCCAGACGCCGGCATCGCCGCATCCGAGGGCTACGGCATTTTCCTGCAGACTCTGCCGTATCGCTTCTACTGCCTGCTAACGCTCTTCTTCGTGGCCCTAGTGACCATGAGCGGCCGCGACTTTGGGCCCATGCTCAAAGCCGAGTGCCGCGCACGCGGCGGCAAGCTCCTCGCCGATGGCGCCACGCCCCTAGGTGGTGGTAATGACGCCGACCTCGAAGCCGCGCCCGGCGTAACGCCCCTCGCGCGTGTTGCTCTGATTCCCCTGGCGACCTTCCTCTTCAGCACCCTGTACATGATCCTGCAGAGCGGCGGCGCCTTCGCCGCCGGCGTGGATCTCACATCCAGCGAAGCCTGGACCCAAATCCTCTACAACGGCAGCGGCGCCTACCCGCTCATGGTCGGAAGCGCTGCCGGCCTGATCATCGCAGTGATCCTAGCCCGCACCCGCGGACTCGATCCTGCTGCGATCGTCTCCGCCGGCTGGTCCTCCCTGCGTTCCATGGGCGTGGCCATCCTGATCCTCTACCTGGCCTGGATGATCGGCGGCGTGTGCAAAGAGCTCGGCACCGCCGGCTACCTGGCTGTACTTCTGGGCGATTCCATTCCGGACATCGTGCTACCGGTGATGCTCTTCATTCTCTCCGCCGCCGTGGCCTTCAGCACCGGCAGCTCCTGGAGCACCATGAGCATCCTGCTGCCGCTGGTGGTCGGGCTCTCCTTCCGCCTCGGCAGCAACGGCAGCGTCGGCGGCGAACTGCTGATGGTCATGAGCATCGGCGCCGTGCTCGAAGGCGCCATCTTCGGCGACCACTGCTCGCCGATCTCCGACACCACAGTCATGTCCTCCATCGCCAGCGGTTCGGATCACATCGACCACGTGCGCACTCAAGCTCCGTACGCGGCCCTGACCATGCTGGTAGCCCTACTCATCGGCTACTTCCCCGCCGCCTTCTTCGCCGGCGACATTGGCAAGGCACTGCCTTTCATGTGCCTGGCCTTGGGCGCACTGGCCCTGGTGTTCGTGCTCTTCACCCGCGGTAAGAAGGCCACAGCCGAGATGTTCAGCACCCAGTGAGCGACCCGCTCGAGTCCCCTCCCGAGTCTCCCACCGCCGGCAGCGGCCTAGCTCGCCGCCTGGCCCTGGGCGCGGTGCTCGGGCTGGCCGTCTACGCCGCCCTGGCCCTATGGGCCGACCTAGACGGCCTAGGCGCAGC
>JBLIOL010000334.1:0-5794 GCA_047639615.1 Planctomycetota bacterium | reverse complement strand
GGCCCCTTGTCGTCTGTAGGGTCGTAGGGCTCGGCCTCGACCTCGATGCGTTCACTTGTACCGGTCATGATGGGATTAGCTGCTCTGCCTAGGAGCGTGTCGCGCATAGCCGAGTTTGCGAGGCATGTGCCATTTTTCGCGAGGCAAGGCGCGCCAAGACCCTCGTAACCGTAGCTACCTTGGGTTTGGTGCAACGCAGCATCGCGGAAAAGGGCGCGTGGCTCGCGAAGTTGGCTATGTGCGACACGCTCCGAGCCTATCCTAAGGCACACGGCCTTCTACCCACGCCCTCCCTATGCTGATCTCTGCCATCCTCACTGCTGCCTGCTCCAGCGCCCCCGTGAGCCCCGCCCCCATGGATCGACTTGCCGGAAAGCACTTTGCGACGCGCTCTGTCGTCTACGCACAGGAAGGCATGGCTGCCACCAGTCATCCCCTCGCCACCCAAGCGGCCCTGCAGATTCTGCAGGCTGGCGGCAATGCCGTCGATGCCGCCATCGCGGCCAACGCGCTGCTCGGCTTTGCCGAGCCTACGGGCAATGGCATGGGCGGCGATCTCTTCGCGATCCTCTGGGACGCCAAGACGCAGCAGCTCTACGGCTACAACGGCAGCGGGCGCTCGCCGGCGACGTTAACCGCCGAGCACTTCGCCGAGTTGGGGCTCAGCAAGGTTCCGAAGCGCGGCCCCCTACCCGTGTCCGTACCCGGTTGCGTGGACGGTTGGTTCGCCCTGCACGAGCGCTTCGGCAAGAGCCCCATGCAGGACGTGCTCGCACCGGCGATCCACTATGCACGCAAGGGTGCGCCCGTGCCCCAGACCATCGCCTACTGGTGGGCCAAGAACGCCGAGGTGCTGAGCGAGTACGACGGCTTCGCCGAGACCTTCCTGCCCGAGGGTCGCTCGCCGGTGGAGGGCGATATCTTCGCCAACCCGCGGCTGGCGAAGACTCTGGAGATGCTGGCCGAGGGCGGACGCGATGTGTTCTACAAGGGCGAGATCGCTGCGCGCATCGCTGACTACATGCAGCAGCAAGGTGGTTTCCTAAGCGCCGCCGATTTGGCCGCGCACCATGGCGAATGGGTCGATCCCGTGAGCACCAGCTATCGCGGTGCCGAACTCTGGGAACTGCCCCCGAACGGCCAAGGCATCAGCGCCCTGCAGATGCTCAATATCCTCGAAGGCTTTGACCTGCGCGCCATGGGCTTTGGCAGCGCCGACCATCTGCACGTGCTCACCGAGGCCAAGAAGCTGGCCTTCGCCGACCGCGCGCGCTGGTTTTCGGACCCGGCCTTCACCGACCTGCCCTTGGAGCGCTTGCTGTCCAAGGACTACGCCAAGCAGTTGCGCGCGCGCATCGATCCCTTGCACGCTGCCGATGTGGACCTGCCCGACCCCGAGCAAATCGAACGCGGGGACACAATCTACCTGTGCACCGCCGACAAGCACGGGAACATGGTCTCCCTGATTCAGTCCAACTACCGCGGCATGGGTTCCGGCATGACCCCCGGCGGTCTGGGCTTCATCCTGCAGAACCGCGGCGAGTTGTTCGATTTGACCCCGGGCCGCCCCAACAGCTACGCGCCGAAGAAGCGCCCCTTCCACACGATCATCCCGGCCTTCGCAACTAAGGATGGCAAGCCCTGGCTCGCCTTCGGGGTCATGGGCGGTGCGACCCAGCCCCAGGCCCACGTGCAGATCATGTGCAACCTGATCGACTTCGACATGAACCTGCAGGAGGCCGGCGACGCTCCGCGCCTGGTCCATTCGGGATCCTCACAGCCCACCGGCGCGCGCATGACCGATGGCGGCGAGCTGTACTTGGAGACCGGCTTTGCTTCGGAATCCGTGCGCGAATTGGTCGAGCGCGGCCATCGGGTTATGCGCAAGATCTCTCCCTTCGGCGGCTACCAAGCCATCGCTTGGGACGCGGCAAGAGCTGTCTACGCGGGCGCTTCCGAGTCGCGTAAAGACGGCCAGGCAGCCGGGTACTAGATCGACCTGAAATGACGAAGATGCGCGATCCCGTCAAACACTGACGGGGTCGCGGCAAATACCAATTAGCCAGCGCAATTCACCACTGCGACACTCCCCCACGCAATGTGTGGCAGCAGCTAAGTCCCCCACGGGATTTGCCAACGATGCCGTCCGTAATCAGTCTGGGGCCTCCCAGCGCTATTCCAAGGCTATGAGAGTTTCCGTTGGAGCCCCCTTCCGGGCCCGCAAGACGGATTTGTTCTATGGTGGTTAGCTTGAGCCCCTGCCTCCTCCCAGAGCCGCTCGCCCGCTCTTCCTGACTTTCATCCTGTGCATCTGATGGCATCTATCCGTCTGTCCCAAATCCCGGGCCTGCTCCTAATAACTCTGAGCGCGGTCGCCTGCAGCGGCTCCAGTGGTGGCTCTTCCGGCACCCTCGGCCCCACCGCAGCGAGCTTCCCGAACTCTGCGTACACCTTGCTCCTGGGAGTTCCGGTTGAGCAGGTGAGCAACGCCCGACCCAACGTTTCGGGCGACGCGGAGGAATGGTCGGTGACGCCCAGCCTGCCGGCCGGGTTGAGCTTGAACACGTCGAGCGGAACCATCCAAGGCACCCCCAGCGTTGCCAGCGAGCGCAGTGCCTACACCATCACGGCCCGCGGACACGGAGTCTCCGTGTCGACCCTGGTCCAGGTCGGCGTGTCTCGACCGGCACGCCAAGGCATGCTGGCCAACGCCGATGGTTCGCTCATGGCCTACGCCGTGGACGCCACCAGCGGACGGCTGACTCCCCAGCGCCAGGGCGAAACCACCTTGGACGGGATCGAGCAGGTTTTGAGCTCGCCCTTCGCGCCGGTCTTCTACGCCCTGGCGAGCAGCGGCAGCTTGGGCGCACCTGCCCTGGTTGCCCTGGGCTTGGACGCCTCCGGAGAGTTCCAAATCCTCGCTGAAGTGCCGGTCCTGCTGGGTCCCAACCAGATGGGCATGACCGCTGACGGACAGACCATGATCGTGGCCTCGGCCAGCTCGGGCGCCGTCACCAGCTACATGCTCGATTCCACTACGGGCTTGCCCTCACCGGCCACGAGCTCCTTCACGCCAGCCCCCGACTCGGACAGCCTGTCGGTGGATCCCTTGGGCCGCTTCATTTATGTGATCAGCAAGGTGAATCAGGAAGTGCTCATCTTGGATCTGGATACGAGCACGGCCACAGTGAGCATGAGCCAGTTGCCCTTCAGCCTGGGAAGTACCGTGCCGGAAGCCCTGACCGTTTCTCCTGACGGAAAGAACCTCTACCTCACCACCGAGTCTTTCAACTTCGTTCTCGGCCTCGCCATCGATCCGGTCAGCGGCGCGCTGACGGTGGTCAACAACCAGGTGGTCGGCAGCGATCCCGTGAGCCTGTCCATGCACCCCGAGGGCTTGGCCCTAATAGTCTCGGACCCCACCGAAGGCCTCGTGCGCGTACTTCCGCGGAATGTGCAGAGTGGCGTGCTCGGGCAGCCCGGCGAAGGCCACGCCGTCGGCACGGATGCACGCCCCAGTTTCGATGAGTCCGGCCTCCTGCTCTGGGTCCTGGACCAAAGCGGCTCCCTCGCTAGCTTCGAGGTGAACCCGGCCAACGGCAGCCTCAGCCCCGGCGGCCAGTTCGCCGGCCGCACTGGCTCCGTGGATGTGGTCTCCCTTGGAGGCGACGGCCCGCTCGCCCGTGAAGTCGCGGCGCTCTACGCCCTCAACCGCACTTCGGAAAGCGTCACCATCTACGGCCCGGACGGCGTCCAAGGCGCCTACCTCGAGCGCGGCATGGCCGTGCCCACCGGCACGGATCCCGTGGCCCTGGCCCTACGTCCGGGCGGCGAGCTACTGGCAGTAGCCAACCGCGGCAGCAACTCGATCACCCTCATCGAGCTCGATGCCAGCGGCAACCCCCAGACCACGGCCAGCTTCAACAGCGCTGGCCCCGCGCCTTCCGGTCTGGCCTTCGACCTCAGTGGCAATCTTCTGATCGTTGCGCGCGCCGGGTCCTCAGAGGTAGCGACCTATGCCGTGGACAGCGCCAACCTGAACCTGATACCCGTGGACACGCGCCTCGTTGACGGCAGCCCCGAGCACCTTGCGCTCTCCGACAATGGCCGCTTCCTGGTGATCTCCGAGACCAACAACAAGCAGCTGATCGTGGTCGGCATTGAGGACGGCCAGTTCAGCGGTCCGAACCATGCCATCGCCGCGGGCGGCAACCCCGGCCACCCCACCATCCTGGCCGATGGCCATACGATTCTCCTACCCCTGACCGACAGCTCCGCCGTGCAGGTCTTCACCCTCAATCCGCAGGACGGAGTGCCCAGCGCCCTAGGCTCGAACACCGCCACCGGTGACGGGCCCAACGCCCTAGCCGTGCACCCGAGCGGCAAGTGGGCCTACTCGGCCAACACTCTGGCCTTGGGCAACGGAGCGGTGCAGCTCTTCGACCTAGACGAGAGCAACGGCAGCCTCTCCCCCAGGACTCAGCTGGAAGCAGGCACCACACCGCGCGCCCTGCTGCTAGACCCGAACGGCACCCTGCTCTTTGTGGCCAACAGCGGAGCGGACAACCTCTCCCTGTTCGCCGTGGACACGGATGGCGAGCTGACGGCAACGAGCACGCTCAGCACGGACACTACTCCGTGGAGCCTGGGCAGCTTGGTTCGCTACCAGTAGCTTCCTTCGGGATACGAAAAAACGGCCCCTCGTCACGCGCGTGACGGGGGGCCGTTTCGTTAGCTAGTAGCGCTAGTTCATCAGAGCGCCGACCAGACGCTTGATGGGAGCGTCGAAGGCCTTGCTGCTGTGACCACTGTCGATGATCTTGCCTTCGGCATCGATCAGGAAGTAGGTCGGGTAACCCGAGACCTTGTACATGTCAGCGATCGGGGAGGCTTCTCCCTGGTAGGCGCTGATCCATGTCACGTCGAAGTCCTTGAGGCCCTTACGATAGGCGTCGGGAGCATCACCCGTGTTGACTCCGATAACGGCGAAAGGCTTGTCTTGGTAGAGCTCAACGAGCTCCTGGAGGTGCGGCATCGCACTCCGGCAAGGGCCTCACCAGAATCCGTAGAAGTCGACAAGCACGACTTTGCCACGGTAATCGGAGAGCTTGAACTCGTGGCCGTCGATGGTCGCGCCGACGAAGTCGGGAGCCATCTTGCCTGCTTCGAGGTCAGCCTTGGTGATCGAGGAAGCGAAGGCCTTGATAGCCCACTTCGTACCGGCGTAGTCCTCAGCGATCATGGCCAGCAGCTGCTTGCCGCGGGCGATGGTTGCCTCGTCCTTGGAGCTAGCCAGGAGGTTGCCTAGGGTGTAGCCAGCCTGAGCGCGGGTGTCATCGGTAGCTCCGTCCGCATCCAGAATGGATGCCAAGAAGACGTCGCGCACTTCGCCGTCCAAGCCACGCTTCTCGTTGCCGATGCTCGCGACCACGTCGCCGAACCAGCTGTCGCTGACGTGAGATTTGATCAGAGAACCGTACAGGCGTTGCTTCACCGCGGGCAATTCCTTGCGCGCCGTGCCTTGATCCTTGGCGTTGCCAACCATCCAAAGCAGAGCTTGGCCTTCGCCGGACTGAGCCATGCTTTCGAAGCGCGGCCAGAAGGCCTTGGCGGGATGCTGCTTGCGTAGAGCGGAACGCTCCTGCACATCCTTGGTGTCCTTGATCTGTTTCTTCCAGGCAGTCTTGGCTGTTTGGAAGCTCGTCACAAGCTCAGAGAAGGCGTCCACAGTAGCCACGCTATGCGCGGCCGGGGTCGGCAGTTCACTGCCAATACTGATGGAGCCTGCGTAGGC
>JBLIOL010000333.1:0-5839 GCA_047639615.1 Planctomycetota bacterium | reverse complement strand
GGTGCTGAGCAGGGCGACGCGCTCCGGGGGCAGCTGCAGGTTGCCGAAGAAGGTCCGGGCCTGCTGTGGGTCGGCCAATATCTGGTTTAGGTCCAGACCAGCCAGCTGCATGGGGTCCGTGCGCCCGGGGCTGAGATGCAGCACCGTGACGCCCTGCTCGAGGCCGTATTCAAGGGCCTCACGTCCGAAAGCCACCGGGCCCGGGGCCGGCAGGTGGGCGATCTTTGGGTCATTGAGGCCCGAGAGATCGAGCACGGCCAGGCCCGGGGCGAACCAAGCGGCGCTCTGCAGGTGCAGATGGCCCAGGGTCTGGGGCGGCTGCACCTGGGCCAGGCGCTCGGCCAGCCGGCGCTCACCGGGGAAGTGGGAACCGCGCAGGGCCATGGCGCTAGGGCTCAGGCCGGTGCTGTACAGATTGAAGGGCAGGGTCTCGGCCAAGAGAGCTGGGAAGCTCGCGAGCCCGACCAAGAGTAGGGTGCGCAGGAGTCCGCTGCTCTCGCTTAGAGCCGCCGCGGCGCTGAGGATCGCAGCCAGGGTGAACGGCAGCAGCAAGCGCGTGCCCAGGTAGCCGTCACCGCCCGAGACGATCACCACCGCCAAGGCGGCCGTGGCGCACACACTCGGCCCGAGGCGTGCCTTGCCGCGCGCCGCGGCCGCAAGGCCCAAGAGCCAGCAACCGAAAACGGCCAGGCCCATCGAGCTCGCCAGAAATAGGCGCACATAGCGCACGCCGTCTACTAGCTCATTCAGCCGCGAATCCGAGGCTTTGGCGTAGTAGGCGTTGGGTGCCAGTGTTCCGAACAGCGCCAGGCGCGCCAGGATAAACGCCGCCACGACGCCAGCCCAAATCAGCAGGCTGCGCCCGCGTTGTTCCTTCGAGGTCAGGAAGACCAGGGTCAAACTGCCGAGCACCAGGCCCTCCGGCCGCGCCAAGAGGAGCAGTACGCAGAGCCCGAGCGGCAGTCGCCAACCGTCGCGCGGCGCACCGGCCATGAGTCCCAGCAGTCCTATCCAGAGCATGCCCACAAGCGGTGCTTCCAGCAGGTAGGCAGTGCCCTCGGCTAGGCCAGGACAAAGCGCTAGGGCGGCAGCTGTCAGCAAGCCGAGTGGCCAGCGCAGACCTGGCTCGACCGAGCTGGTGCAGCGCGCCGCGGCCCAGCCGGCGGTCAGCAAGGCGCCCAGGTAGGCCAAGCTAGTACTGGCCCAAGCGGCCAGCACCCCGTCGCGCGGGGCGAGCGCCAGGGCCGCCGTCTTCCAGGCCAGATCCAAGGGGCTGGTGAAGCCGTCCACCGCCGGGCCGCCGATCTGATGCACGAAGCCGTGGCCCTCCAGCAGGTTGCGGGCGTAGACCAAGACCACGAAGAAGTCGTCCGCGCTGCCCGGCCGAGCTCCTGCTAGGGCAGGCAGCCCCAGAAAGAGGGCCAGGGCCATGCAGGCCAGCAGACGGCCGGTCTGGCGCGGTGGTTGGTGGGCGAGGCTCACGGGTGGGCCGAGCATAGCAGCCTGGGGGCTCTTTCCCGGGCATAAGCACCAGGCTCCATGCCCGAGGTCCCAACGGTCGATAGTCTCTGCCGAGCTAAACTCTCTCCAGCGCGCCCATCCAGGGCGTCCCCCGACCCAGCGGAGCCCTCTCCGCCACCCCTGCTTCATGACCCAGTTCAACTCCTCCGCAGCCGAGCAATACGGCCTGCAGGACTATTCCGGCCGGCCCCAAATCGAAGGCGTCGAGATCATCGCGCTCAAGCGTTTCAACGACGATGGGGGAGCCATGACCGAGCTCGGTCGTATGGACGGCGGTATGCACCAGTCGGTACCCGGCTTCGAGGCGCGCCAGATCAACTATTCGATCATGGAGCCGCTGGCCATCAAGGCCTTCCACTTGCACAAGCGTCAGACCGACGTCTGGTTCGTGCCGCCCTCCGACAAGATCCTGCTCGTGCTCGCCGATGTGCGCGAAGGCTCCGCCACCGAGGGCGAGGTGCGCCGCATCGTGCTCGGCGACACCAATAGCTTCATGGTGCGCATCCCCCCGGGCGTGGCTCATGGCTGTCGCAACCTGCGCACGGCCGCATCGAGCGCCATCATCTACTTCGTGGACGTGCAGTTCTCCGTAGGCGATGAGTGCGACGAAGGTCGCTTGCCCTGGGATCACTTCGGCGCGGAAGTCTGGGAGACCGAGCGCGGTTAACGGACGCGCGGATGCGCTTGGAATTAGCGCGCCGCTTCCGTGATCTCGATCATGCGTTCGAGGCTCAGGCGCGCGTGAACGATCAGTTCCGCGCGCTCGGCCTCGGATAGGCGGTCGCGGCTGGCGGTGATCTCGTCTACCGCATCGCCCGCAAGCACGCGGTTGATGTCGGGTGCTTTGCCCTGGCGCAAGAGGTCGAGCATGCCCGCGAGATGCGGCGGGTCATTGCGGCTCATCGTGGCGCAGCCGCAGCCGCCGGCGGAGAAGCCGGGCTCCGGAATGTCCGCCAGGTGCATGATCTCCACGCCGCGGCTAGATGCCGCTACGCGGGCGTTATTGACGAAATGGCCTTCGGTTCCGATCACGATACGCGCGCCCTTGGGTGCGTTCATGACGGCCTTCCAAAGGTAGTCGGTACTGCCTGAGCCATCGGCGGCTTGCACGGTTTCCAGGGGCGACTCCGGGTGCACGAGCACCTGCCAATCGCGCTCCTGCCACCAGCGCACCATCTCGGGCTTGAAGACCGTGTGCACGCCGCAGTAGGAACCCCAGAGGATCATCTCGGAGTTATCGAGGGCCGCAAGCCCGCCTGCGATGGTGCCGTCTTCGAGCGAGTAGTTCGCCGCGTGCACCTGCGGGTCGGGCAGGGTTAGCAGCTTGCTCATGTCCATGCCCAGCTTGGCCGCCGTGTTGCGGCCTAGGTGCTGGTCGGGCACGAAGAGGATCTTCTTGTTCTGCTTGCGCGCCCAGTCGACAACCAGGTGTGCGTTCGAGCTGGTGCAGACCGCGCCGCCTGTGCGACCGGCCAAGCCCTTGAGGCGGCCTGAGGTGTTCATGTACGCGACCACCAAGAGCTCGTCGCCGTAGCGCTCGAGCAGTTGGTCCGCGATGGGATCCACCAGGTAGTCCTTGGCCAGCATCTCCATGGTGCAGCCGGCCTTGGGGTTGGTGATCCAGACGTCTTGGTCATCGTTGGCCAGGATCGCCACGGCCTCGGCCATGAAGTGCACGGCCGATTCGACGATGACTTTCTTCTCAGGGTTGCGCGAGGCTTGCAGGGCCAGGGCGTAGCTGTCGGAGACGGAGCCGCCGTAGCGCTCCACCAACTTGACGATCTCGCCGCCCATGTAGAAGTGAGCCAGCAGCAGCAGCGAGTCGCCGAAGTGCTCCTGGGCCGGCTGCACGTAACGGTCGAGCCAGGGCAGGATCGTTTCGGGGGTGCGGTCCGGTAGGGCCAGGTACTCCTCGGCGTAGGGGCGGAATGCGTCCTGGTACCAATCCAGGGGCAGATCCGTCTGGCAGATGGGTACACCGGGCTGCAATTGGATGCCGGCGGAGCTCGAGGAGAGCGCGCCGGGTTGGGGGGCTGTGCTAGTCACGGGCGGAATTCTACGGCGCGGGGTAGGGAAGAGTCGAATAGTCAACTGTCAGCACCCCACCCGGGAAGGCTGGGTCAAGCCCATGTCTCTGCCTTTGGGGCGCCTGCCCCGAGGGCGTAGGCTCTGCTATAGGTCCTTTCGACTGCCGTTCACGCTCCCGATCGCATCTCGCCGCACGATGTTTCTCTCCCGCACCATGCTCCGATTCCGCCTCTCCTATCTCTGTAGTGGCCTTCTGCTACTGGCCACCCTGCAAATGGGCTCCTGCCAGTCCTCCGGCTCGGGCTCGAGCGGCAGCGAGGGGGCAATTCAGCTGGCGCCGCAGGCGGGAACCGCCCTCGGCGTATTGGGCGCCGCTCAACTTCCCGCTGGGGAATACCTGCTGCCGCCCGTGGGCAGCAAGGGTGAGCAGGGGGTGCTGCGTTTGGTGGGCCTCAAGGATGTGACCTTGGACCTGTCCGGCGCCAGCCTGCGCGGCACGCCCGCGGGCACCAACCAGGACCAGGGCATGGGCTGGGGGCTGGTGCTTGAGGACTGCGAGAACGTAACGGTACGCGGCGGATCCTTCGGAGGCTACCGCGCTTGCGTGGTGCTCAACAACTGCACGGATGTGACCCTCGAGGGCATTCAGTTCGAGAGCTGGTACGGCGCGCGTCTGTATTCCACCGCGGCGGCCGAGGGTTCCTCCGACTGGTTGCGACCCCACGAGAACGACCTGGGTGAGTGGACGCGCAATTACGGCGCCGCCATCTCGGCCAATGACTGCGAAGGCCTAGTGATCCGAGGCTGCAAAGGCCGCCACGGACAGAACGGCATCTTGCTCACGCGCACGAACAGCTGCGAGATCTACGACTGCGACTTCTCCTTCCTCTCGGGCTGGGGGCTGGCGCTCTACCGTTCAAACCACAACCGGATCTCGCACAACCTCTTCGACTATTGCGTGCGCGGCTACTCCCACGGTGTCTATTGGCGCGGGCAAGATTCGGCGGGCATCCTGATGTTCGAGCGTTGCTCCGACAATGTGATTGCCTACAACAGCGCCACCCACGGTGGCGATGGGGTCTTCCTCTTCGCAGGCCAGGACCTGGTGGAAGGCCGCGCCCTCGCGCGCGGCGAGCTCGAAGATCCGGGCGGCAGCGATCGCAATCTGTTCTACGGAAACGACCTGCGCTTCTCCGTGGCGAACTCCCTGGAGGCGACCTTTTCCAGCGACAACGTATTGGTCAAGAACCGGCTCTCCGGCAGTCATCAACACGGCGTCTGGGGTGGCTACTCCAAGCGCATGGTGATCGTCGACAACGAGATCAATGATTCCCTCGGCGGTGGGATCACCATCGAACACGGCCAGGACTGCTTCTTTGGCTGGAACGAAATCAGCGGCAACGAGATGGGCGTGGAGGTCTACTGGGATCCTGATCCCGGCCTTGTGCGAGATTCGCACTTTGGCAAGACGCGCGACAGCTCCTCCCGCGACCACTGGATCATCGGCAACAACTTCGCGGGCAACGATCAGGACCTGGTCATCCGCGAAACGCGCGGGGTGAGCCTCTCCGGCAACCTCTTCAGCGCTGGGGCACGTCCCTTGCTCTCGGAGGTCACGGCCGAGGGACGCGACCAGGTGCAGGAGGAGACCCTGCTCAGCTGGCTCGCGGGCCGCGATGGTCAACTGCCCAGCGGCAACCTGGCTCTGGCCAGCCTGCGGCCCATCGGCGATCAACCCGAGGACATGGTCGCCTACCGCGGCATGCAGCCGCCGGTGATGCCGGGCGAGCAGGTTATCTCCGCTGAGGAACGCGGCGAGTTCAAAGGTGGTCTCGAGACCATCATCATGGGCGAGTGGGGTCCCTGGGACTTCCGCTCCGGCGAGCCGCGACCGGCCATGCGTCGCGCCGGCGGGCTCTTGGCCGAGTCACGCTGGGAGGCGCGCTGGTTCCGCTGGGACCTGGAGACCCAGGATCCGCGCGGCGACTTGGAGCGTTGGCGCAAGCTGGCCGACGAGCCCGTGGCGAGCGCCACCGTAGACAACTTCATCACCCCCTGGGGCTCGGACGAGATCCGTCGCGCCGTGGGCGAGAGTCACTTCGGCCTGCGGGCCAGCACCGAGCTGCAGCTGGCCAAGGCCGGCACCTACCGCGTCTCCCTGAACTCCGACGACGGCGTACGGCTGCTGGTCGATGGCCTGGTGGTCTTTGAGGACTGGACCTGGCACGCCCCGCGCCGCGGGGAGGCCACGGTGGACTTGGCCGCTGGTGCGCACGCGATCGAGCTTGAG
>JBLIOL010000332.1:0-5880 GCA_047639615.1 Planctomycetota bacterium | reverse complement strand
TTCTCACGCCGAGGCCATAGGATCCCCTGACCAGCCTGATAACCGCGAATTGCTCCCCGCCGACTGGACCTCTGGGTCTACCCGGTCCATATTCGCGGCCGATCGGGGCCCCCGCCCCCATCACTCCCGAACAGCTTCCATTAGGAAACCAACATGAGCTCCGCACTCGACGTCACCGACTCCTCCTGGGAAGCCGAAGTAATCAACTCCGAAACGCCCGTTCTCGTGGACTTCTGGGCACCCTGGTGTGGCCCCTGCAAGGCCATGGGTCCGTACATCGACAAGCTCGCCGAGGAGTACGACGGCAAGCTCAAGGTGGTCAAGCTGAACACCCAGGACAACGCTGAAGTGCCCGCCAAGTACGGCATCACCGCGATCCCGTCCTTCGTAGTGATCAAGGGCGGCGAAGTCGCCAACCAGATCGTCGGCGCTCAGAAGTACGACGCGCTGAAGAAAGCCGTCGACCCGCACCTGTAGGAAGCCAGTCCCTTGCGCGTCGTCTTCATGGGCTCACCGCCCTTTGCCCTGCCGGTGTTGGAACGCCTGCTGGCCAGCGACGTGCACGAGACCTGCGCCCTAGTAACGCCCCCGGACCGCCCACGCGGCCGGGGGCGTTCCGTTATACGCTCGGAGTTGGCGCTCATGGCGGATGCGGCCGGCGTGCCGGTCATCCAGCCGAATAGCACCAAGGACCCGGAGTTCTTGCAGAGTCTCGCGGCCTTCGAGCCGGACGTGTTGGCGGTAGCTAGCTACGGCGAGATCCTGCGCACGGATGTGCTCGAGCTAGCGCCCCACGGCGCGCTCAATGTGCATGGAAGTTTGCTGCCGCGTTGGCGCGGCGCGTCGCCGATTCAAGCAGCGATCCTGGCCGGCGATGCGGAGAGCGGCGTCTCCATTCAGCGCATGGTCTTGGCCTTGGACGCCGGCGATGTGCTGCTCGAAAGGCGTACGCCGATCGGGCCGCAGGAGACATCCGGCGAGCTCTTCGAGCGCCTGGCGGAATCCGGCGCATGTGCCTTGATCGACGCTCTCGACGCGCTTGCGGACGGTTCGGCCCAGTTCCAACCTCAGGATCAAACGGCCGTCACGATCTGCCGCAAGCTCAGCAAGCAGGACGGTGTTCTCGATTGGAGTGACCCCGCCGAAGCTCTAGCCCGCCGCGTGCGCGCCATGACGCCCTGGCCGGGCGCGCGCACCAGCCTGCCGGATGGACGCGCCTTGGTCGTGCTCGAAGCGCGCGTGCATACAGGCGAGAGCGGCGCACCGGGCAGCCTGCTCGAGGGACCCGGACTGCGCATCGCCACCGGCGACGGTGCCTTGGAACTGATCCGCATCAAGCCCGCTGGCAAGGGCGCCATGGATGCAGCCGCTTTCCAAAACGGCGCCCAGCTGCAGACCGGCACGCTCTTCGGCGCCCAGGGCTAGGATCCACCCATGCCCGATGCCGTGATCCTCGAAACCGAGCGCCTGCACCTGCGCCCGATCACCCTGGACGATGCTCCGAATCTCTTCCCCGCCTTGAGCGACGAAGAGACCATGCGCTACTGGTCCTGCGGGCCCAAGACCAGCGTCAAGGAGGTGCGCGAGTACCTGCAGTGGAACGTGGAGAACGAGAAGGTCGAGTGCTTCGCCATCACGCGCAAGCAAGCCACGGCTGAAGCTCTGGGTTGGGTGATACTCCACCACGAGAAGGAGGGTGTAGCCGATATCGGCTTCATCCTTTGCCCCGCCGGCCGCGGCCAAGGCTTCGGCCGCGAAGCCGCCGCCGAGGTCATGCGCCACGGCTTCGAGACCCGCAGCCTACGCCGCATCGGCGCCGACGTGGATCCCGACAACCTGCCCTCCACCCGCTGCCTAGAGTCCCTCGGCATGCAGCTAGAAGGCCGCCTGCGCGCCACCTGGAACACACACATCGGCGTGCGCGATAGCCTGATCTACAGCCGTCTAGCTTCGGATTAGAGCCCGAGTTGGCCTAGGGATTGCGCTAGGTGGCTATCCCCAGTTACGCCCCTCTAAGAGCTTGGTATTCCGCGCAAGGGTGCGCTTGCGCTCAAGGTATTGGGTGCCCAACACACCAAGTCGATCATGCTCGCCAATCGATTCAGCCTAGGGATCGCCTTCCTGCGCAAGGAACACAGCCTCGTGCGGGCCCTAATCACCCGCAAACTGCGACTATCAGGACCCCCGCGGCTCTTGGCGGCCTTTGGGCGCTGCTTCAATTAGGGTCGAGCAGGGGCCAGCTCTCAGCCAAGATCATCCAAAAACGGTGCACCCTGAGCTACTGGCGCCGGTTTCAGGAGCCCAGGCGAGGTCCACATCGCTACTCTTCCGGGCATGCCCCGCACCACAGCGTGGAACGTCCTCCGTTATGGCGGGACCGCCCCCCTACGAGCCGTTGATCGGTTCGCCTATGATGCCGGTCTCGAAGACCGGGATCGCGCCCTTGTTCGTCGCATGGTGGGGACCGAGGTCCGTCACCGTGGAAGCCTGCAAGCGATTGTGAATCACTTCGCTCGCGGCAAGCCGAGCAGTGATATTCGCACACACCTGCGCCTAGGCGTGGTGCAGCTGCTCTACATGGATCAGATCCCGCCCCATGCGGCCGTGTCCGAGACCGTGCGCGCCGCCACCAATGGCGAGGGCCTCTCCAGGGGTCGCTATGTGAACGGCGTCCTGCGCGAGATCCAGCGTCACGCACGACATGGACATGTGGGCAGCCCACGGCAGGATATTGTCGGCCGCCCCTGGTTCATCGACTTCCCCATTTTCCGTGACCCCGCGGAGCACCCCTTCCTGTGGGCGGAGGATGCCCTCTCCATGCCGTCGGCATTGGTCAAGCGTTGGGCTAAGCGCCACGGGGAATCACGTGCCTTCGCACTGGCTGAACTCGCGCAGGATGAGGCGCGTGTGGGCCTGCGAGTGGCAAGCGGTGAACGCGATGCGATCTGCGCCGAGCTCCTAGAAGTCGAGATCGAAGTCAGCTTGGGCGCTGCGGAGAACATGCTCTCTGGATCCTCGGCCGACATCGGTGGCATCACAGCCAGCGCGGCCTTCCAGGAGGGCCGCATCACCGTGCAAGGAGACACGGCCGCCGCCGCGGTGGAGTTACTGGCTCCCCAAGCCGGCGAGCGCGTGCTTGAGCTGTGCGCGGCGCCGGGAGGCAAGACCGCGGCCATCGCCCAAAGCGGCGCCAAGCTCTTGGCTCTCGACTTGAACGCGTACCGACTCGCCATGGCACCTGCCGGGTTGGCGCGCATCGCGCCCGACTCCCAGGTCATGCTGGCGGCCATGGATGGCACCCAAGGTTTGGCCGAGGGCGCACTCTTCGACGCAGCCTTCGTGGACGCCCCCTGCAGCAACACCGGTGTGTTGGCACAACGCCCCGGTGCCCGCTGGCGCTTCGGACCCAAGACCCTGCGCGAGCTCTGCGAACTGCAGGCGCGCCTGCTAGAGGAAGCCGCCGAACGAATCCGCCCCGGCGGCCGTCTGGTCTATTCCACCTGCAGTATCGAGCCCGAAGAGAACGGCCAACAGATCAAGAAGTTCCTCGCCGCTCATCCCGAGTGGAGCGCTGGAACCAGTCACGAACGCCTGCCCTTGCCCGACCCCGCTCAGCCGGATTGCCCGGCCTCCGTGGACGGTGGCTTCGCCGCCTTGCTCCACCGCTCCTAAGCTCCTCGCGCAGACCATGGCACGCCGTCAATCCAAACCGAACCTCACGCCACTCTTCGCCTTCATGGCAGTCGGCATCGGCTCCATTCTGGTGGCTGCCCTGGCCTTCAAGGACCGCAAGGAGACGGAGTCCGCGGTAAGCCAGCCCGCCAATATAGTGGTCGATGATCCCTTCGGGGACATGGAGACCAAGGTGCCCCTGCCGCGCGCCAATCGCCCGGCACGTCCCCGCAAGACGCACTTGGCTCCCGACGCCACCATGACCGATCCGATTTGGGTCGCGGCCACGGGTAAGGCCAAGATCGCCGAGTCCTTGGTCAGTGAGGGTGAGAAGGCTAAGAAGGACACGCGACTGGCGCTCTACGAGCAGAAGGTCGGCGCCGCGCGGGAGATCTACAACAGCATCCTCGAAGACACCGCCGACTGGGAAGATGCGCTCTTCATAAAGTACGGCGATACGGACGCGCTCATCGGCCAGATCAAGAAGGAGCGTGACCGCTGGTTCGCAAGGCTCAAGAAGTACCGCAAGGTAGGCGGCCAGTAGGTTGAGTTCGCCCGCCCCGCGGCGCGCCCTGGTCACAGGCGCCTCCTCTGGCATCGGCGCCGAGGTGGTGCGCCAATTGGCACAGCAGGGCTACCGAGTGGCGTTGCTCGCAAGGCGCGAGGAACAACTGAACGAGTTGCTGAGTGAGTTGCCCGGCGAGGGTCATCTGATCCTGCCCTGCGACCTGGCCGACGAATCCGCGGTACGCCTAGCCTTCGAGCGCACAGCTGAATCATTCGGCGGACTCGACCTCTTGGTCAACAACGCCGGCGTGGGCTATCGCGCGCGGGTGGAGGAGCTTGAGGTAGACCTAGTGCGGCGCGTATTCGACACCAATGTGGTCGGACTGCTCCTCGCCTGCCGCGAAGCACTGCCCTTGCTACGCAAGGGCGAGCAAGCCGTGGTCGTGAATGTGGCCTCCGTAGTGGGTCGCCGCGGCATTCCTGGACAGGCCGCCTATGCCGCTAGCAAGGCCGCGGTGTGCTCGATCGGCGAGGCCTTACGCCTCGAGTGGGCGCCGGAGAACATCGCCGTTTGCACGCTCAATCCAGCACTGACGGCCACGGGTTTCTTCGAAGCCCAGCCCAACCCTTCGGGCCTGCCGAAGCCAGACCTGTCAGCCGCCTCGGGCACGATCGACGTGGCCCACGAAGTGCTCGCCCTCGATCGCAATCCGCGTCCGGAGCGCTCCCTGCGTTGGAAGTGGCGCGTTCTCGGCATGCTGTCTGTCTTCGCTCCAAGGCACGCCGACCGGCTGCTGGTGCGTCGCCTGGGTGGTGGCTGGCAAGCACCGAGCCGCTAGTCTGAGCGCGCGCACTTCGACCGACTAGCCGCCATGACTCAGCAGGCCCAAGACACCTCTCGACCCGCACTGCTGACGATCGCGGTAGCTCTCGTGACGCTTGTGTTCTGGGCCTTTGAACCTGCCCTTGGCGCGGAGTTCGTCAGCCTGGATGACCCGCGCAACCTGGTCCAAAACCACGCCTTCCGCGGCCTGGGTGGCGAGCACCTGAGCTGGATGTTCAGCACGGCTCACATGAGCCACTACCAGCCACTGACCTGGATATCCTTCGCCATCGACCACGAGTTGGCCGGCCTGAATGCGGGGGCTTTTCACTTCACGAGTGTGCTACTGCATGCGGCGGCAACCCTGGCGTTCTTCCTGCTGGCCCTCGTTCTGCTTAGGCGCTGCGTTCCCGGGACTAGGGCCTTGCTGGGATCCGGTTTGGCCGCAGCTTGCTTTGGACTGCATCCCCTGCGGGTGGAGTCCGTGGCTTGGATCACCGGGCGCAACGATATCCTCGCGGGGCTATTTGCCTTCCTCTGTGCAGCCGCCTGGGTACGACACGGCGAGTCACACCCCAGCCCCAAACTAGAACCCGGCAAGTGGCTACCGGCCTTGGCCTGCGCTGGGCTGTCCGTGCTACTGGTCTTCAGCAGCGTAGAGTTGGGAAGCGCCGGTCGGATCAGCATGCGGGGGCTGGGGTTCTTCGGTCTAGGTCTCGCCCTCATGCTGTGGTTCAAGTCCCTCAGGTATGCACAACAAGCCTGTGGTGTGCACAAGTTGGGGCGTTGGCTGCCATTGGCGCTGGTGTGCTTCCTGCTGTCCTTGCTCAGCAAGGCCAGCGCCGTGACCTTGCCCGCTGTCCTATTACTGCTCGATG
>JBLIOL010000331.1:0-5897 GCA_047639615.1 Planctomycetota bacterium | reverse complement strand
GAGATGATGATGGAGATCAACAAGACCGCTGATCCCTCCGATCTACGCAAGGTCAACGACGCCTACACCCGCTAGGCCCTCACCGGCCTGAACCAAGGCAGCCTAAACCATTGGTATTGCCAGTCTTACGCACGCGACAGCCAGCGCTAGGTCCTTCAGGGAGCGGCCCAAGCTGCCGATAACGTGGCCAGGTACGCCCCTACCCGGGCGCATCGATCTCTATGGACCTCACAACCATTATCGGGGCGGGCCTCGCCTTCTTGATCGTCTTCGTCGCCATGGCCTTTGGGCCGGGCGGGGTGATGATCTTCGTCGACGTCCCCTCCATGGCCATCGTCTTCGGCGGCACCGCCGGCGTGACCATGCTCGCCTTCACCATGACGGACCTCAAGCCCGTCATGAAGATCATGTTGGTCACGGCCATGCGCAAGCAGCCCAAGCCGACCGAAGAAATCGAGCGCGTGGTGGAGTTCGCCAACCTGGCGCGTAAGGAAGGTCTGCTGGCCCTCGAGACCCAGCTCCAAAACGTCACCGACCCCTTCCTCAGCAAGGGCATCCAACTCGTCATCGACGGCTTCAGCGCGGACACCGTGCGCGACATCATGGAGCTCGAGGCCGAGTGGGAGAAGCAACGCCACGAGGTCGGCCGCAAGATCATGGACCAGATGGCCGCCTTCTGTCCTGCCTTCGGAATGATCGGCACGCTGGTGGGTCTGGTGCAGATGCTCCAAGACCTCTCCGACCCGTCCGCCATCGGCATCGGCATGGCGACCGCGCTGCTCACCACGCTCTACGGAGCCATGGGCGCGAACATGTACTTCATCCCCATGGCCGGCAAGCTGGAGATGATCTGTAAGCAGAACATCCTCCTGCGCAGCCTCATGGTGGAAGGCATCGTCGCCATCCAATCCGGCGAGAAGCCGCAGCTGATCAAAGAGAAGCTCAAGGGCTACCTGGCTCCCAGCACGAGGGCGAGCATCGAGGCCGCCTAGATCATGGCAAAGGCAATCATCAAGCTGAAGGAGGTCGACGGCGGCCTCGACGGTGCACCCGGCTGGGTGGCTACCTTCGTGGACATGATCTCGCTCTTGGTGACCTTCTTCATCCTGCTCTACACCTTCGCCAGCATGAAGGACTTCCAATCCTTCTCCGTACCGATCGACATCATGGGCACCAAGGGCGTCGTGAGCGACAAGCTCGGCGACACCATGGATGCGCCCAGCGACGACATCATGGCCGCCATGGACCTGGAGCGCGGCGCCACCAATCCCCACAGTCGGCCCTCGGACCAACTGCCGGAGAACATGGAGGAGATGGGCCAGAAGCTGACGGACGAGCACGTCGAGTTCGACGCCAACCACGTGCGCGACGGCATGCGCATGCGCTTCGACCCGCGCGCCGCCTTCCCCCCCGGTTCAGCGATCCCTAACGGCGTCCTGCGCACGGCCCTACGCGAGTGCGGCGCCGTCCTGCAGCACTACCAGCACCTGATCGTGGTCGAGGGCTTCACCGACAACGCCTTCGTTCCCAGCGTTCAATTCCCTACCGCCGAGGACCTCTCTCTGGCCCGCGCAGAAGCCGCCGCGAAGGTCATCCTGGCCGAGAGCGACGTCAGCTCGAAGACCCTGATGGTCTCCGGCCTAGGCAACTCGCCCCTACCCGAAAACAACAACTCCACGGCCATGCTGCGCCGCTCCAACCGCCGCGTTGAAGTACGCATCCTCGCCATGAGCGACTCCCACGCGCAACAGATCAAAGGAGGCGGCCAGTGAGCGAGCCCGAAGGGAAACCCAAGGTCAAGATCGTCGAGGTGCCCGTGATGACCAAGGGCGCGCCCAGCTACATGGTGTCCTTTGGGGACATGATGACGCTGATCCTGTGCTTCTTCATCCTGCTGGTCTCCATGGCGGAGGAGCGCGACAGCGGTCTGGTGGCCAAGGGCGTGAGCTCCTTCGTGATCAGCCGCAAGTCCATGGGCCTGCCCGGCGTACTCGACGCCCACGACAAGATCGGCGTCTACAACCAGGTGCGCCGCAAGTTCAACCTGCCCCCCGAGGACGACCCCGAACGCCGCGTGGAGCACCGCCTAGCCAGCCACAAGGAGCTGCTCAAGGCCGAGACCCTCAAGGCCCTCAAACCCCGTGACGAGGTGCGCACCCCGCGTATTGCCACATTTGGGCCTGGCTCCGCAGCCCTCACGGAAGAAAGTCGCAAGTATCTCGACAGCATAGCCGACAGCCTACGTCCGCGCTTCAATCAGGTACTGGTCTTGGAAGGCCATGCAGACGAAATCAGCGCCGCCTTCGGCAACAGTCCCCTACGCCTAGCTCACGCCCGCGCACGCATCGTGCGCGACTACCTCACCCAGCAACATGAATTCGCCGCCGATCGCACGGAAGCCCGTGCCTGGGTGGACGAAGTCTCCAGTGACCCCGCCTCGACGCGTCTTGTAGATGCTCGTCAGGTAAGTCCGAAGCGCTAAATAATGGCCGACGAAGAAACAGACGAAGCTGAGGGCAACGACGCTCCCAAGAAGGACCGCGGTCCTCTCAAGCTCCTGGGCGGCGCCCTCGGGCTAGTTGTCGTTGGTGGCGCCTTGGCCATGATGGCCATACCCTCCAAGGAGGCGATCAAGCCACGCCAGCAGGGGCCGTACTTCCACAAGCTCTTCGAGAACACTCTCATCTCGAACGTCGATGAGAGCAACTACACGCGCTTCATCAAGACCGATCCCCAGATCGAATTCTTCTCCTACGATCCTGACTACGTCATGAGTCGCGACGCGGACCTGCTCTATCGCGCCTGGCTCGAGTCCGAGGTCACCACGCTCATCTCCAGCATGAAGCTGGACGAAATCTACAACGGTGTAAACCGCGAACGCTTCACGCAGATGGTCATGGAGAAGGTCCGCCCGGCGGTCTTCCCGGTGCACTTCGGCGCAACCACCGCTCCCTTGCAGCTGGACGAGATGAGCGGCATCCGCCCCGGCGACTCCTACCGCAAGGCTAGCTTCCGCGGCAACTACCACGATCACCTACTAAAGGTCGATGCCCTGCAGAAAACCCTGCAAGTAGACAACGGACCCATGACCGTCTACGCGGGCACGGAGATGGACCTGCTCATCCGCACTCCCTCCGGCGACAGCCTGTATGTGGACGTGACCGAGATCCTCCCCGAGTTCGTGGGTGAGATCAACGTGGGCGTCCAAGGCCGTATTCGTCAAGTCTTCCTCAGCGGCCACCTGGCCCAGTAACAAGCAGACCCCTCTCCCGTGGCTCAGCTCGATCCCGCAGAAACCGAGGCCCTAGCGGTCGATGGTGATACGGCCCGCCGCATCGGCGAGGTCGCATCGCGGGATTTCAGGGAGCCGCGCAGCCTTTCCAGCGAGCGCCTGCACGAGATCGATGGGCAGATCACCTCTGCCCTACAGGGCATCTCAACGGACCTCGTCGGCCCCCTGCGGAGCTTCCACAAGTTCACTCTCGCCTCCCTGCGCGAGATCAACGTGGAGCACATGTTCGACGACTTCAAGGCGCCCTTCATCGTGCACAACTTCACGATTGGAGGACACTTGGCTTGGATGGTCTGGGATTCCACAGCCGCTGCCAAGGTCGTAGAGACCGTGGTCTCCGGCCCGTCGACCTCCAACGAGGAAGTCGAGCCACGCCAGCTCTCGAGCGCCGAGGTCAGCATCCTCTCGCGCATCCTCGACGTCATCACGGTGCCCATCTGCGAGCGCCTAGGCCTGGAAGCCGCCCCTGGAACCCTGGCCCAAGACGTGGACGATCTAGTCACCCTGCGCAGCGCCAACGCATCCGCCGACAGCCGCCGTCTGAGTGTGCACCTCGTCATCGACGGCCAGGTCGGCCAGAGCGAGCTGATCCTCTACCTGCCCAACGTCCCGGGCTCCCCGGAGCTCATCCAAGAGACAGCTGAGGCCCTGCCCGATCACCTGGACGACGTGCTGCTCGACGTGCGCGCCTTCCTAGGCGCCGTGGACCTGCCCCTGCACGAGCTGCTAGCACTCGAAGTGGGCGATGTACTGCCCCTGGGTATCGACACCGACCAAACCCTCGACATCTACATCGAGGAGCGTGCCTGCGCGAAAGGCCACTGGGGCCAAGTCAACGGCACCTTGGCCGTACACCTCACCCAACTCGACCTCCGCGCCGGCGACATCGATTGCCCCGCAATCCGCTGACCGCTCCAGAGGGCCCTCCAATTATGGCTGACGACAATCAAACCGCCGCAGGCGGCAACCTCGAACAGGCAGTTGACGACGCCACCGCCGCCGCTGCGAGCCAACTCAAGAATCTGACTGGCGGCACGGTCGACGGCGAGCCCATCGGTCTCGACAACCTGCTCAACGTGCCCGTGCGCGTCACCGTTCAAATCGGCCGCACCAGCATGACCCTCGGCGACCTCGTCGCCCTCGGTCCGGGCTCCCTGGTCCCCCTGGACCGCGAAGCCCACGAGCCCGCCGACATCCTCGTCAACGGCCGCATCGTCGCCCGTGGCGAGGTCGTCACCATCGACAACACCTACGGCGTGCGCATCACGGCGCTCGCCAAGGACGCCTAGCAGGCCGCTTAAAAAACAGCGGCCCAGCGATTGGTTTCCACGGATCGTCTGGCAAGGCGACAGGTCCCCCATAGTGGTGGCTATTTAAGCGTTCTGGCAACGCAGCCAGGCGCTTCGTTGGAGCCAAGCGACAAGTCGCTGTTTTTTAAAGCGGGCTGCTAGCCGGCTAGAACCGCGTAGCGCTGAACACGTCCGGGTCGAAAGCCGACACCGGCTGTCCCAGCACCATCTGCGCCATGCCCTCACCCACGGAGGGTGCCAGGTGGAAGTCGTTGCCGCTGAAGCCGGCGACCAAGTAGAGGCCCTCGATCCCAGGTACGGGGGAGACGATAGGCAACCCGTCGGGGGTCAGCACGAGCGCTGACTGGGCGCCACCGCGTGCCTCCATGTCCTTGTAGACGGGCATGCGCTTCGAAGCTACTTCGCGTGCCCAGCCGGTGAACTCCGGCCCAACCTCAGCTCCGATGCAATCCGGCGCGTCGATCACTTCGGCGCTACCAACATCGAGGCGACTGATGCGCGAACGGGCGTGCCGCGGATCAGGCCTGAGGGAATAGTCCCCCTCAAGATCCACCAGCACCGGGTGCGGCACGGGCATCAGGTCCAGAGGATCGAACATGAAGCGCGTCTCGAACTCGCCGCTTTGGCCTTCGCCGAAATCGCCCTCGTCCTCGCCCACATCCACGGGCGGCATTTCAAGGTAGTGCTCTTCCACGCGCACCATGCGCAGGGGTAGGTCCACGCCCAGGCCCGAGAGCATCTTCGGTGTCCACGCGCCGACGCTGAGCACCACCGTGGTGGCCTCGAACATGTCCTCTTCGGTGCGCACACCCACCACACGCCCCTTCTCGACCATGACCTCCGGCTGGGTCATGCCGATGCGCGTGGCCACACCCGCGTTGCGCGCCAAGGTGGCGAAGGTTTGGATCGTGCGATTGGCGGCAACGAAGCCGCCCTCCGGCTGGAAGCTGCCCATGGCATCGTCCGCCACCTCGATACCTGGGCACAGGGCACGAATTTCATCAGCGTTGACCGCATCGGCAACGATGCCGATGGAGCGGTGCATCTCGAGGTCTTTCTCGAGCTGCTCCCGGTGTACGCCACCCCCGTCGTCAGCCAAGAGCAGCACGCCCGTACGGCGGTAGCCCACGGAGCGGCCGGTGGCCGACTGCATGTGCGCGTAGGTCTTGATCGCATCCCGCGACATACCCGCCAGCAGGCGATCGGAATAGGCCTGGTGCAGGATTCCGCCCGACGCACCGGAGGACCCGGATCCGAGGCGATTCTTCTCAATCAATACGACGGGCTCGGTCAGC
>JBLIOL010000330.1:0-5906 GCA_047639615.1 Planctomycetota bacterium | reverse complement strand
CGCTGCGCGCGACTCCAGATCGCTCTCCAGACCCCTGATCAGGACGTCTTTTGCCAGGGTCAGGATCATGGACTCGTACCTGGTGGGTTCATCCTCCCTCGAGACCCGCCTGCCGTAGATGAGCTGTTTCATCTCGGCGAGGGAGATCTCCTCACCCCCCTGCGCGCTAGGCAACGTCGAGCAGGAGAGTGGGAGCGCCAGCAAGGAGCGTGTCGCGCATAGCTAACTTCGCGAGCCACGCGCCCTAATCTGCGATGCTGCGTTGCACCAAACCCAGGGTAGCTACGGTTACGAGGGTCTTGGCGCGCCTTGCCTCGCGAAAAATGGCGCATGCCTCGCAAGCTCGGCTACGCGCGACACGCTCCTAGGTCGAGAGGGGTGCGGGCTTGATTCCTGTCTGAGCAACGGGCGTCGAGCGAGTAGTCAGGCGGCGAATTCCCTGTAGAGCGGGGCGCTCGACGAGGAAGGTGATCGCCGTGGCGATGGCCAAAGATACGGCAGTGGCCAACAGGATCGCTAGGTTGGGATTCATGCCTGCGGCTTCCGCGTGGCGAAGGAGTAGGAAGCCCACGTTCTGGTGCACCACGTAGAGCGAGTAGGAGATGGCGCCCAGGAAGAGCAGGGGCCGCGAAGCGAGGAAGCTAAGCTTGCCGCCAACCAGGAGGGCGAAGATCCCGAAGCAGACTACGGAGGCGATGAAGTCTGGCATGGGCCGCATCAAGGCTACCGCAACCAGGCAGGCGAGGATCCCGAAGAAGTCGCCTGAGGCACTCGACCCGGGCGCGCGATTGCGCAGTTGGTAGAAGAGGATGCCGGCGCCGAAGTAGGGGCCGAAGTGAGCGAGGGCAACCTGGCGCAGTGCACGCAAGGGAAAGGGTGCTGTGATGTCGCCGCCGTTGGTGACGAAGTGCAGGGCGAGCTCGAGCCCGACCAAGGCGGCGATCGCCAGACGGACGCGCTTGAGATGGCCGGAGAGGAAGAGCATGAAGATCCAACCGTAGAAGGTCAGCTCCACGCACAGCGTCCAGTAGGCGCCGTCCACAAAGCGAGTGCCAGGCACGTAGCGCTGGAGCATGGCCGCGTTGACGAGGATATCCTTGGCGCCGATGCTATAGCCCGCGAAAGGCAGACCCATCATACCGATGGCTGCGAGGGTCACGGCCATGCCCACCCAGAAGCCGGGGTAGAGCCGCGAGAAGCGCGAGATGACGAAGTCACGCGCGCGCTTGGTGCGCTGCAGGGTCATGAAGATCACGAAACCCGAGAGCAGGAAGAAGAGCTCGACGCCGTAGTGGCCGAAGGGCACCGAGAATGCTGGCGCACTCGTGTGGCCGACCTTGAACTCGTAGCGTGTGGTGTAGTGGTAGAGGACCACTGCCAGGGCTGCGAGCCCGCGCAGGGCATCAAGCTCAAGGATGCGACGACTGCGCCCTTGGGCGGATGCGCCTTCTAGCGCCTGCTTAGTCTTCGAATTCGTTTCGTCCATGACGGGGACCCGAGGGGGCTCTTCAGCCTCTTCGGAAGCCCCACGCCACGGGTTTAGAAACGATTATTCAGCAGTTCCGCATGTGGGCCGTCCCCCACCTACCCCCAGGCAGCGGGCCCGCAGAGTACGACCGTGTAGCCATCGGGGTCCTTGACCCAGAGCTCTTCCTGGTGGGCAAGCTCGTTGAAGGCGATCGGCTTCAAGATGCTGGCGGCCATTTCCTTGGCTCGCTCCCCCGCCGGGGCCAGGTCCTCGCCCACGCGGTAGTACATGACCACCCCCTTTCCCACCGGACCGCTGGATTCGGATCCGGGGTGGTGTTCGGCGGCGGCCGCGTTGTGCAACATCAGCGCCAGCTCCTTTCCACTCATGAGCATCTCGAAGTCCGACCCGCCGTGGCCGCTCTCCAGACCCACCAGCTGCTGATACCAGCGCGAGCTGGCCTGAACATCGGCCACATTGATCATGGGTTGGCAGTGCATGGCTCCAGAGTACACTGGCCATTCATGCAAGCAGGCAGCAAGCAGGAATACAGCGCCCGTGAGGAGATCGCGCACGCGGTCACCCACGGGATTGGTGCGCTACTTAGCGTGGCCGCACTGGTGCTTCTGATCGTGCGCGCCTCCTCCACGGGCGACGTCTGGCGGGTGGTGAGCTTCTCGATCTTCGGCACGTCCATGGTGCTGCTGTACACGGCTTCGACCCTGTATCACAGCTTCTCCAGGACCGATGCGCGCATGCGCTTGAAGGTCTTCGATCATGCCATGATTTATGTGCTGATCGCGGGCTCCTACACGCCCTTCCTATTGATCACCCTGCGCGGCGCTTGGGGCTGGTCACTCTTCGGCGTGCTCTGGGGCATGACCCTCATGGGCATCTCCTTCAAGGTCTTCTTCATAGGACGCTTCCCGCGCATGTCGACGCTGCTGTACCTGACCATGGGTTGGGTAGGTGTGATCGCAGCCAAGCCCATGTACGAGGCCCTACCCGGCGCCTGCCTGGGATGGCTGCTGGCCGGTGGCTTGTTCTACTCCTTGGGCACAATCTTCTACACACGCGAGAGCCTCAAGTACCACCATGCCGTCTGGCACCTCTTTGTACTCGCCGGAACCTGCTGCCACTTTCAATCTGTCTATGGATACCTCGCTTAGCCGACGCCCCCTACTCCTCAGTGGCTTGCTACTACTGCTCGCCGCCTGCCAAGTTGGGCAAGGCACGCCAGCCAGCCCGCTGCGCATCCTGGCCTACAACATCCGGCACGGCGCAGGCATGGATGACAAGCTCGACCTCGAGCGCGCCGCCCAGCTCATCCGTAGCCACGACCCGGACATAGTCACCCTGCAGGAGATCGACAATTCCTGCACGCGCACCGGCGGCGTAGACCAGGCCGCCTGGCTCGGCGAAGCCTGCGGACTGCACTCCGCCTTCGGCGCCTTCATGCCTTACCAAGGCGGCGAGTACGGCATGGCCGTGCTCTCGCGCTACCCCATTCTCAAGGTCCACAACCTGCGCCTACCGGACGGCAGCGAACCGCGCATAGCCCTGGGCATCGAAGTCCTCACGCCCCAGGGCCCGGTCACGGTGGTCAGCATTCACCTCTATCGCACCGAAGCGGAACGCCTGGCCCAGGCCGAGACCCTGATGGACTACTACAGGGACTGGGATCATCCCGTAGTCCTGGCCGGGGATTTCAACTCCCAGCCAGGCACGGCCGTAATGCAGCGCCTAGCCGAGGATTTCACCGAAATCCCCTGCAGCGGCAACCACTTCACATTCCCCGCCGACGCACCCGAAAGACAGATCGACTACTGCCTGGTGCGGCCGGGAAGTCGCATGCATGCAGGGTCCATGCGTGTCATCGACGAGCCCCTGATTTCCGATCACCGCCCGTTGCTGATCGAGCTCAGTCTGGGCGCGGATGCCCTAGAGCAATGACCCCGTAGCGATCTGCCAAGTCACGATCGTCTCCCCGCTAGGAGTCCCCCTCGATGTAGCAAACCCATCGAATACACGCACCTTCAGCGTGTTTGATGAGAACCACTGAAAGGCGCCCCGGGGCAGCGTGCCGATCAGATCCCCGCCGGGCAGCAACTCCATGGGGATGAGCATCCCATTGAATTCCATGGCCCCCGAGAGCGGAGCGCGATCATCGCGCACACCACCCAGCAGCTTGGGCAGGGCCGGATCCAAGTCGACCACGCGCACCTCACGATCGCCGATCGGCGTCTCACCGAGGTTCCGGATTTGGAACTCGATGCCCACGTGCCCGTCGTAGTACCCGACCTCCGCCCGCTCCGTCAGCAGCCGCGCTTTCATGGAATCCGCAACCTGCTGGGCCGGCTGCCCCAGGGTTGCTGCGCAAAGGGCCAGCAGGCCAAAGGCGCTGGCTAGGATTTTGGTTCGCTTGTTCATCACAGTTTTCTCCTTAGTACTCGGTCTCTTGGGATTCTCGATTGGTAGGCCGCATGCACTGCAGGCCTAGAAGTAGCCACCGAAGCTGGTCTGTTTGCCGTCGCTGTTGACGAGAGTCGTGGACCAGGCGGTACCGCCATTCTTCGTGCTCTTGCCTCCTGACATGGCACCCGTGGTCAACGTCCCAGACGGCGGATTGGATAGGGCATAGATTTGGTCGAACAGTTGTTCATCAACATCGTGAACGCCATCCCCATCCACGTCATCGAAGACCTTGATCAGGACAGACTTGATCTTTGGGCAGTTCACGTTGGCAACAACCTGAAACCCGCTGACCGAGAAGGTGTCCTCACCCAAACTCGCGTCCAGGGCGTTCACCTCGTAGCAATCCGTCTTCCCATGGATCACCTCCATCGGAATCGACGCACAAGCCACCGAACAGACGGCCGCACCGGCGACCAGCAGAACCCAACTCTTCATGAGCATTCCTTCGTCAAGAACTCGCCGAGCCGGGACCCACAGGATCCCGGCTCACGCACGGGCCACCCACGAGGGCCCAAACTCGACACGCTCACTGCGTGCTCCCTAGAGACCACCTTTGGCCCCTAGGGTTTCACCGATCCCCCCGGTGATGGTCGAACGAGACTACTCGCCGTGATAGGGACAGCTGGCCTCCCAACCCATATGGCCGTGGACGAGGGCGATCAAGCAGCTGCCGTCGTCGTCTATGGCCGACTGGCCCGTGTGTTGAGTGGCGAGAGTCACGCCGAGCAAGCTGATCGCCGCGATCCCGCCAATCAGGATGTAGCGCAGAAAATTGGAGCGTTGGTTGGATTCGTTCTTGGTCATGGCTAGTAGGTCAACGGTTCTGGTCGGGCTCGAAGGCCTTCGGATCCTGGAGCTCGGCGGCTTGCCGCACGAGCACCAGGCGGGTGAGAGTTAGCTCCGTGCCTGCAGCCAGGCGCGGGAGTACATAGAGGAAGCTTCCCTGGGTCAGGGAGCTCGCTACTTCGCGGTGCAGTTCTTCCATGGAGACAGCGGCGCGCGCTTCCCAGCGCAGCTCGAGGCGCATGGCACGGCTCGTTTCGGGGTCGAGCCAAAGCTCCACCTCTGCCGGTTCTTGATCGTGCGCGTGGCGCCGGGTTGCCAAGAGGCGCGGACCATCGAAGCCCTCTGCCAGAGGCAGCACTTCCAAGTCATGGGTTCGTCCGAGGAGTTCGAGGAACGCGCCCGGCGAGGCGAGCATCTCCGCCGAGTGATCCAAGGAGGCAGCGCCGGGATTGTCGTCCCCGGAGATGATCAAGGGACCTGCGCCGATGCGCATCCAGGAACCGTTCGGCGTACGCCCCATGTGCACCTCTACGCGGCCGTCCGGAGAGCGCGCATCGAAGCGTGCGTAGCGCTCTCCCAAGAGATCCATTTGGCCTTCGAGAGCGACGACCTCGGCCCTGGACGCATCCGTGCCGTAGGCAACCCAATGGTGCCGGGCACCGAAGCTGTCCCGCTCGGCGGCCACGCTGGCTTCCAGCAAGGCATAAGCAGCATTGCTGTCAAAGGCCAGACGCGCCAGCAGCAGCACGCCCACGAGCCCCGCAGCCGCAGCCAAGAGCCCGCGCCAACCAAAGCGCGGAACGCTTGCCGAGCGCGACTGCCTAGACTCGCGCAAGTGCGCCAAGGAACGCTCCAAGCGCGCCGCCCCAGCCCCGCTCGCACGCTCAGCCCGCACGCTCAGCAACCCATGCACCAAGCGATCGGAGGCCCAATCCTCAGACGACTGCGCGCTCATACCTGCACCCCCGCCCGTCGCAGGCACTCGGCCAGTTGCTGACGCGCACGCTGCAAGCGCTTCTTCGCCGCCTCGAGTCCAAGCTCCATACGCTCCGCCGCCGCGCCCAGGCTCAGCCCGCCCGCATACACCCAGCGCACCATGCCAGCCAGGGATTCCGGCAAGCGCTCCACACACCGCCCGAGCGCATCGATGGCCTCTTCAAGCCCCTCACCCTCAAGT
>JBLIOL010000329.1:0-5914 GCA_047639615.1 Planctomycetota bacterium | reverse complement strand
GTGCCTAGTAGCTAAGGAGCGCATGAATCTGCGCGTCGTCGATGCCCTTCTCTCGGAGCGGATCCCTGCCATTCAGGAAGCCAAGCTCAATCACGAAGGAGCACGCCACGACCTCGCCGCCAACACGGCGTACGAGCTCGATCCCGGCACCCATTGTCCCACCCGTCGCCAGCAGGTCGTCCAGCAGCAGTACACGCGGCGTGCCGTCGAAGGCATCCGTGTGCAGCTCGACGCAGTCCGTGCCGTACTCGAGCTGATATTCCTGGGAAACCGTCGTGTAGGGCAGTTTTCCAGGTTTGCGCATTGGGACAAAGCCCTTGCCCAGCTGTAACGCGAGCGCCGTGCCGAAGATGAATCCGCGGGACTCAATGCCGCAGATCACGTCGTAGGTGCTGGGGTCGACAGCTTGTGCAAGGCCGTCGATGGTTTGCTTGAGCCCCTCGGGGCTAGCAAGCAGGGGTGTAATGTCCTTAAAGACGATCCCAGGCTTGGGGAAGTCGGGAACGTCGCGGATTAGGGTGTCGATCAAGGTCTCCTCCGTCGGTAGCACACCTCGTGCTGCCGGCTCATGGTTGTCGGACGACCCACCCGGGGGCCTAAGGACGGAGTTTAGGAAACCTCCATCGGCCTCCACTAGACGGGAATCCCATGGGAAACCCGCCGGAGGTGACGCGTCCTACATTTGCGCCGGAGCGGAGACTCCGAGGATGCCCAGACCGCTCTTGATCACCTGGCGGATGGCAGCTGCCAGGGCCAAGCGGGCGGCGGTGACGCCCGGCTCCTGACCGAGCACGCGTTCCGCGGCGCTCCAGGAATTCGCATCTCGGCAGAGGCCCAGCAGGTACTGGGTCAAGAGGCTGGGCTCGGCCTTGGCGGCGGCCTTATGCAGCACCTCCGGGTAGCCGGCCAAGCGCAGCACGAGCGGCGCGGCCGTAGCCAGGGCCGACCAATCGGGCGCGGCTTGATCCTCTTCGGAAGCCTTGGCCTTAGCGGCGATGCGCGCCAGGCGCGCGTTGGTGTACTGCACGTAGGGACCGGTGTCGCCTTCGAAGGAGAGCACCTCTTCCCAGACGAAGTCGATGTCCTTGACACGCTCGCGCTTGAGGTCGTTGAAGACCACGGCGCCCACGCCCACCTGCTCGGCGACTTGCGCGGCGTCAGCTAGGTCGGGGTTCTTGGCATCGATGATGCTGCGCGCCTCGGCCACGGCGCGGTCGAGCACCTCTTCCAGGAAGATCACGCGGCCCTTGCGGCTGCTCATCTTGCCTTCGGGCAGACGCATCATGCCGAAGTCGATGTGCTCCATGCGCGGCTCCCACTCGAGGCCCATGCGCTGCAGCACGAGCTTGAGTTGCTTGAAGTGCAGGCGCTGGTCGCCGCCTACTACGTAGAGGCAGCGGTGGAACTTGTAGAGCTCGTCCCGATGGAAGGCGGCCGCTAGGTCGCGGGTGGCGTAGAGAGTGGTGCCGTCGGACTTGCGCAGCAGGCAGGGGGGCAGCTTGCCGAACTCGTCGAGAGATACGACGAGCGCGCCCTCGGACTCTTCGGTGATGCCGCTGTCTACAATGCGCTGGATGGTCTTCTCGAGGTGGTCCTCGTAGAAGGCCTCGCCGCGCACCTCGTCGAAGGTGGTACCCAGGCGCGTGTAGATCTTGTCGAACTCGACCATGGAGAGGCTGGTCAGCTTGCGCCAAGTCTCGCGCACCTTGCCGTCAACGCCGCTCTCAAGCTCGCGGAAGGCGGCTTTACCGGCCTCGACGAGCTCGGGGTCGTCATCCTCCTCATCGTGATAACGCACGTAGAGGGACAGTAGGGAGCGAATAGGGTCCTTTTCCAGATCCACCGTGTCGCCCCAGCGGTCCACCGCAGCCACCAGCTTGCCGAACTGGCTGCCCCAGTCGCCGATGTGGTTGATGCCCACGGTTGTGTAGCCCAGGGCATCGTGAAGGCGCTGCACGGCGGCGCCGATAACCGTCGAGCGCAGGTGGCCCACGGACATGGGCTTGGCGATGTTGGGGGAAGAGAGGTCCACCACCACGGTCTTGCCGGCGCCTTCGTCCGAGTGTCCGTACTGCTCGGCTTGGCCGCAGATCTCTTCGATCACAGACTGCGCCAGGGCAGCGCGCTCGATCTTGAAGTTTAGGTAGGGGCCGGCGATGGCCACCTCGATGCCGTCCAAGCGCGCCTCGATGGCCGGACCGATCTCGGCGGCGATCTTGGGTGGTGCTTGCTTGCGCTCCTTGGCGAGGGTGAAGCACGGGAAGGCTACGTCGCCCTGCTCGGGGTTGCGCGGGCTTTCGAGCTTGAGGCTGCCTGCCTCAAGCCCGGTCTCGGCCGCGATGGCGGCGCGGATGGCGTCGGTGAAGGCTTTCATGGGGATAGCTAAAGAGAGGGGCTGATCAGCCCCAGTTGGCCCAATCCTCGTTGGCCTGTTCGAGCTCCATTTCCAGCTCGGCGAGCTGGAACTGGGTGTCGCGCAGACGTTCAGAATTGCTGTAGACCTCTTCCTTGGTCAGTTCGGACTCGAGGGCTTCCTTGGACCCCTCGAGTTTGATGATGAGTTCTTCGAGCTTGGCGAACTTGTAGGGATTGCGCGGCTTCTTGCCGCTCTTGTCTTGCTTGCCGTTGCTCTTGGCTGCCTTGGCGGCGGCTTCGGTCGCCTTGCGCTTGTCCTCGACGGCCTTGCGCGAGCGCACTTCGGTGGCCTTGATGCGCGCCTCGTCTTGAGCTGCGCGCCAGGCCGAGTAATTGCCGTCGAACTCGGTCACGCCCTCGTGGCTGACCTCGATCGTGTAGTTGGTTAGGCCGTCCAAGAACTCGCGGTCGTGGCTGATGCAGACCAGGGCGCCTTGGAACTCGCTGAGCATTTCCTCAAGGGCCGTGCGCGAGGCCAGGTCCAGGTGGTTGGTGGGCTCATCCATGGCGATCCAGGAGGGGTTCTCCAGCACCATGATCGCTAGTGCCAAGCGCGCGCGCTCGCCGCCGGAGAGGGCGCTGACATCCTTGTCCACATCCTTGCCGCGGAAGAGGAACAGGGCCAGGTGACTGCGAATCTCCTGGTCGGTCATCTTCGGGTAGTAGCGGTAGATTTCCTTCCAGGGCGTATGGTCGTCGCGCAGGTGGCTGGTGTTTTGGTCGTAGTAGGCGACCTCTTCACCGTGCCCGCGCAGGACCTGTCCCTTGAGCGGCTCGAGGCGGCCCACCAGGATCTTCATCAGCGTGGACTTGCCCGCGCCGTTGGGACCCACGATGCCGATGCGCTGACCGCGAGAGATGCGCACGGTCACGCCTTCGAAGAGCACGTTGCCCTCGTAGCCGCCGGATAGGTTCTCGCCCTCGAGCACCTTTTCGCCGCCGCGTGCCGTCTCGGGGGCCTTGATGTTGGGCCGGCGAATGTCGTGGAAGGGCTGCTCGAGGCGCACCACGTGGGTGAGCTTCTTGGCGCGGCCCTTAGCCTCGGCCGTGCGCTGGCTACCCATGTGCTTCTTGATGAACAGGTCTTCCTTGCGGAGCATGTCCTGCTGCTGGCGCCAAGCACGGCTGTCGTTCTCGAAGCGCTCGGCTTTGAGTTGCACGTACTTGTTGTAGTTGCCCGGATAGCTGGTCAGGCTGCCCTGTTCGAGCTCGAGGATCTGACTGACGCTGTTGTTGAGCAGGCGCCGGTCGTGGCTGACCACGAGCACGGCGCCGGGCAGCTCGCGCATGTAGTTCTCGATCCACTCGATGCCGTGCAGGTCCAAGTGGTTCGTGGGCTCGTCGAGCAAGAGCAGGTCGTGGCCGCCGACAAGCTCGCGCGACAGGGCTACGCGGTTCTTCTCGCCACCGGAGAGCGTGCAAGCCTCGCGCTCCCAGAACTCCGAACCCAAGCCTATGCCCGAGAGCACGGTCTCCACGGTGCGCTCCAGATCCCAGCCGCCGAGTGATTCCAACTGCTCGCTGAGCTCATCGTGGCGGCGCATGATGCGCTCCAATTCCACGCCGTCGGCGCTGCCCATGGACTCGCCAACCGCCTCGAGCTCGGCCATGACCTTGCGCGCATCATCGAGTCCGCCTTCCACGTAAGAGCGCACCGTCACACCCGCATCGAACTTGGGGTGTTGGGGCACGGTCCCGAGCCGCGCGCCGCGGCGCATGGTGATCTTGCCCCAGTCCGGTGCCTCCTCGCGGGTGATCATCTTGAACAGGGTCGACTTTCCACCCCCGTTGCGGCCGACGATCCCGATCTTCGCGCCGGGAACAATCGTCAAGGAAGCGCCCGTAAGCACTTCCTGGGCACCAAAGTGCTTCTTCAGGTCTTCAAGGATTAGCAGCGACATATTCGGTTGGCCCGGACTTGCGGGCGCAAGAGAATACCCCCGCTAGGCCCGCTTGGGCTTCTTCTTGGTGGCCTTCTTCTTGGCAGCCTTCTTCTTCTTCGGCTTGGGCTTGGGCAGGGCATCTGCGGTGGCCTGGACGATGCGCTTGAACTCGCTGGGGTCCTGCAGGATGCGGTCGTGCAGCAGCAGGGTCTCCTTGGCCCCGGGGTAGGGGGGCGCCATTTCGCAGTCGAGGCCGAGGGAGTCGGTAACCGGGGAGCTCTTGAGGAAGGTCTGGTCGTCGGTGACCAGCAGTACGACCTTCTCGTCGCAGTACAAGCAATGGCCCCCGAACATGGCCCGTGCGCGCACATTCAGGGGGTCTAGCTGACCGAGCAGGTACTCGATGGTGTCCTTGGAGGTGGCCATGGGGCCAGGGTACGGGACCTAGCCCCGCGAGCCCAGTTTCAGGCTGATCCGCTGCTCTTTACCTGAGCGCTCGAGCAGCACCTCGATCACATCTCCGGGCGCGTGCTCGGACATGAACTCGCGCAGGGCCCGCATGGAATCGATCGGGACGCCGTCGAAGCTGATCAGGCGGTCGCCGGCTTGAATGCCAGCCGTCTCTGCCGGGCCGCCGTCGGTGACGCTGCCGATCGAAACACTCTCGTCGCCGTTCTCAAGCTGCACACCCATGAAGGGGCGGTTGCGCATCTCTTCGCGTCGGGCCAGATCCTCGGCGGTGGGCAGCAGCACGACGCTAGCGGGGTGCTTGTCCAGCCATTCCCCAAGCATCACGGGGGCGGGCTCGGCCAGGATTTCGATCAGGTCGCCCTTGCGTTCGCCCGACACGGCTTCGAAGGACTCGTTGGAGGTCGGATACCAAACCGAATCGCTGCTGCGGTCGTAGAGCACAAAAATGTTGTTCATGGTGTAGCCGGTCGTTCCGAACTCCACCGCCTCGCCTTCGAATTCGCGGGTGCACACGACACCCAACTGCGCGAGGGGTCACCAGAGGATTGCGTAGGCCTTGCCACCGTAGGTGTCGTTGACCACCTCGTGACGATCCATTTGTCTCACGGGGTAGGCGCGCGCCGTGCCTTCCAGCTGAATGCCGAGCACCATGGTTTCGCGGTCAATGCCCGCTTCCATCACGCGCGAGTCACTGAAACCTACGAACTCTGGCGTGTCGATGGAGGCGATCGAGTCCTTGCCAATGCCGTACTGGAAGGTGCTCGGGTCGATGCTGGCCTCAGTCACATCGAACCACTCCTCATCGTTGGCCCACAGGAGCGTCTGTCCGTCGCGCTCGATGATGGGGCGCTCGTGGTAGTTCGTGAACTCCTGTTCGGGGCTGGCACAGCCAACGCAGAAGAGAGCGAGCAGTCCAGCAACCGCGCGCTGGGGGGCGAAGATGATCATGGGGAGGTCCTTGCTTGTGGGTACGAGGCGTTGAGGATAGCCGCGCGCGCCTATCCAATCGCGCGCTACGCAATCGGTACGCATCCGTGACCGTTCGATCGATGTCGGACTGAGCAATCAGCTCGCAACCCAAACACAAAAAGGTCGGCGGCGGCCCGCCAGCGCGGCGCCCCCCCCGCCCGGGGGGGCCCCCCCCG
>JBLIOL010000328.1:0-5937 GCA_047639615.1 Planctomycetota bacterium | reverse complement strand
ACCAGCCCTTCTTCACCATGCAGCGGGTCAGCGGCCGGACCTTCACGGACCTGATCGACGAGCTGTACGGCAAGAGCCCCGCCTCCGACGAACCCTGGTCCCTGCAGCGCATCATCGGCGCCCTCCAACGCGTCTGCGAGACCATGGCCTTCGCCCACTCCAAGGGCGTACTGCACCGGGACCTCAAACCCGCCAACCTGATGGTCGGCTCCTACGGTGAAGTCTACGTCATGGACTGGGGCCTAGCTCACACGCCGGACGCCTCAAGCACCGACGCGGCCTGCGACACCGACGTCTTCGCGCCCACGGGCGACGATGTGGGCCTGACCATGGATGGCGAAGTGCTCGGCACGCCCTCTTTCATGGCCCCCGAGCAGGCCGATGGAGTGCTGGGAGATCTGGACCAGCGCGCCGATGTCTACTCCATCGGAGCCGTGCTCTACCACGTCCTCGCAGGCCACGCGCCCTACCGCGAACCGGGCTCGAGCAGCGATGCCTACGAGCTCCTGAAGTGCCTGCGCAAGGGCAAGCCCATGGACCCCGGCCTTGCCCCAACCGACGTCCCCGAGCCCCTACTCGCCATCTGCCGCAAGGCCATGTCGCGCGACCGCAAGCAGCGCTACCCCAGCACCAAGAGCCTCGGCAAGGACCTCCGTGCCTGGTCCGAAGGCCGTGTAGTCGGCGCACACCGCACCGGCATCGGCATCGAGATCGTCAAATGGGCCCAGCGCAACCGCGCCCTCGCCGGATCTCTCGCGCTGGCCTGCGTAATAGCTATCACCGGCATCGGCGCCTTTGTAATACAACGCACTAGAGCAAATCACGAGCTCGCCAAGAGCAACTACGTGGGCACGATTACCCAGATCAGCCAAGCACTTGAGAACGGCTGGACCGGACACGTGATCGAGTTGATGAACTCCGTCGATCCAATGCACAGGGGCTGGGAATACTGGTACCTGGATGCCCGCCTTCACGGCGATAACGTCGTCTCCGCCGAGGGTGTTCACGGAGTGGGTGATATTGTCCGGGTGGACATCTCGGACGACGGCCGCTACCTACTCTCGGGCGATAGCAAAGGAGAGATCGCCCTGTGGGACGCAGCCCAGCCGGAAGGCCAGAGCGCAGCGACACTCCTACATGTCTGGCGAAGCGAGATCATCCTCGGACGCCAGAAAGGTATCACCGACCTGCACCTCTTCGGAGACGGCACGGCCTTTGTGGTGAACTTCTCCGGCGAGTCGCAGTTGCACGTGTACGACTGCACCACGAAAGAGCTGCGCTTCAAAGCCCCCGCCAGCAGGCAAAACTGGGACAAGGTAAGCCTCTCAAGTGACAGCCAACTAATTTCAACCATCGACGATCAGGGAGAGTTCCGCCTCCTGCGCAGTAATGATGGAGCACCGGTGCTCGGGGGAATACTGAAAACGGCCCCCAGCATTACCTCCACCCTGTGCGTCCTCGGTTCAGGGCCCGGCATTGCCTACACAGATAGCGAACTACGTGTATTCACCTCCGCTGGACCTCTACGATCACTTCAGGGCGCATCCAGCGACCGCATTCGGTTGATCGCATCTGATCACGACGGCGAGCGCGTCGCCATCTTGAACGATCGCGGAACCGTCTGGCTGTGGGATCTGGACGCGAACGATCCAGCCTTCCAACTGGGCGCCTTCGACGGCGGTACTAGGTCCATAGCATTCAGCCCAGAGGGTGACCGGCTAGCCCTCACGCAGGGAGCGCGAATAGACGTTTGGGGCATCGATACCAACCTGAGGTTGAGCACGTTTGAAGGCCACAGAAGCAAGGTACAATCGGTTGCATGGAGCCAGGACGGTTCACTCCTCGCATCCGGAGCCATGGCGGGCGAGCTACGCATCTGGGACCCAAAGGGAAAACAAAACCAGACAACTCCACTCCCCTCAGAGTTGCCTCCCTTTGGCGCCGACACGACAGCCACGCGCCTGCTCCTAAGAACTGAGAGGCAGTTTGGCGCGTTTGATCTGAACACAGGCGTGTTCGAACCGTTCTCGCCCCTTGGGGGTGAGCTCCCCTCAGCCAGTGCATGGGACCCCGATACCGAAGCGCGCTTCGACTACTACTTCGAGACTCAAACGCTCACGCGGGTCGCACCCGGTGAGCCGATGATCCAGGTAGATCTCACCCAACTGAACCCAAAGTATGCCGGATCGTTCGCGATGAACTTGCTCCTCCCGGTTCCCGACCAGAACAGGCTCCTGTTCTGCAACCGCGTGGCAGGACCCTGCATCCTGGACAAGACCACACTGGAGTTCCTACGCCCCTTGGCCATCCCCAGGACCTGGGGATCCGTTCATTTAACTGAAGGCAATCGGACCCTGGCCCTTTCTTCCCTGGGAGTGCGCTACCTGGTTGACCTCGAATCCGGACAACCGATTGCCGAGTCGGAGAAGCGGACTGGTGAGATGAAGGCTTGGATCTCGCCCGATGGATCTCGGTGGGCAATCCTATGCAACGGCAAACGCCAGCTGCGCTTCGTGGATCGTGCATCCGGCGAGGAGCTCTTCCGCACCATCGAGACCGACAGCGACGTGAGAGACGGGCTGTGGAGCAAAGCGGGCGACCGAGTATTGACTATCGATGCGGATGGATATCTCTCCGTATGGGACGCTGAGAGTGGAAAACGGGCCCTCCGCATAACCGGGATCGCAGCATCCGGCCAAACCCTCCACATGAGCCAGGACGGGAGTCGAGTCGTTTTGGGAGCCCAGGGACAGGCGAAGGTGTTCGTGTCCCTCGAACGAGAGAATCAGGCAGAATAGGCTGCCCCCATGAGCTCGCACTCCTTCCCCATGAACTCCATTACGCAGTGGACCGCAGACGCCCGGAATGGCGACCAGGCGGCGCTCACGCGACTCTACGAGGTCACCCACGGGCCCTTACTGCAGCGTATTCGGCTGATGATGGGTCGCGGACCGCGTCGAGAAGTGGACTCCATGGATCTGCTCCAGGATGTGCAGGTACGTGTACTCGGTGCCATCGACCAATTCGATGACTCGGGCGGGAGAATCGGGCTCATGCGCTGGATGACCACCATCGCACGCAACCGCCTGTGCGACCTGGGCCGCCGCAATCGTGCGGACGCCCTCGACAGCTTCTCCGTCGTACTCGCCGGCGTGGCCGACGACAAGGGTGACTCACCCAGTGCCCAGATGCACCGCGACGAGACCTGGATCATCGTCATGGAGGCTATGGAACAACTGGACCCTGACTATCGCGAAGTGATCGCCCTGCGCAGCCTCGATGGACTGGACTTTCTCGAGGTTGCCCAAGCCATGGACCGCAGCGAAGGCGCAGTCCGCACGCTCTACGCCCGAGCACTCATGCGCATCGGCTCAGCGCTTAAGCAATCCAAGATCAACGGCCAAGCCTGACCGGATGTCCCTCGCTTCATTTTTGATACCTCTGCAATGACTGAACCCAAAGACAGTGAGAACACCGAACCGGAGTCAACCGGTGAGGAAGGCCTCACCGCCGACGCCCCGGCCTCAGCTGGCTGCGTGATTCCTGGAACCACAAACGTCGTTCCTGTTGGCGGCGACGCCTGCATCGACGGCACCATCCAAGTCTGCCAGAGCGACGGAAGCTTCCGGGACACCCTCGAGCCCTGCTAAGCCCCTGTCCTTCCGGCGCGCGTCTTGCCTAGCCCCATCCCCGGGCGTTCCACCGCGCGCCAGAGCAGCCAGGCCAGGCTGATCGACGCGAACAGGAAGAAGAGCATGGGTAGCGGATCCGACCATGCGGCCGCGTTGTCCACCACCCGGTCGAGGATCATGCGGTGCACCAGATACAAGCTGTAGCTGATCGCCCCGATGCCGCGCAGGACGCGCAGCTCGAAGATCCTCCGCAGGAATCCCTGCCCTAGCAATGTGCCGAGCAACAGCACACTGCACAGGATGCCGAAGCGGTCGAAGAGCAGGTGGTAGCGCGTGTGCTCGATGGCCTCGCCCGAAATAGCCTGGCGGATGGACGGGAAGTGCAACACGAGCCCCGCGAACGCGAGCCAGCCGGCCGCTTCCCAAAGCGACTTACTCCAGGGGCTCCGATCTAACTTCGACCCCACCCAAAGCTTGTGCAGCACCGCCGCCACACTGCCCATGAGGAAGATCGGCATGAAGGGCATCAGCGCCGGCGCGAAATCCGGAGCCTTGGCCGCGTAGTCCGGGACCGAGTACAAGCGCACCGCACCGGCCAAGAGCATCAAGCCGATAGCGCCCAACCAAAGCCAGCGCCGGCAGAGCGCAAGCAGCAGAACCACCAGCGGCAAGACGCCGTACCAGCGCAGCTCCACCGGAATCGTCCAAAGGTGGCGCTCCGAGCGAATCATCAGCACATGATCGAAGGTGCGCCGCGCATCCCAGCCTTCCAGCAGGAAGTACAGCACAAGGATCACCAGGTAGACCGGTAGCACGCGCAGCAGGCGGCGCTGCACGTACTCGCCCCAATACTTAGGCCTGCGCAGCTCCCCAGCCGGCGCCGCCAAGGCAATGCGCGTGAGCAGGAAGCTCGACAGCACAAAGAAGAGGAAGACCCCCAGACGCCCCGTACCGCGCCAGTCGAAGGACGGATGCAGGTGCAAGCCGATGCTGCTGGCGTGGGAGAAAACCACCACCATAACCGCCAAGCCGCGCAGCCCATCGAGGGCGGGCAGGCGCGGCAGTGCAGCTTGCGCTTGGTCGGATCGGGTAGCTTCCACGGCACCAAGGTAGCGCCCGGTCGCCCGCCAGCGCTACTAGGCGCTCGGCTTACTGCCCGGTGCCGCCCAGGTTCAATCGGAACGGGTTCGTGGCGTTGGGCGCGTCATGCACGAAGTTCATGGTAGCCGTCCGTGCGCCCGTGCCTCCGAGCGGTTCAAAGCGCACCTGGTACTGCACATAGCCGTTCTGCGAGAGCGTCGACTCCCCCAGGCAGCTAGCTTGCACGGTCTGCCGCATGGTGTTCGCCACCACCTGGTGGAAGCGCAGGTCGATGTTGTCCATGCCTCCGCAGCTGTGGCAGTAGCTCATGATCGTGCCCTGGCTGCATGAGGTCGGGCCGATGCAGTTCGTGTAGCAGACATCGATCGGCGGGCAGTAACTGTGGGTGTGGCCCGTACCGAAGTTGTGGCCGAGCTCGTGCGCCACCACCACGAAGTCCCAGGTGAAGGAGCTGGGTGTTCCGTCCCACGTGCCCCAGTTGAGGTTGCCGTTGATGTTGCCGCTAACCCCGAAGCCGTAGCTCTGGTTGCAGAGCACATTCACATAGGCGATACCTCCGCCCAAGTTCGCACCGGAGATGAAGTGGGCCAAGTCCGCGGAGACCGGCCATCCTCCACCGATCCAGGCACTGCGGAATTCCGACAGCAGATCGGAAGCATCGCCGCCGGAGTCCTGAGACGTCCAGGGGTCCGCGGAGGTCGAGTAGATGCCCAAGTAAGCGATCGAGAGCGTGACCTGCACATCGATGAAGTACTGCGCGCTCACCGCAGCGATCAAACCGGTCACGTAGTTGGTCACGGCGCTGGTGGAGCCGAGCTTCTGAAAGAGCTGGTAGTCGGTCTCGATCGCCAAGCGGCAGTTAGCCACCGTCAGGTTCTCGCTACCGCCACCCGCTTGCATGCTGTCAGCCAACGGAGGCGCGCCGGGCACCAAGAGCTCCCCGCCGCACAGGTCCGGGGGTGCGCCATTACCGGCTGCCACCAAGTCTTCGTCATGCACCACGCGGCACAGGGCAGGGCCGCCCTCGCTGCTCACCTCCCCCATGAGGTGAATCAGTCCGCCCTGGGTAAAGGGCAGGTCGACGTAGCCGTTGAGACCCGTACTTGACATGGACAGAAAGACCTCGGACCCGGGGATCTCGAGCACGGAACCGCGCCAAATGGAAAGCTCAGAAACCACGCTCGCCAGGCCGCCCTGCACAACA
>JBLIOL010000327.1:0-5962 GCA_047639615.1 Planctomycetota bacterium | reverse complement strand
GCGGCGACTGGTTCGCCTACCGCGTACAGGAAGATCCTTGGAAGGACAAGGAGAAGGACAAGGACAAGGACGACGCCAAGCGCAAGAGCAAGCTGAGCGACTCCGAGCGCAAACGCGACAAGCGCAAGCGCGACAAGGGCCTGACCCTCGTGCTGCAAAACTTCCTAAGCAGCCAGCGCCACCGCCTAGAGAACGTCAGCGAGTACCGCTTCAGCCCCGACGGCGCCTGGCTCGCCTGGACCACCAGCACCAAGGCCGACGGCGGCGACGGCGTCTGGCTTTGGCAGCTCGGCGTCGGCGATCCCATGGCCCTACTCGAAGGCGAGGGCGACGCGCGCAAGCTGGCCTTCGACGAGGACTCCGGGCACTTGGCCTTCCTCTCGAACTCCGCCGATTGGATGGCACCCGCCCCGGCCTGGATCCTCTACCACACAGCCCTCAACGCACAGCCCAGCGCGCGCCCCATGGCCGCCCTCGGCAGCCCCGGCCTGCCCGCCGGTTGGTGCCCTTCTCCCAACCGCACGCCGCACTTCAGCCGCGGCGCGGAGCGACTGCTCTTTGGCTCCGCCGCCGCCCCCGAGGAAGACCCCGAGCCGCCCTTCGCCGATGAGAAGGTGACCCTCGACCTCTGGAACTGGCGCGACACGCGCCTGCAGCCGCAGCAACTGGTGCAGCTTGGTGCCGACCGCGAGCGCACGCACCTGGCCGCAGTCCCCTTGGACCAGAGCGCCGCCGCTGTGGTCCAACTGGGAAGCCCCGACCTGCCCTCCATTCGCCTAGGCGACCACGATCGCAGCGCTTACGCCCTGGGCGTCTCCGACCTGCCCTACCGGCGCGCCAGCTCCTGGAAGCCCGACCAACCGCGCGACCTGGTGGCCGTTCACGTGCAAAGCGGCGCACGCAGGAAGCTCGGCAGCCACGCTCGCGCGGGCCTCTCCAGTGGCGGGCAGTTCGTGACCTGGTGGGACCCGGACGCGCGCACCTGGTTTGCACAAGCCTTGGACAGCGCCGATGACCGCGGTCCCGTCGACCTGGGTAGCAGCATCCCCCACGGGCTCTGGGATCCCTTGATGGATCGCCCCCAAGCCTCCCAGCCCTACGGCCTCGGCGCCTGGCTCGGCGGCGACCTAGCGCTCTTGGTCTACGACCAATTTGACGTTTGGGTCGTCGATCCCACCGGCGCAGCGGCCGCCTGGTGCCTGACCGCTGGCGAAGGGCGCGCGCGTGGCGTGCGCCTGCGCGGCCTGCGCCTCGACCCGAAGGAACCTGCGCTCGACCCCACTGAGCCCCTGTTGCTCTCCGCCATCGACCTAGGCGGTGTGAACACGGGCAGCCGCGACTCAGGCTTCTGGCGCGCGAGCTTCCTGGAACGTGGCCTGCCCGAGATCCTCCACATGGGCCCCGAGCGCCTGGGCCGCCCGACCCGTGCAGCCGAGGCCGAGCGGCTGCTCTTCACCCGCGAGAGCTACCGCGTCTCGCCCGATCTCTGGGCCAGCGACAACGACGTGCGCGCGCCGCGCCAGCTCTCCGCGAGCAACCCCCAAGTGGCGGACTTCGCCTGGGGCAGCGTCGACCTCATGCGCTGGACCGGCACCGACGGCCAAGCCCTCGAAGGCCTGCTCTACAAGCCCGACGACTGGGATCAAAGCAAGCGCTACCCGCTACTGGTCTACTTCTACGAGCGCAACTCGGACAACCTGCACCGACACAACGCGCCCATCCCCAGCCGCTCCACCGTGCGCTACGCCTCCTACTTGAGCCGCGGCTACATGATCTTCGTGCCCGACATTCCCTACCGCGTGGGCTACCCGGGCCAAAGTTGCGAGCACGCGGTCCTGCCCGGCATCACCTCGCTGATCGACGCGGGCCTGGTAGATCCCGCGCGCATCGGCGTGCAGGGCCACTCCTGGGGCGGCTACCAGATCGCGCACCTGGTCACGCGCACGGAGATGTTCGCCGCCGCCGTCGCCGGCGCCCCCGTCAGCAACATGACCAGCGCCTACGGCGGCATCCGCTGGGCCTCGGGCATGAGCCGCATGTTCCAGTACGAAGCCACCCAGAGCCGCATCGGCGGCAGCCTCTGGGAAGAGACCCCGCGCTACGTGGAGAACTCGCCGATCTTCTTCGCGGACGAGGTCCATACGCCGCTGGTGATCCTGCACAACGACAAGGACGGCGCCGTGCCCTGGTATCAGGGCATCGAGCTCTTCGTGGCCCTACGCCGCCTGGACCGGGAAGCCTGGCTGTTCAACTACAACAATGAAGGCCACGGCATCGGACGCTATGCTCACCGCCGCGACTACGCCCTACGCATGGGCCAGTTCTTCGACCACTACCTGCTGGACGCGCCTGCCCCCGCCTGGATGACCCACGGCATCCCGGCCCTCGACAAGGGCCGGGAATTCGGCTTCGAACCAGCCACCGACGAATACCAAGACAAGCGATGACCGACGCCCAAGCCCCCGAAGAACACAAGGCCAGCCCCATGGTCAAGATGGCCATCGAGTTTGGCCCCTTGCTCGTCTTCTTCATCACCCAGCGCTTCACCGAACGTCTCAGTGGTCTGTACTGGGCTACGATCGCCTTCATGGTGGCGATCACCATCGCCGTCATCGCCAGCCGCGTGCTCGAGCGGCGCTGGCCCACGGTGCCCTTGATCACAGCGGTCTTCGTGCTGATCCTCGGCGGCCTGACGATCTACCTGGACAGCGAGCTGTTCATCATGATCAAGCCGACCCTGGTGAACGCGCTCTTCGCCGCGATCCTCCTGATCGGTCTGGCCCGCGGCAAGATCTTCCTCAAGACCATCTTCGGTCCGCAGATCAACATGCCAGGCGAAGCCTGGCGCACGCTGACCCTGCGCTTCGGCATCTGGTTCGTATTCCTCTCGCTGCTGAACGAAGCCCTCCGCCGCGGCCTCTCCGTGGACGACTGGACCACCTTCAAGACCATCGGCATGCCGGTCCTAAGCGTCGTCTTCATCGGTGCCCAAGTCCCCTTCTTCAACCGCTATCTAGCTGAAGAAGGGTCCGAGGCCAAGCCCGAGTAAGCCCTCAGGGAATCGTCACCTTCACGCGCACACTGAAGATGCGCTCGGGGTCGTGCCAGCGCGCCAGGGATGCGCGCGCGTTGGCGACGCTGGGCTCCAGAGTCACGCTCGACTCCACCCCGTCAACCACCAGCTTCAAGGGCTTGTTCAGGTCCACCAGGCGCTCGTCCAGCCATAGGCTGAGTCCCTTCACTGCGGTGGTCTTGAGTTCCAGGCGCTGTCCATCGATGCGCGCCTCCACCCGCTGACCGTCGGCAGGCGCATCGATCGAAACCCAGTACTGCTCGCCCACATCCGCGCCCGAGGGCTCCCAGATCACAGTCTTGGGAAGCAGCTCCCGGCGCAGGGGCAGCTGACGCACCAGTAGGTCACGGTCCGGCAGCCCGCCGTGTCCATTGCCCGCGATGATCTCCGTCCTCGCCGGATAGAGCCCGGGGTTGGCCGCCGCCAGCTCGAGCATAGAGGCAGCGAACTGCTTGCAGCGCTCCATGCGTCCGTAGGAAGTATCCAACTCGCCCACCATGCACGAGAAGTTCAGGGCGAAGAGGTTCGCGATCTTCGTCTCCCCGCCCGTTCCCGCCGCTGCGGAGGAGTGCACGCTAGCAAACAGGTCCGGCAACTTGGGCCCGATCACAAAGGCGCCGTAGCCACCGTGCGAGTACCCGATGGCGTGCACCGCGTTCGGGTCCACCTCCTCGTAGAGCACCTGCGCCAATACCAAACGCCGAATGAGCGCCGCGATGGCATCGTCGTAGAAGCCGTTCCAAGAGTTGTTCGGCGCGCGCAGAGCCATGTAGCGATAGCCCATCACCTCCGGGTGATCCTTGTAGTAGATCTGCATGTGGCGCCACTGACTGTCGTTCAGTTCCTGGGGCGCACCACCGCCCCCATGCATGGCGATCACAAGCGGCCAGCCCGACTCGGGCTTGACCCCGACCTCGCGCACCACGAAGGGACTCGTGCGATCCGACGTACGCACCAAGTCGCCCTGCAGATCGGCCAGCAGACCGAGTGCTTCCGCGCTGCGGGCGAACTGTTCCCAGAGCACGCGCCGTAGCTCTGCCGGATCGCTGCTCAACCAGGCACCCAGCTGCCTCTCATCCGGACCCACACGCAGCTCCACAGCGCCTTGATCGGCCTGCGTATCCACCGTCACCTCACTCCCAGCTGCGCTCACCACCCACACCCGCTCCAGGGGTAGCAGGAAGGTCGCCACGTCATTGGTGTCGGCCGACTCATCACGACTGCGCCCCGTGTAGCGCCGCGGCGGGTCCCCAACCGCGCGCACCTCAATGCTCTCTGCCATTCGTGAGTCCGCAGAATCCCGGACAACCACGCTCAAGCGGAACTGCTCGCTGGCTTCGCTTGCCGCATAGCGCTCGGTCACATCCACGCCGCTCACGTAGTCCTGACCCGGCAGCCACACCAGGGGAAAGCGATCGGCCGTCTCCCCATAGCTCACGGCCCAGATCCCGTGCCGCACCGAACCCGCCTGCGCCAAGCTCGCATCGCCCTGGAACCAGGTGTGATCGAGCCCCTTAGCATCCGGCTCTGCCGCACCCAAGAAGCGCCAGTCCTGGCCGTCCCAGATCTCCACCCAAGTGTGGTTGCCCGACTTGTTCACCCAGCTAGCGATGCCCGCCAAGCGTGCCGGCACGCCCACCGAGCGGCAAGTATCCGCCAGCAGGATCGAAAGCCCCGTACAGGAGGCGATGCCTGTCTCCACCGTGCGCTTGCTCGACTGATCAGCGCGCTCGCGCTCCGTGGAATAGCGCACACCCAACTCGCCGAAGAGCGTCGAGTTGAGCATTAGCGCAGCCTCGCCGGAGCTTTTGCACGCCACCGCGCGCTCCAAGAAGCGCGCCTGCAATTCGCCACGCATGGGATCTCGATCTTCGTTCACGTGGCAGTAGGGCAGCACTTCGTTGCGCCACACCTCCATGGGCAAGTCCGCACCCCAGGGCACGGCCGCGCGCGCCACGTGGGCCAAGCGCACTTCCTCTAACAACCGCGCAGGCCTTAGCCCCTCACGGTCGCGGCGAGGCATGTGCTCCACCAAGTAGGCAAAGTCCTCGCGCAATGCCTCCGGAGCTTCAGCCACCGCCACCGCCCAAACATCGATGACGACGGGCACGTCCTGAACAAGACCGGGCATGAGGGCCACGAGCAACGGGAGACAGAGCAAAGTCATGCCTCCAGGATAGAGCGCCGCAAGGATTCGCGGCGAGTTTCTCTTCGAGCCCTTACTCTCTTGGCATGAGTAAGCCGACGCCGCCCGCACTTCGCGCCCTCCTTCGCTCGCTAGTGGTCTGCACAATCAGCGCCGGCAGCAGCCTCGCCCAAGCACCCGTAGTACCCGGCCTGCACGTGAACGACGGCGTAAGCCCACTCGAACACGGCCTGCCCGGGAATCGCGACGTAAGCCCACTCGAAGTCGGCCGGGTGCTCCTGCAGGAATTGCGCTGCGGGGCGTGCCACATGGACCTGCCCGCGAGCGCCATGCCAGAGGCCCCAGGACCCGACCTCGCACAAGTCGGCGCGCGCGTGCGGCCGGAATATCTGCGCCACTTCCTCGCCAATCCGCGCACGGTCCAACCGGGCACAAAAATGCCCGACATGCTCGCCGGCAACTCAGGCCAGAAGCGCGTGGTGATCGCCGATGCCCTCACGCACTTTCTGGTGCAACGCGCCCAGTCCGCAGCAAGCCCGCCCGCAAGCTCGGAGTCCAGCCCCGAGCGCGGCGCGTCGCTCTACCACCGCGTGGGCTGCGTGGTCTGCCACGGCGCACGCCGGTCCGCATTCGTAGACGGCCGCACCCCGGACACCTTCGCCGGCCACGTGGGCCTGACGCACGTGCCCGGTAAGTACTCGAGCCAAAACCTCGCGAACTTTCTCTACGAGCCCCTGGAAGCA
>JBLIOL010000326.1:0-5996 GCA_047639615.1 Planctomycetota bacterium | reverse complement strand
CGAGCGCCTGCGTGAAGAGCTCGCGGCGGCGCGGCGGGTCCTTCTCGGCGCGCGCGGCCTCGGAGTAGATGTCGCACTTCACCAGGCCCAAGCTCTCGGACATCTTGCCCGACAGGCGGGCCTTCTCGAGTTCAGCAACAACGCCCTCGGCCAGGTCCACAAAGCCCCATTCAGAGGCCAGGCCCTTGGCGAAGGTGATCTCAGCCTCGATGGCAGCCTTGGACTTGTTGCCCGACTGGGCTACGGCCGTCTGCGTGAGAGCGAAGCCCAGCAGGGTCGTGCTGAGCAGGGTCGTGCTGAGCAGGGGCAGGGAGGCGAGAAGCCCGCGGTTGAGCAGGTTCTTGGGGGCGCTGTTTTCGATCCTCATGGCCAGGTCGTAGTGCGTGCTTCGGAGGTTCCGGGGGGGAGAGGAACCGGAGAGCTGTTGTTTTGGTTACTTGCGGACTCTAGTGGGGGGGACCGTTACTAGAGAGCTGGGGTCTCTAAGTCGGCATTATCCGTCCTGGGGGACGATGGCTACCGACTCCTGCCCGAACTTCCTAGGTGGACTGGTCTCCCTGATACAGGACGCGGGAGGCCTGAGGACCTCCCGCGTGTGGTTGGCTATCCATCTCAGCTTGGGGCCCAATATCGCTTGGGGCGCTGAGACGTCTTGATGACCCGGGGGATCTCAGTCCTTGCCGAGCTCAGCCGCGGAGGGCTCGAACTCGGTCGGGATCACGATGTCGGCGCGCAGCAGGATGAGCAGCTTGCGGTTGGAGACAAAGTTGCCCTTGCGCTCGAAGAGAGCGGACAGGATCGGGATCTTGTTGAGCAACGGGACGCCAGAGCGCTGGCTCTGCTTCTCGGACTCTTTCATGCCGCCCAGCATCACCGTGCCGCCGTCCGGGATCGGGATCGAGGTGCGAACACGCTGGATCTCAACTTCCGGGAGCTGGATGGTGACCGAGTTCTGAGAACCCAAGGTGGTGACGCGCTCCGCGATGGGGCGGGTCAGGGTGGCGACCGTGGGACGCAGCTCGAGGGTGATGAAGCGACGGTCGGCGGAAACCACCGGGCGCACGTCGAGGATCACACCGTCCTGGATGACGTCGACGATCGGGTCGGCGATGGATGCCGCCTGGGCGATCTCCACGTCGAAGTCCTTCACGTAAGCGACTTGGTTGAGCACGGACAGGTTTGCACGGGAGTTGTTGTGCACCTGGATGCGCGGGGCCGTCACCAGCTCGATGCGCTCGGACTTGCTGACCGCACGCAGGATGAGCTCGAGCTCAAGGTCGTTGAGGAAGGTCCACTGCAGGGAGAGGCCGCCCGAACCGTTGATCTCGTCGTTGCCGAGCTGCAGGTCGTAGAGGTTCTCCATGCGGCCGCGGTAGCTGCCGTCTGCACCTTCGTCGAAGAAGGCACCGATGTCGTTGCCGCTGCCGATCTCACCGGACAGGTCGCCGGACAGTGCCGGGTCGCCGAAGTCGTTGAAGTCTTGGCCGTTGGTGCCGGGGCCGGGCTGACCCAGACCGCGGAAGTCCACGCCGATGTCCTCGAGGAAGTTGTCCTCGACTTTCATGAAGCGGGCCTGGATGTCGACCATGATGCCGGTGGCTTCACGCAGGTCGTCGAGCAGGTCGGCGATGGCGCGTTGAACCTCGGGCGTCTGGCTGACGACCATGGTGCCGGTCTCGGTAACGCGGATGGCGTTGCCCGGATCAGCGTCCCAGGACTCGGGAGCGATGTTGTTGCGGATCAAGTCCTCCAGGACGGAGGGCAGGATCACGTTGGCTTCACGCTCTTCGAAATCTTCGTCGGGCTCGGCGATGCCGCCGGAGGGCGAGATGTTGATCTCGGTGCCGGGGAAGTCCGGGATGGGAGTGATCAGGCCGTGGACGGAGTAGGTCTCGTTGACCTGGCCGCCGAGCAGCTCGTCGCTGGTGATGAACTTGACGACGCCGTCTTGGATCTTCCAGCGCAGGCTCTCGCGGGTCTCCGCGATGAGGTTCAGCACGCTGCGGACACTACGACGGGGGAGCTTCAGGGAGATGTTGGTCTCCTCCTCGCCCAGCTCGTCGAAGACCAGCGGGGAGACGTAGAAGTTCACGCCCGTGAGGGACTGCAGGTAGGTAGCGACCGTGTCGATCGGGGTGCCTTCACCGTCCGGGCCGCCGAAGTCGACTTCGAAGGGCACTTCGAGCTTGGCCAGTACGGCTTCACGCTCGGAGGTGGCTGCGATGTCGGCGCTGCGACGGGACAGGGGCTGGCGGTCCACGACGGTCTTCCAGCGTTCCAGGTCGAAGCGCAGGGGCTGCACCTGGGGGACGTCGCCGGTATTGACCTCGTCCATGGTCTTGAGCCATTGTTCCCGGTAGTTCTTCCGGGAACGCTCATCGGCACGGATGTGACGGGTTTCGCGGGCCACACCACGCAGGCGCAGGGCGGCTTCGTTGCCGGGATCCTTCACCAGAATGATGTTGGTCCAACGCTCGGCCTGAGTGAAGCGCTCGCCCAGGAAGGCCTGGTTGGCTTTCTTGAAGAGGCTTTCGATCTCGTTGGCGACGCGGTTCTCTTCGCGCATCTCTGCGGCGCGGCGAGCTTCCTCGGCCTGTGCGCGCTTGACGGAAGCCAGCTCGACGGCGGCCTCGTCGCGACGTGCGGTGGCGGTCTCCAGCTTACCTTCGAGTACCTTCTGGTCGAGGCTGCCCTCGGCGATCAGAGGGTGGAAGCGCAGCACGCTGGTGGCGTGGCGGTAGTGGCGGATCGCAGCCTCGTAGTCGGCTTCGCCGAGAGCGGCGTCACCACGAGTGGAGTAGTCCTCAGCCTCGAGGCGCGCTTGCGCGCGCTTCACGCGGACGATGTCCGCTTGGGTCGTGAAGGATTCGCCGGCGCTGGCGAACTCGTCTCCGAGGATCGCTTGCACGTGACGCAGACCTTCGCGGGCCTCTTGGTTGCCGGGATCCAGCTGCAAGGCCGTGGAGTAGCTGAGCAGAGCCGCATTCACATCGGCTCGGTCCAGTTCACCTTTGGCTTGGGCTAGGTACTGCTGGGCGATGGCTTTGGCTCCATCGCGACGCACCTGTAGCTGGTTGGCAGCATCGCGCAGCTCCTGGTCTTGGGCGACCGGGACGCTAGCAGCGACGTTGACGGCCGAGTCGACCGTGGCGGTCGCCCCGGCGCTGGGCTGTGCCTGAGGCTGAGTCTGTGTGCTGTCCTGATCGGACCCCGTGGGCGTGTCCGCCGTGGGCTCGGTGGACTGGCAGGACACGGAGGCTGCAAGGAGCAACGGCAGGAACTGAGTACGCATCCGCATGGGATCTCTAGCGACCATAAAAAGGTGCCAGATAGGGGGGGCCAGGATGAGGGGGGGGAATAAGCGGCTAGGCCGCGCTGGGGGCCGGACTCAGCTGATTCGAGAGTTCCACAAGGGGCACCTAGAAGGACTGCATCAGCCGTTGATAGGCAGGTGCAGCTTCTCGGCTAGCCGGGGGGAGCAAGCGAGGCTGAACTCGGTGAAGGGGGGGGCTCGGAGCAGGGAGATTTCGGCGTCGGCACAGGCCGGCGACGGAGAGCTCGTCCACAACGGGTTCGAAAGCGTACTCGCGCACCCCAGGGGGGTCAATGATCGGGGGCCGGAGGTATGTGCACCTTTTGGCCGCGAACAAGAGCGCGTGGACCCCGCCGATAACCCTCGGGCGGCCGCCGGTTACCGTCCGAAGCGGGATCCTTGGGCGATTCGCCTGGGTACTAAGGGGCCGCTAGAGGCCCAGGAGTCCCATGGCGAGCTTGATGTCCTGCCAGCACTCGCTCTTCTTTTCTGGGCTGCGCAGCAGGCGAGTGGGGTGCCAGGTGGACACCACTTGGCGGCCCTGGCGCTGGTGGACCTGTCCTCGGAGCTGCTCCATAGATTGCTCCGATTGCAGCAAAAACTGGGCTGTGCGTGACCCGAGGGCTACCAGTACGGTGGGGCTGGTTAATTCGATCTGGCGCTCGAGCCAGCCGGCGCAGATCGCCAATTCCTCGGGCAGTGCCTGGCGGTCGCCCGGCGGGCGGCACTTGAGTGCGTTGCTGATGGAGACCTCCGCGCGCGGAATCTTCATGCCCTTCTCAATAATGTCGCTGAGCAGCTGTCCGGCCGGCCCGACGAAGGGCACGCCGCGCTGGTCCTCCTCTTCTCCGGGAGCTTCGCCCAAGAAAAAGACTCCACGTTTTCCGCTGCCGTCGGCAAATACGGTTTGGGTACGGGAGCTGCACAGGCCGCAGGCGGTGCACTCGGACACGGCCTTCTGGAGGTCTTCGAGGCTTTCGGCCTGGGCCGCGAGGCTGGCCACGGCCGCGGCTCGGGCCTGTACTTGATCGGTTGTGAGCGCTGCGCTGGGGGCGGCGGGCATGCTGGGGGCAGCGGGCATGCCGGGGGCAGCGGGCATGCTGGGGGCGGCCGCTTGCGCTTCCGGTGTGGGCTGGGCCGCGGGGGGCAGCTCCACGATGGGCTCAGAGAGGGCCACGCGGCGTTGGCCCATGGCCTGGCGCCGGCGCAGGCTGCGTTCGAGGGCGCCCGCCAGCAGGCGCTGCTCGGCCACAGGGTCCGCTAGGGGCTCAGGAGCACTCAACCGTGGGCTCCCAGGCTGGCAGGGCTCTCCAGGGGGCGGCCCCAGAGCTCCATGACGGGCTCCGTGTTGGGTTCGGAGGTGAGCTCGTCAGTCTGTAGGCGCTGGCGCAGCTCCAAGCGCACCTGAATCGAGCGCGGGGGGACGCCCACGATCCAGTCGGGATCTACGCGAACTCGCTGATAACGGCCCGAAAGCCCCGCGAAACCCTCCAGAACGACCGTTTCGGTGGCTCCCACCAGGGAGTCGCGATAGTCGGCCCCGATCTGGCTGGCGCGCTCGGAGAGGCGCATGCGTCGGTCACGGACAGCGCTGGGATCCACCCGCTCTGGTAGGTCCCAGGCGGCGGTTTCGGGGCGCGGGGAGAAGGGGAAGGCGTGCACGCGGGCGAAGCCGGCTTCGCTGACGGCGTCTAGGGTCTCCTGGAAGTGCTGCTCGGTCTCGCCGGGGAAGCCCACCAGCACGTCGGCGGTGAAGGCGGGGCGATCCAGGGCGGCGCGTATTCGATGGCAGGCCTCCAGGTACTCGGCCCGGTCGTACCAGCGATTCATGGCCCGCAGCACGGCGTCGGAGCCGGATTGCATGGGCATGTGCAGGTGTGGGGCTAGGCGCTCGGCGTTTTCTGCCATGAGCGCCAGCAGGGGCTCGTCTACCTCTGTGGCCTCGATGGAGGAGAGCCGCAGGCGGTAGGGGATGGGTGTGCCGTCGGGCTCGCGTGGGTCGAGCGCAACCAGTGCGGCGCACAGGTCGGCCAGGGTCAGGCCCAGGTCGCGGCCCCAGTGGCCGATGTGGATTCCGCAGAGCACCACCTCCACGTGTCCGCCTTGCACCAGGCGCAATACTTCGGCGCAGAGTTCGTCGATGGGGCGGCTACGACTCTTGCCGCGCACCCTGGGGATGATGCAGAAGGCGCAGGCTTGATCGCAGCCATCCTGGATCTTCAGGAAAGCCCGCGTATGGCCGGCAAACTCGGTAATGCCTGCCGGTATGCCAAGTTCCTCAGGACCCACTTCGTGGCCTAGCTCGCGCAGGAAATTGGCCGGACGCTTGGCCTCGCCGTTGCCGAGCACCCACTCCACGCCGGGCAGCTCGCGCAGGATCTCGGGCTCGGACTCCGCCAGGCAGCCGGTGATGGCGATGCGCACGTCGGGTTGCTCCCGATGCAGGCGGCGCACCAATTTTTTGGCCTTGCGGCCGGCCTCGGCGGTAACCGTGCAGGTGTTGATCAGTACCAGATCCGCATCGGACGAGCTCTCGCTCATGCCGCGCCGGAGCAGGGCTTCCCGCAGTACCTGGGTGTCGTATTGGTTGGCCTTGCAGCCATAGGTCACAAATCGAACTCGCTTCACCCGTGAAGGTTAGCCCGGGTCCGGGTCCTGGCGCCACAGCCGCGGCCTCTGCTCG
>JBLIOL010000325.1:0-6005 GCA_047639615.1 Planctomycetota bacterium | reverse complement strand
CTACTAGGGTGATCGTGATATCGGCGGAGGTGTCGCCGGCGAGGATCGTGATCGGGCTAGCTTCGATGCTGTAGTCGTCGGGATCGACGGCGGTGCCAGCCAGGGTGTAGGGGATGACGACGTCGAGGCCGGAGGCTGCGGAGAGCTGCACGGTTGCGAGCGCACTACCAGTGCCCTCGCCTGCGGCGTTGGCCGCGAGGGTGAAGTCCGCGGTGGGCGCCGCGTCGTCGTCCTGCACGGTGAGCGTGTGCACGACGGTCGTACCGAGCAAGCCGTTGGTGGGCGCGCCGAGGGTGATCTGAATCGTCTCGTCGTCCTCGTCGAGTGCGTCGCTGACGATGGTGAAGACGAGATCCGCTGTGGTGTCACCGGCGAGGATGGTGAGTGGACTAGCTGCGTGACTGTAGTCGTCCGGACCGATGGCCGTTCCAGCCAAGGTGAAGGGGATGATTACGTCACTGGCGTCAGCTACATCGAGCTGAACCGCGACATTGACCGTGAGGACGCCTTCGCTGCTGCTCGAGGTCGCCAGGGCGAAATCAACAGTGGGGACGGCGGGGGCAGGTGCTCGATGGAACGCTGAGGAACTCAGCAGAGCCAAGGGCAGGCTATATAGGAGAGAATGGATCACGTTGGTTGCGAGGCTTGCGTGATGAAACGAGCGGGGTAAGCACGAGAGCTGCCATAAAGGATACCCCCCTGGCAATGGGCTTGCGGGGCCGCCTCAGTTCTGGGTTCACAGTGGAGCACTCCTCTCGAACTGGGCGAATATCAGGCTTCTTTGGGAGCTAATTTCCGGGGGCCCCCAGAGCCGGGTAGACTGGGGCCAATCGAGTCCTATGCGCATCCTCCTGGTCAATCCCCCGAGCCCCCCCGAGTTCCGTGTCAGCCGCGGCTTGATGGGCGGCTTTGGAATGGCGGTTTCGCCTGAATTGCTCTATCCGCCCATCGAGCTGGCCCACGTGGCCAGTGTGCTGGAGGCTGCCGGGCACGAGGTGCGCATCCTGGATGGGGACGCGGAGCAGCTCGATCCCGCAGGTTGCCTGCAGCAAGCCAAGGAATTCGACCCCCAGCTGAGCTTCTTGGACTCCTCCAGTACCTCGCTGGATCAGGACTTGGCCCTCGGGCGCTCGATTCGAGCCACCATTGGCACCCCGGTGGGGGTCTTGGGTAGCCAGGTGACCTACACCCCCGAGGACATCTTCTCGGAAGAAGGCATCGATGTAGTGGTGCGCGGCGAGCCTGAGTTCACAGTGCGCGACATCGCAGAACGGGTGGCCGCCGGGGAAAAACTGCGCGGCGTTCCGGGCACTAGTTGGGGCCCCGACGAGGACGGCAAGGTGGTCCACGAGGTTGAACGGGACAAGATTAAGGACCTGGATTCCCTCCCGATCCCCTCCCGGCACCTATTGCGCAACGAGCTGTATCGCTTTCCGGGCGTGGAAGGGCCCGTGACCACGGTCAAATCCAGCCGGGGTTGCCCGCTGGACTGCTCTTTCTGCGGCTACACCCTAGCCCAAGGCCTGCGCTTCCGTTTCCGCAGCCCGGAGCACGTGCTTCAGGAATTGAAGGACCTCTACGCTCTCGGCCTGCGCCACGTGGTCTTCCGTGACCCGATCTTCACCACCCGCAAGGATCGCATCCACGCCATCTGCGATGGCATTCTTGAGGCTGGCATGACCGACCTCGAGTGGCAGTGCGAGACCGCGGTCAAAACCCTCGATCCGCCTTTGCTCGAGCGTATGGCCGCCGCGGGCTGCAAGCACATCTCCTTGGGCATCGAGTCCGGGAACCAAGAGATCCAGAAGAAGCACTGCGGCAACAAGCTCTCCGATCTGCCTGGCGCCCATGAAGTCTTCCGCGCCTGCCGGCGCGTGGGTATTGAGACGCGCGCCTTCTGCATGATCGGTTTCCCCGAGGAGACCCCGAGCATGGTGGACGAAACCATCGCTCTGGTGGATAGCCTCGACCCGGACCAGGTTCAGTTCTGCGCCGTGACCGCCTACCCGGGTACGCCGCTCTACAAGATGTTGCGTGATAGCCGCGACTTCGATTTCGCCGCCATGACCGGCTTCCAAGCTCTGGAAGGCAACGAGCACATGACCGCTGCGCAGATCGAGGCCAAGATCCGCGAGGGCTACCGACGCTTCTACCGTCGCCCGCAACGCATGCTGCGGCAGCTGAAGAATCCGGGCCGCTTGGCGGGCCGGGTAGCGCGTTACTTCACGCTCTTCCGTCGTCGCGCCTAGCAGGCCGCTTAAAAAACAGCGGCCGAGCGATTGGTTTCCACGGATCGTCTGGCAAGGCACAGGTTCCCCCCAGAGTGGTGGCTATTTGGGGGTTCTGGCAACGCAGCCAGGCGCTTCGTGGGAGCCGAGCGACAAGTCGCTGTTTTTTAAGCGGGCTGCTAGTGACGCGGGCGTTCAGCGCTCGATCACATGCTGCTGGGCGTTAGTTCCGCAGGCGAACGGTCTCGAAGCGCACGCCGCGGCCTTGGGCGATCAGTCCCACCAGTCCGTTGGCCGCCTTGGCACCGCCGAGTGTGCTCTCCTTCATGAGCTCCTTGCCATCGAGCAGCAGCCTTGTGCCCTTGGCGGTGGCCACGACTTCTAGCAGGCCGCGGCCGTCTACGAGCTTCATCGCGGCGCGCAGACTGACAGTGGGGGAGGCGCCTGAGCCGGTGAGTGTTCCGGCCTGGCCGGAACCCGTGGAGAGCACGAAGCTTGTGCCGCCGCCGTTGACACCCGTGCCCAGGGTTACGCCCACAAAGGCGCCCTTGCTGGCGTCGCTGACATTGACCTCGACGCTAAGCCGGTAGGGAACTTCGAGATCCTCGCGCCACAGGCAGCGGGTGAAGCCACCGATGTCGCAGACTAGGCTCTGTTGATCGACTTTCCAGCCGGGAGCAGCGCGCCAGTCTTCCAGGTCTTTGGTGATCGGGAGCTGTCGCCAGCGGCTGATGTTGACGCCACTGGTGTCGCGGATCGAGGCGGCCAGATCGTCCAGGCTAGAGGGCCGACCCAGAAGTCGGCGCGCACTGCTCAGCAGGTGCAGGGCGGCACGTGGGGAACCGGCGCCAATCCAGCTATCGGCGGCCAAACTCGCGTTCTGTTCCAATTCGATGCCAGCGGAGGAAAGCGTCTCGCCCAGTCGCTTGTCCACGGCGCTAATGCCCGCCTTGGCAAGCTCTATCCACGCTGTAGCCTGCTCGCTCTCGGGGTCGCCCGACAGTTTCTTGTGAGCTAGCCCGACCACCTGGCGCCAGCTATACAGGGCGCCGTCTTTCTGATCCAGGCCTGCTAAGCACTGGGCCAAGCCGATGGCCGCAGGGATGGAGCCGGGTAGCTTGTCGAGCACCTTGCGGTAGGTCTCGGTGGCTGCTTCGAGCTTGCCGTTTGTGCGCTGGGTGTTGGCACGGGCGAGCAGGGCCGGGGCTTGCTTCGGGCCGCCGAAGTGCTGCTTGTTCAGTTCGCGAATCCAAGTGGTGAACTGGGCCACGAAGGCTTCGAAAGTATCGATGCCTTCGACGTTGGCGCGCTCGACGAAGTACTCCACGAAGCGCTCGTAGATGTCGTGCTTGCCGGCGCCCTTGTAGCTCTCCATGAACTCCCGGTAGATCGGCAGGTAGGGGCGCTCGCTCTGGGCGTCTTCGAAGTTGTGGCAGAAGTACACCAGACCCCAACCGACGGGGTAGTAGTTGCCCGGATAGCTGCCCGATTGGAAGTAGGTGATGACTTCTTTGACGGTGACAGCACGCTGGCTGAGCAAGGCCACCAGGTTGCGCAAGCGGCTCGGGGGCACCAAATTCTTGGCCACCCGACCACCGGCGCGCAGTTCCGCACCCTCGAAGTAGCAGGCGGTGCCTTCATTGAGCCAGGTGGGAATCGGCTCGGGCCAGACCGCGTCTGTGAACTGGTGGCTGGCCTCGTGATAGAGGGTTCCCCAGAGTGATTCCAGTGTTCCGCCGTCCGTGCGTTGGTCGTAGGTGACCACGATATTCTGCCCGGGCCGAAAGAAGCCCTTGGTGGTCGGGCGCCCGCGCATGCTCGGTTCATGCTTCTCAAACTCTTCGCGCGACTTGTAGACCTGAACCGCGCAGCGGCGCATGGTCTGGCCGCGCATCTTGTAGCGGAAGACCTGCCTGTAGAAGGCATTCATCTGCTCCAGGGCGAAGAGTATGTCGCCGCCGATCTCGTGGCCCATGTTGGTGGTCACGGTGTAGTACTTGCCCTTGAACTCCTCGGCCTTCTCCCACTCCGTGTGCTTAGCGTCCAGTCGCGCCAGGGCCTTCGGGCTGAGGGTATTGCGCGTGGCCATGGGCACGTCGATGCCCGAGGCCAAGAGGGCGTCAACGGCCTTGGACTTGCTGAAGAGTTTGGTCAGACGTTCCTGGGCACGCTCGGCGTATTGGGTCCCGGCGCAGTTGCCCAGGAAGTCGGCGGCGTTGGCGTAGAGCTTCTTGCTCTCGGCCGTTTTGGCCAGGCGGAAGAGCGTCTCGGCGTGCTCGCCCTGGACTACTGAGGGCAGGCTCTTGGCCAGGCCTAGGCCGGTCAGGTACTTGGTCAGGTCCGCGTCGCGGCTCTTGGACTTGCTCTGGCCGTCGGAGGCTTCCAGGGCTAGAAGGGCGTACCAGAGGGCCTTGTCCTGGGCGCCCTCGGCCTCGGCGGCGTCTACGGCGGCGGCCAGCAGGTCGGCGTCGTCGGGGCGCGCTTCGAGGGCTGACTCCAGGCCTTGGAGATCCTGCGGTGAGCTGGGGGCCGGAGCGCTGGGGCTGCCCGGGAGCAGGAGCAGGCAGAAGACGAGCAGAGACGAGAGCATGGAATCTTGGTGTTGACCGGAGTGCTGGCCGGCGCATGCTAACGCTATGAGCTCGCCTGATGTGTTTCCCCTAAGCAAGCCCGGTGTAGGGCGGCCCTGTCCGCTCTGCGAAGCTGAGGTGGTCCGGATTTGGCTCACCAAGGGCGAATTGCGCTACCTCATTTGTGACTGCGGCTTCGTGCTGGCGGATGTGGAGCCGGCGCTGTTCGAGGCTTGGAACGATGAGGACTTCGTGGGGGATCTGGAGCGTTTCGCCGCGCGCAGCTTCGAGCCGCGTAGGCAGCGGCGCTACACACGCCGCCTGCAAGTGCTCGAGGGCGGACGCGGCGCGGGCCGGTTGCTAGAGATTGGCTGCAATGTGGGCGGCTTTCTGTACGCGGCCCGGGAGGCCGGCTGGCAGGCGGTGGGCGTGGAGCCTGTGGATGCATGCGCTGCTTACGCTCGGGACAAGCATGGCCTGGATGCGCGCAGTGCGACGCTGGAAGCGGCTGGCTTGGCGGACGCCAGCTTCGACGCGGTCTATGCCCACGCCGTGCTCGAGCACTTGGTGGATCCCGTGGCCGTGCTGCGTGAGGCGGCTCGGGTGTTGGCGCCGGGCGGGTTGTTCTTTGGGGATACGGTCAATGCCTTGGCCTATAGCGCGGAGCGTTTGGGTACCGGTTGGCGGTTGGTGGATCCGCGCGTGCACTTCTGCCTGTGGACGCCTGAGACCTTGGGCCGCTTGATGGAGTCGGCGGGGCTTGAGGTGTTGCGCGTGCGCTCGCACGGGGTGCGGCTACGGCCCAACGCTAGCGAGCGCCTGCGAGGCGGCGCGCGGTGGCTGGAGGAGCTGCGCAAGCTTCCGCTCTCGATCGCGGCGCGCTTGCGCCTGCGGGGTGAGAGCGTCTCCATTCTTGCACGCAAGAAATGAAGTGATCCCCCCGACCGGGGGACCGGTCGGGGGGATCTACGGGTGGTTTTGCGGGAAAGTGTGGGGGGACTCAGCTCGGGCTCTCCTCCGAACTGACTACGCTTTCAAACCGCAGCATCGCTCACTACCGCGTCGAACCGTGGGCTCTCCTCCAAACGGCGAACTCGACAGGCACCCGAAGAAGCGATGTTCGGAAGCCGTCCCTGGATCCAGCGCCCGGAATGGGGGTGGGCGCGTGGATAGTGTGGGCCGGCAACGAAACTCCTCTGTCGCAGGC
>JBLIOL010000324.1:0-6026 GCA_047639615.1 Planctomycetota bacterium | reverse complement strand
TGGGTTGAGACCGACGAATGGAGCCAGCCTGCGCCCGATTGGGCGGATGGCGAGGCAGGCATGGTCAGCCACATGAACGATGATCACGCGGATTCACTTCTGGCAATGGCCCAGCAGCACGGCGGCCCCGGAATCACCGAAGCTTGCTTGCTTGCCATGGATCCGGAGGGATTCCATGTGAAGACGGATGTTGGGGTGTTGTATATGGCCTTCCCGGAGCCCTGCCTGGATGCGGAGGCGGTCCGTGAGGCGCTCGTAGCCATGGCGAGGGGTGCCCGTGGGGGGGCATCGAAGGCCTCCTGAGGCTGAGTCCGAAAGGAACACATAATTCGAACTACGCGGGGGGCCGGAATGCTGTTTGATCTTGGCAGCGAGCCACTTCCAGACAGGCTTTTTTGGCCCCCCGCATGAAATACGCGGGGCCCGGAAGCGCAACCCGGACAATCCCGCTCATCAAGCGACAAAACCAATGATCACCAGCGTTCTCTTCACTCTCCTAGCCGCCCCTGTTCCCCCCGCGCCGTGCCTAAGCGTTAGCCCCAGCAGCAGCATCGTCGTACAAGACGAGACGCCTGCTGACGAAGTCGATCCCGCTAAGGTGATCGAAGCCGCAGGCACTGACGTCGAGAAGATTCTCGAGCTTGCCCGCGCTTGGAAGAAAGATCGCAAGAGTAAGGAGTCCAAGGCGGCCTTCGCACGCGTGCTCGAGCTCGACGCCGAGAACGAGGAGGCCCACAAGGGGCTTCGCCACCAGCGCTATGACAATCAGTGGTTCAAGAGCTACTCGGCCATGGCTGCCTATCGCCGCGAAGAGACCAAGCGCATGGCTGATAAAGGCCTCGCTCGCTACGGCGATGAGTGGGTCCCGATCACCGACGTGCCCTACCTGAAGATGGGTTGGGCCAAGGACGAGAACGGGAAGTGGGATGATCCCTTCTACATCCAGAAGGCCGCGCACGCCAAGGCCATGACTGCCGAGAAGCGCACGCTGCGCATGGAGGATTCCACCTGGGTTCTGCCCGCCGATTTTGAAAAGTGGAATGCCGGCCTTTGGCAGGTCGGTGAGGAGTGGGTCAGTGTGGAAGAGGCCAACACCTTCCACGCCGAGATCGACAACCGCTGGCAGACCCGCGGTAAGCACTTCGAGGTTTCGACCACCTGCAACATGGACACCCTGTTGTACGCGCGCTGGTACGCGGATCTCGCCTACCCCGACCTGGTGAAGATCTTTGGCCTGGAGCCGAAGCACGCACCTCATATGGTCGTCTTCAAGAGCATGGATCAGTTCAATGTCTTCGCCGCCGGCGACGGCGATGCTGGCCGTCAGCCGGCCGAAGCCTCGGGCTTCTCCTCCTTGCACCACGCCTACTTCGCGGATTCTTGGTACGACCTGACCTCGACACCCCCGCGCTACCTTGGTACCGGCGTCGCCTACTGGGATATCAGCGACCAGAACACCTCGGCTTTCGGTCTGCACTCCGTGCGTCACGCTGCTGGCCTGGCCTACGCCGAGGCGATCACGCCCAGCGTTCAGACCATCGGTGACGCAATCTCCGCCGGCGCACCGCCCGACCTGGGCGAGTTCTGGGCTGAGAAGGCCATCCCGCGCTGGCTCTTCTACGGTGGTGCTTCCTATGTGGAGCGCTTCTTCATGGACGAGGGCAAGGAAGATCCGTGGTGGGCGCGTAGCTGGTCGATCACCAACATTACCGCCGGCGGCGAGCTCGACGCTCTGGATCGTATCTTTGAGTTCGGTCTCAGCCTGGATGCCATTCCGGAGTCCACGCGCTTGATCAACGAGGCTGGCCTGGTTGTTTCCTTCATCATGGACGGCGGTTGCGCCCCAGTGACCGCGGCCCATGAGGCCTACAAGAAGGCTCTTATCGCTGGTGAGGACACCGAGGAGAGCATCAAAGCTCTGCAGGACACCATCATCGCCAACAAGGCAGCCTTCGACGGATACGTCGCGGGTGCCTAGTAGCTCCTAAGTCCCGAGACGATCGGGTACTCTCAGCTACAAGCCATGCGCGGCCAGTGCTTCCCAGCGGGAAGCACTGGCCGCTTGCGTAGGAATCGATAACAAGCGAAGAACCCCCATGAACCGTACCGTTTCTATCCGTCGTGCTCTTGCCCTCGTGGTGCTGACCTGTCTGGCGCCGTCGGCTCTCGCCCAGGTGCACTATCACCCGAATGGGCAGCCCTGGAAGCAGCGCGCGCGTAGCGGGCCTGACGCGGCCGTGGGCGGCTGGTACTACAACTTGGGGCTGACGGGGTTGCGGGTGGAGTTGACCGAGGACGCGCCCACTGAGCTGCTTGTGCGACATGTGCTCGAAGGAACGCCGGGCGATGGGCGGGTGGAGCCGGGAGACCGCATCGTCGGTGTGCATGGCCGCAAGCTGGAGACTCCGCATCGCAACGGCTATGGCATGGATGTCTTCGGGCCCGAGGGGCCGCTGCTGGATTTTGCTCGGGCTCTGGAAGCGAGTCAGACAAAGTCCCGACGCGGGCGTCTGAAGCTGACGCTGATTCGCGACGGTAAGCGCCGCACGGTCGAGCTGAACATTGGCTTTGAGTACGGGGCCTTCGGCAAGGAGTTCCCTAGCGCCTCGAAGAAGACCAAGCTCGTGCTGGACGAACTCCATGAGTACATCGAGGGGCACCAGCGTGACGACGGATCCTGGGGGAATCCGGTGCACAACACCTTCGCTCCCCTTGCACTGCTCGCCAGCGGGGAGGCGAAGTATCACAAGGCCGTTAAAAAATCCGTCAAGTGGCATGCCAGAACCACCAGTGCGGAGGACGAGGGGTCGCTCATCAACTGGCGCTACATGTCGGCGGCGATCGTCATGAGCGAGTACTACCTGGCAACCAAGGAACGTTGGGTGCTGGAGGAGTTGGAGGAGGTCCGAGACTTCCTCATGAGCACCCAGTACGTGAGCCTCGCCCAGCTCAGCCCGAACGTAATCAACTCGCATCCCCACGCCATGCCGAAGACGGATGAGGATGCCCATGGCGGGTGGGGGCACAACCCGGGCTTCGAGGGCTACGGGCCGATCTGCATGCTGACCGGTCAAGGCGCCTTGGCCTTGGCCATGATGGAGCATTGCGGCCTCGAGATCGATCGCGAGCGGCACCAGGCGGCCTACGATTTCCTGGAGCGTGGCAGCGGGCAGGAGGGCTACGTCTGGTACGCGGACGAGAGCGCCAACGCTCGCGATTGGGCGGACATGGGGCGCACCGGTGCGACCGCCGTGGCCAACAGGCTCAGTCCCTACCGCGGTGGGGAATTTCAAGCCAATGCGAAACGCCACGCCAAGGTCATCGGGCTGCACCCCGAGAGCTTTCCCGATACCCACGGCTCGCCGCTCATGGGCATGGCCTACACGGCACTGGGTGCGGCGGGCATCGACGGTAGTTACCGCAACTTGATGCAAGCCAATCGCTGGTGGTTCACCTTGGCTCAGTGCAACGACGGCAGTTACTACTACCAGCCGAACCGGGACAACGCAGGCTACGGTGCGGACTCGCGCTTAGCGGCTTCGGCGGTGACGGCCTTCATCCTCTCGATCCCGGCCAAGTCTCTCTTGCTAACGGGCAAGAAGTCTAAGTAGCCGCGTCAGGCGTCCAGTAGGTCTCGTGCGCGCAACTCCTGGCGCAAGGACTCGGCATCCGTGAAGCGGATGGCGTCCATGCCGAGGGCCTGGGCTGCGCGGCAGTTTCGTTCTTGGTCGTCCACTAACAAGCACTCCTCTGGCTTCAGGCCGAGGGTGCGCGCGGGTAGTAGGAAGGCCTCGGAATCTGGCTTGCGCACGCCCATGTGGCAGGAGACGAAGGACCAGGGCACAGTCTCGGCGAGCTGCGTACGCTGCTCGATTTGCTGGTACCAGCTGGGATAGTTGGAGAGTGCGTGCAGGGCCGTGCCGCGTGCGGCGAGCTCGAGCGTGAGCTCGCGCATGCCATCGAGCCAGCGATAGGCGCTGGTTACGTGGGCCTTGAAGGCGGCCTGATCGTAGCTGCGGCCATCGCGGAAAAAGGAATCGAGGAAGGACTGCTCGTCGATCTCCCCGAGCTCGAAGCGTTGCCAGGCATCGGGGTGCTTGCACTCCAGCAGCTGCCCTAGGGTCATGCCGAAAAAGGCCGGCATCTCCACGTAGAAGGGGTCGTAGATGAGCGTGCTCATCACGTCTAGCAGCAGAGTCTTGGCCATTAGCCGATGACGAATACTACGTAGGCCATGGCCAGCAGGATCTGCATGATCGCGAAGGGGAAAGCGGACTTGACGAAGTCTAGGAAGGATACTGCCAGGCCTTGCTTGTGCATGATCGTGACCGCCACCAGGGTCGAGGCCGATCCGATCGGGGTTAGGTTGCCGCCGAGGTTGGCGCCGAATACCACGGACCACCAGAAGGGGGAATTGGGGTCGGCGCCGATGACCGGGTCGGATCCGAGGATCTTGGCGAGCATGGCTGCCAGCGGGATGTTGTCGGTGACGGAGGAGGCTGCCGCGCCGGCGGCCAGGATCATGCCCGTGCCGAGCTGGTCGCCCAGGCCGATGATGGCTGAGAGGCCCTGGCCGATGAGCTCGAGCACCATGGCGTGCTCCATCACATTGATCACCACGAAGAGCGCAGCGAAGAAGCCCAGTAGATCCCAGTCGATGGCTGCGTAGAACTTGTCCGCTACGGCCTTGTAGCGCACGAGCATGATCAAGCCGAAGGTGAGCGCCACGTAGCCGAGACCCAGGTCGCGGATGTAGGGCAGGATCGAGGCCGTGGCGATAACGCTCACGAAGAGCAGCAGCATGACTGTGCCGAAGATGAAGAACCCGCGGCTCTCGATGCCGTCGTTCTCATCGAAGCCATCCACTAGCTGGCGCGCTTGTTCGCGCTCTTCGTCGCTCTTGAAGCTCTCGATCTTGAAGATGCGCATGCCCATGACCAGGGTCAGGATGGTGGCCACGAGCACGTAGGGGCTGGATTTGATGAAGAAGGTGGCGAAGCTGATCTTGGCGGCGGTACCCACGATGATGTTGGGGACCGATGAGATCAGGGTTAACAGGCCGCCGACATTGGTCAGCAGGCCTTCGACCATCAGGAAGCCGAGCAGCAGGTTGCCTCGCTGCAGGCGCTTCAGGGAGACGCCGGTCAAGGACCCGACAATGATCATGGCCGTGACGTTGTTGAGCACGGCGGAGAACACCACGGTCATCAGGCCGTAGTAGATCAGGAGCTTGCGTGGGTCGCCGCCCGAGACCTTGGTCAGGCGGATAGCGATCCAGGTGAACAGCCCGGACTTGCTGGTGACATCTACGAACAGGCTTGAGCCCAGAATGATCGCGATGACATTCCAATCGATGGCCGGAATGTAGACCGGCATGGAGATCTCATGTCCGCCGACCAGAATGTTGCCCAGGGGGAGCAGCTGGAAAGCGTCGCCCACGAGCAGGGCAATGGCTGCGAAGAATCCCACGATGACGGACTTCTTGGCGTGTATTTTCTCCTCGAGCGCCAAGCAGACAACCATCGCTATCAGCAGCCCCGTGAAGAGGTAGGTGGTGCTGGCCGCGACCGGGTGGCTGCTGGCTGCGTGCGCACCGTCTTCCAAGGAGAGCATGGCGAGGGGCAGGTCGTACATGGATCGCATTACAGGAGCAGGAGCGGAATGTCGCGCAGTTCGACGGCGAGGGGGTAGGCCAGGCCGTGCATGGCTTGCTGGTCCTCGTCCTTGGTGTGCATGACCAGGAGTTGGACCGTGTGCTCGTCGATCAGGCGCTGGTATTCGCTTAGGTGGTGGCCCATCTGGACGGCACCCTCGACGGTGATCGTGGAGCCCGCTTTCGTGAGCGCGCGCTTGACGCTCTGGATGTAGTCGCGCGGCTCCTTCATGAGCTGAATGGCGAGTGTCTCGCGGGCATCATCGGTGTCGATGCTGGGGATCTTGGAGATGGCCTCCATGTAGCGTTCGAAGGTGCTGTCGTCTTCCACGTGCGCTAGGCGCAGGGTGCCTCCGGGCGCGGTCATGCGCAG
>JBLIOL010000323.1:0-6041 GCA_047639615.1 Planctomycetota bacterium | reverse complement strand
GAGCGACTGGAACGGGTCCTAAGGGGCCTGACAGGGCCTGCACGAGGTCCACGAGGGGTTCCAGGCAATTCACCCGCTCCATCCCTGACGCCCTTTCCTCATACCCTTGAAGGTAGCGTTCGCCACGCCTGAGTTTCTGTCCCTGGTTCGTCGAACCAACCTGGCAGAAATCGCCGAGTACCTCCCCCGCACCCTAGTTCAGCTGGGCGTGGATGTAGAGGTATTCCTTCCCTTCACCCGTGACGTGGACGTCGACCGCCTAGGCGAGCTCGAAGACCTAGGCACGATCCACTACTCCGATGTGGAGGGTGACGTAGCCGTCGACCTGCACCGCGGGAGCATCGGAGGCGTCTCTGTGATCCTGGTGGATCACCCAGAGCTCTTCCGTTCGCGCCATCCCTATGGTGATGAGAACGGCCCCTACGCCGACAACTGGCGACGCTTCGCGGTCTTCGCGCGCGCCGTGCTCGGCGGTCTGAGCCTGGCCAAGTTCAAACCCGACGTGCTGCACTGCTTGGATTGGACCTCGGGTCTGATCCCGCTCTATCACAAGCTCGAAGTGCTCGGCGACACAAGCCACCCGGCGCACCGCGCAGGCACCTTCTTCGGCGTGCACAACCTGGCCATGCAGGGCTCCTTCGAGCGCGAGATCCTGCCCAAGATCAATGTGCCCCATAGCCTGTTTCAGGCCATCGAAGGGGTCGAGATGGGCGGCAAGGTCAACTACCTCAAAGCCGGCGCCGAATTCGCGACCATCGTCGGTACGCACTCGCCCGAGCAAGTTGCTGCGGTAGACGATATCGCCGCGGCCGGCGGTATGGAGGAGTCCTTCAAGCGCCGCAAGAAGGAGCTGGTCGGGATCATGAACGGGATCGACTACCAGCAGTGGAATCCCCGCGTCGATCCGCTCCTGGCCCAGAACTTCGGACCCGACGACACGGAGCTGCTCGGCAAGCGCAAGTGCAAGGCCGCCCTGCAGACCAGCCTCAACCTGGACAAGTCCTCGCGCCTGCCGATCCTGGCCGTTGTCGGTCGCTTCGACGCGGACAACGGCTTCGACATCCTGTCCGAAGCCATCACGCCCCTGCTCGAGCGCAACCTGCAGCTCGTGCTCATGGGACCCGGCAGCCCGGAGGTGTTCGAACGCATGCACACCATCGAGCAGACCTTCGCCGGTCGTTGCCGCGTGATCGAGGGGTACAACGTGAACACTGCCCACATGATTCTGGCTGGCGCTGACGTCGCGATCATGCCGGGCCACCACCACCCCACCAACTCCCTGTGTGCCATCGGCATGCGCTACGGAGTGGTGCCGCTTTCCTACGCAGGTAGTGGTCTTGAGGACACGGTCATCCCTTACGACCAGACTCCCAAGAAGGCCACGGGCTTCCAGTTCAAGACGCACAGCACCGAAGGCCTGATCGCAGCGGTGGACGAGATCCGCAACGTCTACAAGAAGGCTGAGGACTGGCGCCCCATCGTGGCGCGCTGCCTGGCCCAGGACTTCTCCTGGGAAGAAAGCGGTCGGGCCTACATCAAGGCCTATCGCCGGGTCACCCGCCGCATCCGTTCGAACAAGTGACGGCGAGCGGCCGATTCCTCGGGCTCGACGTGGGTGGCACCCAGGTCAAGGCGGGCCTAATAGACTCCGACGGGGAGCGCACACGTGGCGTTCCCCAGTCAACGCATCTCGGTCAAGGGGCCGAAGGCTTCCTCGATCACTTGGCGCAGCAGGCGCGCGCGCTGGGTGACTTCGAGCGCGTGGGTCTGGGCCTGCCCGGCGTCTTCCGCTCGAACACCTCCATCCTGCACCGCAGCTCGAACCTGCCGGAGCTCGTAGGCGTCGACCTGGGCGCCGGCTTGGCCAAGCGCTTGGACATGCACCCGAGCCAAGTCCTCGTGGGCAACGACGCCAACCTGGCTGCCTATGGTGAACAGGGCTTCGGCGCCGGCCGCGGCGAGCAGGATCTGCTGCTGATCACGCTCGGCACGGGCGTCGGTGGCGGCGTGGTGCTCGAGGGCAATGTAGTCACCGGCCCTGGTAGCAAGGGCGGTGAGATCGGCCACATCCTGGTCAAGCCGCGCGAGCTGGGCGGCGTGCTCTGCGGCTGCGGCTCCTACGGCTGCCTCGAGACCCTGGTCTCGGCCAACTCCGCCAAGCGCCGAGCCCAGGAGGCTGGACTATCCGGCAGCCTGCCTGAGATTTGTGAGCGCGCACGCGCCGCCGCGGGCCCGGAGCGCGACCTCATGCACGCCATCGGACGCGACCTGGGCAGCGGCCTGGCCTACGCCGTGACCCTACTAGACCTCTCCTTATTCCTGGTCGGCGGCGGCTTCGGCGGGGCCCTCGACCTGCTCGAGCCCGGTGCCCTGGAGACCCTCGCCGAGCGCAACTACGGCAACGATGCGCCGCGCCTGATCCCCGCCGCCCTAGGCGAGGACGCGGGCTGGATCGGCGCCGCGCGACTGGCGCAGGGATCCACGGCGGCGAGAGAGTAGACTGCGGCCATGGCCGTGCACTACCTCGCAGCCCTGAAGGAGATCGTCGGAGCCGACGGTTTGGTGCAATCAGGCACCGGGCGCTTGGCCTACGAGTCCGATGGCCTGGCCTTGCTGCGCCAGACGCCGGAGCTGGTGATCCTGCCGCGCACCACTCAGGAGACTGCAGCCTGCTGCCGCATCCTGCACGAGCACCAGGTCCCCATCGTTCCGCGCGGCGCTGGCACCGGTCTCTCCGGTGGCGCAACGCCCGTGCAGGGCGGCGTTGTGCTCGGCACCGCACGCATGCGCGATGTGATCGAGCTCGACCCCGTGCGCCGCTTCGCGCGGGTACAGGCCGGCGTCGTAAACGTGGACCTGACCCGCGCCGCCGCCAAGCACGACCTCTTCTACGCGCCCGACCCCTCCAGCCAAGCCGCCTGCACCATCGGCGGCAACGTGGGCAATAACTCGGGTGGCCCGCATTGCTTCAAGTACGGCGCCACCACGCGCCACGTGCTCGGTCTGGTGGTCGTCACGCCCCAGGGCGAGGTGCTCGACCTCTCCGCACCCGCGGCGGATCCCGAGGGCTACGACCTGCTGGGCCTGATCGTGGGCAGCGAAGGCATGTTCGGCATCGTCACCGAGGTCACCATCAACCTGGTCCCGAAGCCGCCCGTGGTGGAAACCCTCGTCGCTGTATTCCCCAACCTGGACGCCGCCTGCGACAGCGTCTCCGAGATGATCGCGGCGCGTCTGGAACCCTCCGCCATCGAGATCCTCGACCGGCTCACTATCGAAGCGGTCGAGGCCAGCATCTTCGCTGCCGGCTATCCCGCGGATGCGGAGGCGGTGCTGCTGCTCGAAGTCGAAGGCGACGCCGCCGAGGTGCAGGCGATCCTCGACGATACGCTTCCGATCCTCGAGCGTCACGGCCACCTAGAATTGCGCCGCGCGCGCAGCGACTCGGAGCGCAAGCAACTTTGGGCTGGCCGCAAGGGCGCCTTCGGTGCCATGGGCCGCATCGCGCCGGACCTCTTTGTAGCTGATGTGGTCGCGCCCCGCACGCGCTTGCGCGAGGTTGTTGCCGTAGCCACGGAGATCTGCCGCGAACGCAATCTCAAGCTCTCCAACGTCTTCCACGCGGGCGACGGAAACCTGCACCCGAACATCTCCTACGACCGCCGCGACCTGGACGAGGTGCGGCGCGTGCTCGAAGCGGGCAAGCTCATCATGGAGGCCTGCATCGAGCGCGGTGGATCGCTCACAGGCGAGCACGGCGTGGGCCTCGAGAAGATGGAGCACATGTGCACGCTCTTCAACGACTCAGACCTCGACGCCATGCACCGCGCACGTCAAGCCCTCGATCCCGACCTACGCATGAATCCCGGCAAGCTATTGCCCGTGCACGGCTGCGGCGAAATGCACACGCGCTCGCCCTTTGATGCCTTTCTTGAAGAAGAGGAAGGCAAGGCATGAAGCTCGACACCATCAGCGAGCAGCTCAGCCAGTCCAGCATCGAAGTGCTGCACGCTGGCGGCGCCCCCATCGCTTGCCCCACCAACGTTGAGCAGGCCCAAGAGGTGCTCGCGCGCGCCGCCGAATCGGATCTGCGCGTGGTGCCCGCAGGCCTCGGCAGCAAGCTGGGCTGGTGCCGCCCCGAAGTCTCCGCCGGCGAGCCCTTGCTGGTACTCTCCACGCGCCGCATGGATCAGGTGCTCGAGTACGTGGCGGGCGACGGCACGCTCAGCGCCCAGTGCGGAGCCAGCATGCGAGACCTTGCCCTGCACGTGAGCCAGGGCGGCCACCAGCTCACCCCCGACGTGGCCAACCCCGCCGGCGCCACCCTCGGGGGCGTGCTCAGCGCCGGTCAATCGGGCATCGACCGCATGCTCTACGGACCCGTGCGCCATCACGTACTCGGTGTCAGCGCCCTGCTCGCGGATGGTAAGGTCGCACGCAGCGGCGGGCGCCTCGTAAAGAATGTCACCGGCTTCGACCTGCACCGGCTCTACACTGGATCGCGCGGCACGCTCTGCGTCTTGCTCGAGGCCTCCATGCGCCTCTTCTCTATCCCAGAAGACGAGCGCGCCTTCAGCTTCACCTGCGCCGACGAAGCGCAGCTCGACGCACAGGTCCTCGCCCTTTGGCAAGCGCGCCTACCCGTCCTAGCCATGGTTGTCGAACCGACCGGCGACGCATCCGGCGCGCAAGTACTGCACCTGCTCCTGGCCGGGCGCAAGGCCCTGCTCGACGCCACCGAGCAGCGCATCGCAGCACTCACCGCCGCTGCCACGGCCACCACTGGTGACGCCGCGCGCGCACTACGCCAACGCCTGCGCGACGCCGCGAACGTGCGCTATAGGCAGCCGGCCTTCGAACCAACCAACGCTACGACGCCCGCTGCGCAGGCCGCCAACAAGACCGCCCAAGCTTGGATGAGCGCACTGCGCAAGCGCTTCGATCCGAGCGAGCGCTTCGCCTGCCCCACGTTCCCGGTGCGCCCAGCATGAGCCTCGCCGACGCACGCTTCGGCCCCTCGGGATCCACCCTGGTGGACTACACGAAGAGCCTCGACTGTATTCACTGCGGCCTGTGCTTGCGCAGCTGCCCCACCTACACCCAAAGCGGCCGCGAATCCTCCTCGCCCCGCGGTCGTATCCACCTGATGCGCGCCGTAGCCGAAGCGCGCCTCGAAGCGGATCGCGTCTTCGCCGAAGAGATGGACTATTGCCTGGTCTGTCGGAACTGCGAAAGCGTCTGCCCCGCCGGCGTCGAGTTCGGGTCGATGATGGAGCACACCCGCGACGAGCTCGCGCGCGCCTTACCCCCGGGCCCGCTGGCACGCTTCGCGCGCTGGGTCGGCTTCCGAGTGATCCTGCCCAACCGCTCCGCCTTACGCGCGGCCAGCTTCGGCCTGCGCACAGCCCAAGTCCTTGGACTCACCAAGCTCGCCGCGCTCCTCGGCGGCGCGCGCGGCAAGGCCCTCGCTGCCCAGCCCGCCGTCCCGCCCAAGCATGAGCGCCGCCTCCTGCCGGCCGTCACACCCGCCGAAGGCGAGCCCATAGGCGCCGCCGCCATGCTCACCGGCTGCGTCATGCCCGAGTGGCTCGGCCGCGTGAACCGCGCCAGCGCCCACGTGCTCAGCGCCTCCGGCTGCGAGGTTTCCTGCGACCCCGGCCACACCTGTTGCGGCGCCCTGCACGCGCACAACGGCGAACTCGACCACGCGCGCGAGCTAGCCCGCGGAACCATCAAGTCATTCGACGCCCTGCAATCCCAAGACGGCATGCCCCTGCCCGTGGTAGTCAACAGCGCCGGCTGCGGCGCGCACATGCGCGAGTACGGCAAGCTGCTAGCTGACGATCCCAGTTGGATTGCCCGCGCCGAGGCCTTCTCTGCCCGCGTCCGCGACCTCTCGGAGTTCCTAACGGAAGGCGCCCCCGCCGAGCGCCTCCAAGAACGCCTAGCCGCCGGCCCCGGCGCGGCAGCCCTGGGCCAAGTGGCCTACGACGATCCCTGCCACCTCTGCCACGGCCAAGGCGTGCGCAGCCAGCCGCGCA
>JBLIOL010000322.1:0-6041 GCA_047639615.1 Planctomycetota bacterium | reverse complement strand
CATCACAGATCCCCACAGCGGCATTCCCCTGTACCGGCAGGTGATGGATCAGATCAGGTTCCATGTGGCTAGCGGCATGCTGAGGCCGGGGGATGAGCTGCCTTCCACTCGCCAACTCTCAGCCCAGTTGGGGGTCAACCCCATGACGGTCAGCAAGGCCTTCAGCCTGCTTGAGAAGGAGGGCGCGATCGAGCGACGACCCGGGCGGCCGTCGGTGGTGAGCGCTCGTGGTGCGGAGTCTGTGCGCGCAGACCGGCTCGAGCAACTGCGCCAGAGCCTGGCGCCCAGCGTGACGGTCATCCGCCAACTAGAGATCGAAGCCCCGGATGCCCTGGAGCTATTGCGCCAGATGCTTGCGGGCGAATCTGAGAGCCGCGAGAACGAGGAGAAGCCTTCATGAACCCTGCCTTCGAATTCCAGAGCGTGAGCAAGTCCTTCAGTGGGGAGAGCGCGCTCGTGGATGTCAGTTTGAGTGTGCCGGAGGGCTCCGTGGTAGGGCTCATCGGTCGCAACGGTTGCGGCAAGACAACTTTGCTGCGGCATATAGTCGGTCTGTACTTACCGACTAGTGGTCAGTGTGAAACCCTCGGTTGCCCGGTGCAGAAGCTTGGGGAGATAGAGCTCTCGCAGATCGGTAGCGTGCACCAGGAGAGCCGCTTCTTGGTGTGGATGCGTGTGGAGGATCACCTGCGTTACGTGGCGTCCTTCTACAAGACCTGGGACCGGGAGCGCGAGGAGCGTCTCTTGAAGGAGTTGGATCTCGATCCCCTCGCGCGGGTCGGGGCGCTCTCTCCAGGCAACCAGCAGAAGCTAGCGATCATCCTCGCTGTCTGCCACCACCCGAAGCTGCTGCTGCTCGACGAGCCTATGGCCGCCATGGATCCCATCGCCCGGGAGCAAATGTTCGAGTTCCTCATGGACCTCTTGCGGGAGGACGGCAACACAACGGTGATCTCCTCCCACGCCTTGCGCGACATTGAGCGCATCGTCGACCGTGTGGTCTGCCTGGAGGGCGGGCGCTTGGTGGAGGATACGAGCTTGGACGACCTGCATGAACGCTACTCCGAGTGGGTGGTGACATCGAAGGAAGGCGGCTTGCCGCGCCAGTACCGCGAGGATTTCGTGCTCGCGCAGCGCGGGGACGGTTATCAGCAGCAGCTCATCGTCACTGCGAGTGCGCAGGACGTGGACGAGTTCAGCAGCCGCCACGCGGTCTCCATCACGGCCCAAGCCGTCAACTTGGAGCGCATCTTCCCGCTGCTTGTTGGGAAAGCCAAGTGATGGGCGCTTACGCTTTCCTGCGACTGCTGCAGAGGCCGGCCTTTGTATTGATCGTGCCGCTGGCTGGGCTGTTCCTAGTGCTGTTGTTGATCATGACTCTGGATCGTGACATCGGGCCCGCCAGGCGGCTAAACCTCTCCATGTTGGCCCTGCCCCTAGTGATTGGCACGATTGCCGGGCAGACGATTCACGATGTTCGTAGCCGCTTGTTCTCTTGGAGCTTGCCAGGACTCCAGCGCAGGTTAGGGGCAAGCGTTGTTGGCTTAGGGCTTGTCCTGGCCTCGCTCTGGACCTGGGGCTACTACCAACTAGGCGGCGAATTGCTCCCTCCGGTTGGCTTTTCCTGCTTCCTCTTCGTGTTCATGTTGAGCTCCGTGCTGCAGCGCTCAGCACCACTGCTCTGGGTGTCGGTGCTGTTGGCCGTCAGCTGGGCCGAAGCCTTCTTCGGGCTGATGCTCGAGCACTCAGTACTTGCGGCCACCGTTGCGACACTGGGTGCGAGTGCTTGCGCGGCCAGTTGGTTCAGTACGAGTGCCTGGCGCCAGGTGTTGCAGTCGCCGCATGTGCAGTTGATCGTTAATGCCTTCAACTCGGATGAAACGGCCCACACGGCGGCGGCCAAGCTAGGTCGGCGGTCTGGTAGTCGGCGCTGGACACTTGCGCAGGTAGGAAATAGTGCTCGGAACTGGGTGCGGGCCGCAGAGCATGGTAGTGGCGGTGGGGTGAGCTACCTACGGACCGCCGTGACCAGCTATGGGCCATTCCTGCTGGTCGCCCTCATGAGCGTCTTTCCTGCCTTCAGCGATCAGGCCATGGTGGATGGCTATGTGAGTGCGTTTCATGTGTTGTTTGGTCCTCCTGTGCAAGTAGAGAATTCGATCATCGTTCCGACTACGTTGATGCAGGCGGCGGCCGCATGGGGGCTTGTCACTCAAGCACCGAGCATGCTGCAGAGTGGTTGGGTCTATCCGATCTCGCGTCTCCAGCGCACGGCGTTGGTCCATCGTTTGAGCTTGCGCCAGTGCGTCCGCATGATCTGGGCCCTTACTGTGACCTTTGGGGCCCTAAGCGCCGCGTTGGTTGGAATGGGTGCAGGCACTTACGGATTCAGTTACCTGCCTTCCTTCTTCCGAGGGATCATCGCCACTGCCATCTTGATTCCTCTGGCACAGGGGTTTCGATTCAGGATCGACCAGGCTGCCGCTGGAGCAGACTCCAAACAATGGTCTGTGGTGTTGCTGATGATCGGCACCCTGCTATTCGGCGCACTAGCAACATTGGTGGTGGTGATCTGGACCGGCGTCATGGTCGAAATTGCCTTCCCACTCCAAGCAGCCTTGCTGTTGGCCTTGGCCGGCGCAACTCAGGCCCTCTACTACCTCTTCCTCGCGAAGCACTATCGGCATGCGGACTTGATCTAGATCAGAGTTTGGCGAAAGGGGGCTGAATGGCTCCCTTCGGCTTCTGTAGGTGTCCGCTGATCCCATTGTCCCCAGTCCCTAGAACCGATATGTCTACATCTCGCTTGCTCCTCTCTCTTAGCGCGGGTCTGGCTCTCTCCGCCGTTGCCGCAGCTCAAGTAAAGCCAACTCTGGAACAGCGCCTAGACAAGCTTGCGGTGAGCTTGGAGTGGGCGCGCGAGAAGGTGCATATCCCGGGCATGTCGATCGCCATCGTTAAGGACGATGAGGTGATCTGGGCGCGCGGGTTTGGCCTGGCTGATGTGGAGGGCGAGTTGGCGGCGGATGCTGAGACGGTCTACGGGGTTGGCTCGACCACCAAGGCCTTCACGGCAGCGTTGGCGGGCATGCTGGTGGATGAAGGTCAGCTGGGCCTCGACGATCCGGTGACGAAGCACCTGCCCTACTTCGATCTGCAGGTGCAGAGCGAGCTTCCGGATGCGGTTTGCACCTTGCGCGACTTGCTCAGCCATCGGCATGGCTTCTCGCGCATGGGGATTCTGGTGATCGGCGGGCAGGCTTCGCGGGAGGAGGTCTTGCGTACCGCCGCGGGTGCCGAGCCCTGGGGCGAGTTCCGCCAGGACTACCACTACTGCAACGTGACCTACATGGCGGCTGGGCAGGCAGCGGGCGTGGCTGCGGGCAGTTCATGGGAGGAGCTCATGCGATCGCGCTTGCTAGAGCCCCTGGGTATGGATTCGAGCGCGCTCTCCTATGCGGGTGCCCAGGCGAATGAGCGTTTGGCCGTGGGCTATCGCTTCGATGAATCGAGCGTTGGGCTCGTGCCGGCACCCTTGATCAATCTGGATGTTATCGCGCCGGCGGGCGCTGTGAGCTCCACGGTCTTGGACATGGCCCAGTGGCTGCGCTTGCAATTGGGCGAGGGCGAGATCGACGGAAAGCGGCTCGTGTCGCGCGCGAGCATCCTCGAGAGCTGGTCGCCGCAGATCAGTATGAACTCGAGCACGTCCTACGGCCTGGGTTGGATGCTCAGCGAGTACGAGGGCCGCAAGGTCGTCGAGCACGGAGGTAACGTGGACGGGTTCAGTGCTCAGGTGGGCATGATCCCGGAGGAGGGGCTGGGCTATGTGTTGCTCATGAACCTGAGCGCGGCGCCCTTGCAGCGACCGTCCTTGGAGCTCGTCTTCGATGCCATGCTGGGCGAGTGGCCGGAAGAAATGGCGCGGGTGGAAGCTGGTGCGACGGAAGACGTTGTTCTCGATGATTACGTCGGCACCTACATCGCAAACTTCGGCAAGTTCCGGGACGCGGCCTTCGACGTGGGCATCGAGGGGGGCATCGAGGGGGAGCAACTGACTCTCAAGCTGCCGCGTCAAGAACCCATGGCACTCAAGAGTCCAGATGCGAACGGGGTCTGGGGTGCGGTCAAGACTGAGCAGGTCAAGCTCTCCTTCGATCGCGATTCCGCCGGCGAGGTGGACGTTCTGCGCTTGCACGCCAACGGCTTTCGCTTCAGCGTTCCGCGAGAGGGTGTGAGCATCGCTCCCGAGGTGCCGAAAGGATCACTGGACAAGTACACGGGCAGTTTTGTGCGTGCCCAAGGCGGCAAGCTGGTCACGGTCCTGCTCGCGCGCGGGCATTTGGTGTTCGAAGACCGCGGCAACCACATGGCCTTCGGCACGCCCGACGAGGATGGGCACGCCGTACTGCGTGACCGCCCCGCCCAGGGCGCGACCTTCAAGCTCGACGCCGATGACAACGTGGAGTCCTTCCTCTTCCACGGTAACGCTGGCGCCAAGCTCTTTACGCGCAAGGCTGCTGAGGCTGATGTGAAGCTCCCTAGCTTGGATGAGGTCCTAGCCCTGCGCAGCACCGAGGCGCGCATCGCCGGCTTCGCGGACGACATTAGCTTGAAGTACTCCGGCAAGGTCTTCGTGGCCAACGCCGGTGCGCGCGGAACTCTAACGGTCTACGTGCGCGGTAATGCGCGCTTCGCCAACCACATGGACTTCGGCAAGTTCGGTCGTATCTCGACCGTCATGAGCGGCAAGCGCGCTTGGTCCCACGTGCCCCTGCGCGGCACAAACGAGCTTGAGGGCGACGAGTTGGCCGAGGCCTTCCTCAGCCACCCAGCGGCGGTGGAAGGTGACTGGAGCCACTACTTCGACTCGGTCGAGGTCATTGGCAGGGATGAGGTGAACGGCAGGTCTGTGCATGTTGTCCGGCTATCCAAAGTTGGCCTGCCCAGCCGCACCTACCGAATCGATGCCGAGAACGGTGATCTACTGCGCGTCAACCAAGTGACGATTAGCGGCCCCATGAAGTTGCCCGTGACGATCACCTATTCCGACTTCAAAGACGTCTACGGCATCCGCACTGCCATGCGCACGGAGATCGAAAATCCCGCGTCGGGAACCATGATCCTGACCGTCGAGAACGTGGAGCTCGGTGTCGAATTCAGTGACGAGGTCTTCACCCTCGACTGATCGAGTTATGAGGTTTTGTGCCTGAACCCAATCGTCAGAACTCGAATGGGGTCAGGCACAAGGCCCCAGAACTCATTTCTTGGGGCGCTTGAAGACGAACACGTTGCCGCGGTACTCGACTAGCTCCCAGCCCTTGGCGCCGTACTCGTTAAGCAGGTCGCGGGTCTTGGCGACGAGTTGATCGTCGACCTTCTTGCCGAGGCCGAGCAGGCCGCTGAGGCTGCTCTCGTTGTCCGAGCTCACGGCGTCCTTTAGGTAGTCCAGCGTCGAGCCGTAGATGTCGGTCAGGCCGACAACCTCGTACTCCCAGGCTCCGGTTCGATGGGGCGGCCCCGCAAAGGCTGCCACCTCTTGCTCCACCGGCTCCTGCACCGCCTGCCCAAAGGCCAAGCCCGCCGCACCAACCGCCAAGAGCACCAACACCAACGTCCAATCGCGAATCATCATAAGCACACCATCCTTGTCCTGACCGACCATACCGAGCCGCGACCATACCGCGACCATACCGAGCCGCACCAACTGCCGCCGTTAACGACCATACCGAGCCGCACCAACTGCCGCCGTTAACACCCCACCCTACACACCCTTCTCGAACATATTTCATGTGTGCATCCCGCAATCAGCGCCTATCGAGGCCCTCATGCGCATATCGACGATCGCGATTCTAGCTAGCGGGGTGCTCGCCCTGCCCGTTTCGGCTCAGGATGACGTGGCCTCTTGGCCTCAGTTTCGCGGCCCGGGTGGGCTGTCGGTGGCGGGCGAAGGTGCGATCCCCTTGGACTTTGGACCGAAGAAGCACGTGCTTTGGAAGACGGAGTTGCCGGCCGGTCACTCGTCGCCCTGTGTGCACGGG
>JBLIOL010000321.1:0-6092 GCA_047639615.1 Planctomycetota bacterium | reverse complement strand
CCTGGCGCAACCCCGACAAGGCGCCGGCGATTCCCGTGGAGGAGCGCCCCGTTGGCGGACGCGCTTTGGCCCTGCAAGTGTTCAAGGTCATGCTGCCGCCCTTGGCGCTGATCCTGGTGGTGCTCGGTAGTATCTTCGGCGGCATCGCAACGCCCACCGAAGCGGGTGCGCTCGGTTCCCTAGGCGCGCTGCTGCTGGCCAAAGCCGGTGGCCGCTTCGACATGGCCGGACTGCGCGGCACCGTGCGCGAAACCCTGCGCCTGTCGACCATGGTGATCTTCCTGCTGATCGGTTCGACGGCCTTCATCCTCGTCTTCCGCGGCCTCGGCGGCGCGACGCACGTGGAGGGTTTCCTGTCGAACCTACCCGGCGGCAAAATCGGACTCCTGGTAGCGGCCAACCTGGCGGTCTTCTTCCTGGGCTTCTTCATCGACTTCTTCGAGATCGCGTTCATTCTGCTGCCGCTGCTAGTACCAGCAGCAGAAGCAGTCGGCATCGAGGGCCCTGAAATGGTCTGGTTCGGCGTCATGCTCGCCATGAACCTGCAGACGTCCTTCCTCACGCCGCCCTTCGGCTTCTCGCTCTTCTACCTGCGCGGCGTCGCCCCGAAGTCCATCCCCACCTCCGCGATCTACCGCGGGGTGGTGCCCTTCATCGGAATCCAACTGATAGCGCTGGTGCTCGTGATCTGCTTCCCCGAGCTCGTCACCGCCATGCTCCCAGAGCGTTAACCAACCGTCGAAACGAAACTGGCGTGCGACCAACCGGCCATACTGAGCCGCACCAATCGCCGCCGTTTTCCCCTCGGGGACCATACATGGCAGCAACACTAGCTGCCGTGCACTAGGCGACGCACAGAGCTGAGAGTGTTCGTGGCATGTATGGTCACTGCCTAGAAAACGGCGGCGATTGGTGCGGCTCAGTATGGTCGGCGATGGTGTTCGTGGTCCAGTTCGCCGAGCTTGTCACCGGCATGCTGCCGGAGCGCTAGCCGGGCGGCGAAACGAAGTGGGTGGGGCTGCTCACTCAAGGACGATGGCGGCCGTAACCTCGCCGGTGGTATCCAGGCTCGTCACCTGGAGCTGCGTTTCACCTCGGCGACCGTCATGAGTTTGCTATACCACGCGGCACATGGAAGAGCGCCATCCTTGGATGCTCAACAGCCACGCCTATGGCGAGCCCGGCGCGGCCCTCGGCCTGCTCTCCTTGGCAGTCGCCAGCCCCGAAGCCCTCGAACGCATCCTGCCCCAGTGGCGCTGGCGCTTCCTCTGCGCCTGGGAACCGGGCTACGGGCTGCGCTATTCAACGCCTCATATGGGCGCGCCCTACATGGGTGCCGAGAGCGTCATCAATCTGGCCTACCTGATGCTCTTCGCCACGGAGAACGACGGCTTGGTAATCGCTGGCGCTGAACGCTAAGCAACCGACCGTGCTAGGGTCCAGGGCTCGGGCCCTTTCAACCTCCTATCCTCACTGCGGTCGATGGAAGCTGAGCTCGCAAAGATCAAGCTTAATGAGTCCTATGCGCATGCCCCTACTCCTGGTCGGAATCACCTTCCTCGCGCTCCCTGCCCAAGCTGTGCAAGCGGAGAGCAACCCCGCGCAATCCAGTAGGCGGCCCAACGTCATCGTCATTCTGACGGACGATCAGGGCAGTGCAGACTTACCCAGCTACGGCGCACGCGACCTGACCCTCCCGGCCATGGAACGCCTGGTTGCAGAGGGTGTGCGCTTCACGCAATTCTACGCCGCGGCACCGGTGTGCTCCCCGTCACGAGCGGCCCTCTTGACCGGGCGTAATCCACACCGTGCGGGCGTCCCTGGAAATGTCTCGCCGGCCCCCGGTCATGGGCTGCCCCCCGAGCAGTTCACGCTCGCGGAGATGTTCCGCTCTGCGGGCTACGCCACGGGCCTCGTAGGCAAGTGGCACCTGGGTTCGGATGCCGACCACCAACCGAATGCCCAGGGCTTTGACCAGGCCTATGGCCACTTGGGTGGATGCATCGACAACTACAGTCACTTCTTCTACTGGAATGGTCCAAACCGGCACGACCTGTACCGCGACGGTGTCGAAGTGCACGAGCCGGGTCTCTTCTTCGGCGACCTGATGGTTCGCGAAGCTACGCAGTTCATGGAGAAGAACCGCGCACGCCCGTTCTTCCTCTACATGGCATTCAACATGCCGCATTACCCCTATCAGGGGGATCCCGAGTGGCTGGCTCATTACTCGGAATTGAGTTACCCGCGCAACCTGTATGCGGCCTTCCTCTCGACCTTGGATGCACGCATGGGCGAGCTACTCGAGAGCCTCGACCGTCTGCAGTTAGCCGACGACACCATCGTGGTCTTTCAATCCGACCACGGACACTCGACGGAGACGCGCGCCCACAAGGGTGGCGGCAGTGCAGGAGTCTTGCGCGGCGCGAAGTTCGACCTGCTCGAGGGTGGTGTGCGGGTTCCAGCCGTCATTCGCTGGCCTGGGCATGTGCCGGCGGGCGAAGTCCGCGAGCAGGTGGCGTGGAGTTGCGATTGGCTCCCCACCCTGGCCGACTTGTGTGGAATCCCATTGCCCGAACGCAGGCTGGATGGACGCAACATCAGCCCCCTGTTGATGGACGCAAGCGCACCTTCGCCGCATGCTCAGCTGTGCTGGGAGAGCGGGGACCAGCGCGCTGTGCGAGCGGGCGACCTCAAGCTCTATGCGAAGAAGGACACCTTCTCGCTCTACGATCTCTCGGCTGATCCTGGCGAGTCCAAGGACCTAGCCGCTGAACGGCCACACGACCTAGAGCGCTTGCAACGAATACACGCTAGTTGGCGATCGACAAAGTCCTCCGATGCCGATTCGAAGTAGAGCGCTGCGCGGCTCCCCACCCCCCACCGATCCGATCATGCCGAACACTGTCCCCCACTTCCTCGGAGCTGCCTGCGCCCTGCTAATGCTTGCGGGTCTGATGTCACCCCCGACCGTCGGGCAAGACGCGCATCCCGCGTTGCCCCCTTGGCGTATCTTGGTCACCAACGACGACGGCATCGAGACCAAGGCCTTGGCCCAGCTCGTGGCCGCATTAGGGGAGCACGGAGAAGTCGTCGTGTGCGCGCCCGATGGGAACCGCTCGGGCAGTAGTCATTCCGTGCGCGCGTGGACCGAGCCCATGGCCGTGAAAGCGACCGAGGTGGAGGGCGCTAGCCTGGCCTTTGCGGTGGGCGGCAGCCCGGCCGATGCGGTCGCCTACGGCCTGCTGGAGCTCGGCAAGCAGAAGCCCTTCGACTTGGTGGTTTCCGGCATCAATGAAGGAGCCAACGTGGGCGAGCTCTCGCATTACTCAGGAACCGTTGGGGCCGCCATGGAAGCGGTCTATCGAGGCGTTCCTGCGGTCGCTGTATCCCAGGGCGGACGCACCCGGGACTACGCGTTCAGCGCGCGCTTCACGGCCAACTTTGTGGCCCAGCTGCGGGCTCACGGGACGCGGCCCGGGGTCGTCTACAGCATCAACGTACCTGGCGTACCCGAGCAGGAGCGCAAGGGCGTGGCCCTGCGCCCCATGGGTGGCTCCTACCTGGTGCTGCGTGGCTGGACGGAACGCAAGACTCCGAGCGGCCAGTCGGGTGCGGTCGCGAAGCTAGGCTTGGATCGAGGCGCCCCCGCGGGCAGCGACAGCGAGGCCTACAACCAGGGCTATGTGACGATCACTCCGCTGCAATTCGATTGGACCGACAGGGCGGCCCTGCTCGAACTGGGCGACTGGGACTTGGACGCCGAGTAGGCACGTGCTCAGAAACCTCTAGGAGCGTGTCGCATTTAGCCAACTTCGCGAGCCGCGCCAACTTCGCGAGCCACGCGCCCTTTTCCGCGATGCTGCGTTGCACCAACCCCCAAGTAGCTACGGTTACGAGGGTCTTGGCGCGCCTTGCCTCGCGAAAAATGGCACATGCCTCGCAAACTCGGCTATGCGCGACACGCTCCAAGCTGCGTTGCCAGAATCCCCAAATAGCCACCACTATGGGGGGCACCTGTCGCCTTGCCAGACGATCCGTGGAAACCAATCGCTGGGCCGCTGTTTCTTAAGCGGCCTGCTAGGGCAGAGTTCTGACCCTGATCGTCAGAACTCGCTAGTCGGGGCGGTGCAGCACCATTTGGGCGAAGGGGATGCCCCAATTCTCGGTGTTGCATACATCCACGAGGATGGCCTGCACGGCGCGTGTGAGTCGCTCGAGGTTGTTCGCCACCGAGCCGTCGAAATTGGCGAGCACGGCGTAGTCCAAGGAGGACGCGGCAGCGCTCTCGAACTCCACCTTCACGGATTCAATAGCGTCGGCGTCGACCACCGCTGCTAACCCAAGGGTGAGGGCCAGGCGCATCTTCTCCGGCACTTCGGTGGTGGCGATGGCCTGGTGCGCGTAGTCGATGCCGAAGGTGACCGAGACGCGGAAGCCCTTGGAGATGTTCTTGGGGGCGAGGGCCAGGAAATCGGCGGTGGAGTACGTCACTTCGCTGCCGCCCTTGGTGATGATGCGCACCATCTCCTGGGTCAGGCGTGTGACCTTGCCCCAGCAGCCATCGCTGAGTTGCACGTAGTCATTCAGGCGGCAGGGGAACCAGAGCTCGCCCTCGGTCACGGGCCTTGAGCGCATGTCGATCAGGTCGCGCACGGGCAGGCGGATCTGACCGTTCTGCAGGGCTGGATTGTGCAGGTGCGTGCTCATGCCCAGGCGTGCGATCTCGTAGGGGAGGCCGTGGTAGGTGACCTGCTCGGATTCTCGCACGGGGCCCAGGTTGAGCAGGAGACGGATCTCTGCCAGGTAGCGCGGGATGGCGAGCTTGCCGGCCCAGGCGATGCCCAGCATGCTGAGGATGACGAGGCCCAGGAGTACCCAATCCCCGGCTGCGCTCAGGACCAATAGGCATGAGGCTAGGGCCGCGATGCCGGCCATGACATGCACGACTACTTCAATCAGCCGCCGGTGCATGGCGCGTTTTGAACCGCGCTCGGGGAAAATCCCTTCCACCAGTCGGTAGAGGCCGCGCAGGCCGAAGAAGACTATGCAGAAGGCGGCGATGGCGGAGGCGAGGTTGAGTCCTCGTGTGCGCACGAAGGAGCGCACCACTTCCTGTACGGATTCGACGATGGGGGTTCGGTCAGCTTCGCGCCGGTTGAGCTTGAACTCGACCACTGTGAGCTGGCTCTCAACTTCAGCAAGCCGTTTTTGCCATCGTTCCCGCGATTGCTTGAGGCCTGTGAGCAGATCAGAATCCTCCGTGGTGCCCAAGGCTAGGATCTGTGCGTCGATGCCCGCGACGGCCTTGCTTGCCGTGTCTTCCCTCTCTATCAGGTCCGCCTTGCTGCTGCGCAAGGCCTCGAGCGTGCGCGGACCTTCTGTCGCCGCACTGAGCTCGTCCAAAAGAGGGCGGATCAGGTTTTCCAGTTCGGTCATCAGGTCCGACTTGTCCGCTGGCGGTGCCAGGAAGACCTCGACGTCGATGCCCGTGGCGATGCTTTCAAAGTCGAACAGCAGTTGGGCGAGCGCTGCGCTCAGGCCCTTGATTTTGGCGAGGAGTTGCTCGCGGCGGACCGGGTCTGTGTCGCTCTCTAGCTCGGTCCAGAGCGCGTTGATTTCGAGCTCCTTGGCCAGGCTGGTCTTGAGCAAGGCTCCGAGAGTCGCCCGGGTCTCGTCGTCCATCGCAGGAGTCGCGTCCTGGGCCTGAACGGCGGTGGGCGGCTCGGGCTCTATCTGCGGCGAGGCTTGGCCCGGGCCGAGGAGAGCGAAACCGAGCAGTAGCTCCCGCCATGTGATGCTGCATGCCATGGGCTGGATGCTACCCCTTTGGGCCGTACGGATCGAGCGGGGGGGCGTGTACCATGCGCGCGCTCCGGTTTGCACGCCGAGCGCTCCCATTTCATGCCCCAGCAGCCCATCGAGCCCACCCAGGACGGCGAGAGCCTGGAGCGGGCAAATTGCTACGCCTGCAATCGCCCGCAGGACCACTGCCTTTGCGCTGAGGTGCGTGTGGTGGATAACCGCACCCCGGTCCTGATCTTGCAACACCAGCGCGAGCGCGGGCATGCCTTCGGCACCGCGCGCCTGGCGGA
>JBLIOL010000320.1:0-6105 GCA_047639615.1 Planctomycetota bacterium | reverse complement strand
GCAGGTAGGCGAAGAAGGGCTGGTCCTTGTTGTCCCTGATGAACTGCAACGCTTGCTCTGCGATCAGGTCAGCCGAGTAGGTCTCGCCATCCAGCAGCACCTTCTTGTCGTTGCTCCACAGGTGGCCTGGATAGAAGCTATGTGCCTCGCGCTGGCAGTTGTAGCCATAGAACACATCGAAGTGCTGCATGGGGTCGCTCGATGAGCCGGGCGCGCCGAGGCCCCACTTGCCGAACATACCGGTGACGTAGCCCGCCTCCCCCAGCAGCCGCGGAAGCGTGACGATGTCCTCCGGCATGGGAGCCTGGCCCTCTGGCTTGGCTTCCCGGTTGCCACGCACGTAGGCATGGCCGGTGTGCATGCCAGTCATGAGCACACAACGCGTCGGCGCACAGACGGTCGAGCCAGCGTAGTAGTCGGTGAAGCGCACGCCTTCCGCCGCCATACGGTCCAAGTGTGGCGTCTCGAACTTGCTCTGTCCGAAGCACGACAGATCCCCGTAGCCGAGGTCGTCCGCCATGATGTAGATGATGTTCGGTCGCTCCTGCGCCGCGGAACCCGCGGCTGAGGCGCCCATCAACAAGGCCATGCTTAGGCCGGTCCGGAGCACTCGTAAGGTCATGGCTAGTCTCATGGGGAGCTTTCGATCAGAGCTTGGTCGCGGCACCTAGGAGCGTGTCGCGCATAGCCGAGCTTGCGAGGCATGTGCCATTTTTCGCGAGGCAAGGCGCGCCAAGACCCTCGTAACCGTAGCTACTCGGGGTTTGGTGCAACGCAGCATCGCGGAAAAGGGCGCGTGGCTCGCGAAGTTGGCTATGTGCGACACGCTCCTAGAAGCTCACCTGTTAATCGACATCCTACCCTTTGCATCAACGACCCTGCAGCAGGGGATGATTCGCAGGCAGCGCAGTGGCTAGCACCGCCATGGCGCGCTCTTTCTCAAGGGCCGCCTGGGTCAGGTCGCCGACGGCACGCAAGCCGGCGCTGTACTCCAAGCGCATGCGGGCGGTAGCTAAAGACTCCGCGCCGTGCCGGTTCTCATCGCTAGCCAAGGCATACGCCAACTCCTCGAGGCCGGCCTGGCCCGCACCCTTGGCGAGCAGCACGCGCCCCAGGGTTTGGCGCCCACGGGCGGAGGGCTCGCCCTCGCCCCCGAAGAGCTGCAAATACTCACCGAGCGCCTTACGGGCAGCCTGCTCAGCGTCCTCTAGTAAGCCTTCACCCAGGTAAGCCTCCGCCAACTTGCGCGTGTTGATCGCTCGAGAAATACGCGAGTTCTCAAGGGCGGCGAAGAGCTCCAAGCCCTGTACCAAACGCTGCCGCGCCTCGCTGTACTTGCCCGCCTCGAGTAGCACGTCCGCCAGTGCATTGGTGGCGTTGCCGACGTCCATGGAGCCCGCTCCCCAGGTGTCTGCCGCCAACTCCAGCGCACGCAGAAAGTGTCCCTCCGCGCGGTCGTAGCGGCCGAGGTCGCGCCAGGCCTTGCCGATAGTGGCGTGCACTTCGAACGCAGCCCCCGAGTTATCGGAGAGCTCCTGGTCGATACGCCGGCCGGCGTCTTCCAACAGGGTACTAAGCGGCCAGTCCCCGTCGGCCAGGGCCTTGGGCCCCGCGAGTTCGAGCACGGAGAGCAGGAAGTCCTTCACCTGTTCGGCGCGCGCTCGCTCACGCGCTTCCACGCGCGCGGTCTGCATGCTGAATCCGATCCCACCGCCGACCAAGGCCAGCATCAGCAGCGCCGCGCCCATGACCTGCAGCCGATGACGGCCAACGAAACAACGCACGAAGTAGGGCAGGCTCGGCGGGCGAGCGCGTACCGGCTCCCCAGCCAAGCTGTGCGCCAGGTCCTCAGCCAAATCCTCCGCGCTGGCATAGCGCCGGTCCGGATCCACCTCCAAAGCGTGCAGCAACACCGCTTCCATATCCCCAGTAACGCCGCACTCGCGCGGGCGCCGCGGAGTAGGGTGACGCAGGTAGTCGAGCGCCTGGCCCAGTGACATGTCGACCAGGTCGTAGGGCAGCTCGCCGCAGAGCAACTCGTAGGCCAGCACTCCCAGGGAGTACACATCGCTGCGCGTATCGATCCTGCGCTCCTGGCCGCGCGCCTGCTCCGGACTCATGTAGGCCAAGGTGCCGAGGAAGCTGCCCGGCAAGGTCGGCGATGCGCCCGCGCGCAGGCCTTGCAGCTTCGCCACGCCAAAGTCGATCACGCGCGCGCGTCCATGCTCGTCCACGAGCACGTTGGCTGGCTTGATGTCGCGATGGATAACGCCGCTGCGGTGTCCGTGGGAGATGGCGGCGCATACGGAACCGAGCAAGGCCACGCGGGCGGCGCGGTCCAAGCCGTGCCGCTTGGCGTAGTCCGTCAGAGTGACCGCACCCGGCACCAACTCCATGGCGATCCAAGGGCGACCTTGATCGCTGGTACCTGCCTCATAGACCTGGGCGATGGCCGGGTGCTGCAAGCCAGCTAGCAATTCTGCTTCTAAGGCAAAACGCTGCAAGGCGCCCGGTGAGGGCGTGCCATCCAAGAGCACCTTGAGCGCCACGTCGCGGCGCGGTTCATCCTGCTGCGCCTGGTAGACCATCGAAGATCCGCCAATGCCGAGGATGCTCTTGAGCTTGTAACTCCCGATGCGCGTGCCCGTGGTGGGCATGGGTACGGGCTCCACGCTAACCCCATGGGCTGAACCGGCCAAGAAGCCCTGGGCCTGCTGCTCTGCGCCGAGCATGCCCTCCAAGTCCTCGCGCAGGTCCGGATGCTCTGCGGCTAACTCTAGCAAGCGCCCGGAACGCTGCGGCTCATCCAAGAGCAGCACATCTCCCAGCACGCTCTTCATGCGCCCCCAACGTTCGGCTTCGGATTCACTCGCCATGTTCGCCGCCCTCCTTCTCTGCAATGCGCTTGAAGAGCCACAGACGCGCGCTGACCCAATCCCGGCGCACCGTACGCGCCGTGATTTCCAATGCGGCGGCCACCTCGTCCTCGGTCAGGCCGCCGAAGTAACGCAACTCGACAATTTGCGCCGCGCGCGGATCGAGCAGCGTGAAGTCCTTGAGCGCCTCATCGAGATCCAAAATCTGATCGGCGTCGATGGGGTCGCCCAGGATTTCGATGTCCAAGGGCACGCGCTGCTCGCCGCCGCCGCGCCGCAGGGACTTCTTGTTGCGCGCGTGGTCCACCAGGATGCGCCGCATGGCCTGCGAGGCAGCCGCGAAGAGCCGGCCGCCCTCGCGCATGGGCATGGAGCGATCCTTAGACAGCTGCAGGTAGACCTCATGCACCAAAGCCGTCGGCTGCAGGGTGTGACCGGGCGCCTCCGAGGCCATGCGGTGAGCCGCCAGCCGTCTGAGCTGGGTGTAGACCTCAGAAATGAGGTCATCGGGGCGGTCATCCATGGTGTGTGCGAGGGCAGGCGCTCAACTTGGGATCGAAAGTACAGGGAATCTCAAGGTTGTGTGTCCGCTTCCGAGCCGGGTTTCCGCGGCCCCCATGAACCCAAACTACTGGAAACTTGATGAAGACCCTCCAACGCACTGCCCTAGCGGCTGCAAGCACCCTACTCGCCCTCCTGGCAGCGCCCTCGGCCCATGCCTGGCAGGCGAGCCTGACAGTTCTCGACCCCGTATCAAGCTCCGACGAGGAGCTCTGCGGCGCCACCTCGATCTCTGACGATGGTCAGATCGTCGGCGGCTATACACGCACCATGCGCTCGGCCGACGGCCGCGCGGGAGCCCTCTGGCCCAATGGCCCTGTGGCCCGCGAAGTACGTGGATTCCAGACCAAGAACCTCTGGGGCCACGTGCGCGCCCTAACGCCTAGTGGCGCCATCGTGGTCGGTTCGGCGACCCTCGCAAACGAGCCGCAAGCCTTCAAGTGGACCGTGGGCACGGGCACGCAGATGTTGGAGCGTCCACCGGGATTCCGCGGCGGCGAAGCGCTCGCGCTCAGCTCCGACGGAAGCGTCGTGGTCGGCTATGGCAACTACGACGCGAGCGTATGGGGACGGCCCGTCCACATGACCGAGGCCGTGGTCTGGAACAACGGCCAACCCACCCCGCTCGGATTCCTGAACAACGGCCTCTCCAGCAAGGCCTTCGACGTGACGCCCGATGGCTCCGTCATCGTGGGCGAATCTTGGACCGACTCAAACATTGGTGAGCACTTGGCCGTGGCTTGGGTGAACGGCGTAGGACCGATCGAGATCGGCGATCTGCCCGGTGGCTACGACCGCAGCCGTGCTGTGGCTGTTTCCGACGACGGCAACACCGTCGCCGGTTGGGGCACTACGGTCTTCAACCCCTACCTTCACCGTATCTTCCGCTGGACACGCACGGGCGGCATGGTCGATCTAGGCTTCCCCACGGGCTACTTCTTGGCCGAGGCCACGGCTATGACTCCGGATGGATCCGTAATCGTTGGCTGGGGCGAGAAACCCGCTTCCGCCAACCGTGCGCCCGTCATCTGGGATGCTCTAAACGGCACCCGCGATCTGATTCTTGTACTCGAGGCGGCAGGTGTGGACGTCTCGGCTTGGCGCGATACAGCCGGCAACACCTTCATGCAGGCCACCGGCATCTCCGCCGACGGCAAGACCATTGTCGGCTACGGCAACTTCGATAACTCGCGGCGCGCTTGGGTCGCCACCCTCTAGGAGCCCAATCATGCAACAACGCAATCAACAAATACTGACCTCCCTGCTGCTCTCCCCCCTGTTGCTAGCCGCCAGCGGCTACGCACAAACCGCGAGCTTCACGCCCCTCGGCTTCATGGACACGGTGAACCCCTGGAGCGAATGCACTGGCATCTCAGACGACGGTTCCTTAGTCGTCGGCCACAGCCGCGGCCCGAACCACGCCGCCGAGAACCTGAGCTTCACCTGGACCGTAGCCACGGGCATGATCGCCATCGCCAACCCGCCTCTGAACCAGGGTGTGCCCAGCAGCCGTGCGACCGACGTCTCCGGCGATGGTCTCGTGCTCGCTGGCGACACGACCTTCGACGTATTCGGCGGAACGGGCTACACCTGGCAGTCAGGCTTCGGTTTCACGCCGCTGACGCCGGCCGGTGACGGCGGCTACGCCAACACTAGTGCCACCAATGGCGACGGTAGCGTCTCCGTGGGCTACACCCGCTTGGGTGGGTACATTGCCATGATCACCAACAAAGAAGCCACCGTCTGGCTGGATGACGGGCAACTGGCCGGCCACACCATCGGGCGCTATCCCGCGGGCGTGGTCAGTACGGCCCGTGGAGTCTCGCGCGACGGTAATGTCGTGGTGGGTGAAGCCCTACGTGATTGGCAGGAGGGCCAGACCGCCTTCCGTTGGGACATGGCCGATGGCTTTGTCTCACTCGGCGACCTACCTGGTGGCTATCACTTCAGCCGTGCGAGCGCCGCCTCCGCCAATGGCGACAAAATCGTGGGCTTCGGCACGATCTCCTTCTCGGCCGGCTTCTCGGTGGACCACCGCGCGTGCCTCTGGGACGCCCAAGGCGTCCACCAATTGCCGGACTTGGCTGGCAGCGGCTACCGCAGCGAAGCCAACGACATCAGCCCCGATGGACAATTCACTGTCGGCTGGTCCCAACACGGACCCAGCTGGGTGCCGGTGATCTGGGATGACGTGCATGGCGCCCGCAACATCTTCGAGCTGATGACACAAGCAGGCGTAGACGTGTCCTCGTGGGATTCAGGCATCGCCACCGCCGTCTCTGCCGATGGCAAGACCATCGTCGGCCATGGCCGTCGCGGAACCCCCTTCCCCACGACGGAAGCCTGGGTCTGCACACTGCCTTGAGAGAGAGGTAGTGTGCACCACGAGCGTCGGGGGGGGGGGGGCCGGGGGGGGGGGCCCCCCCCCCACCCGCGCTCCTCTGTCCTCTGTGCTCCGTGCTCCTCCGTGCTCCGTGCTCTGTGCTCTGTGCTTCTCTGTCCTCTGTGCTCCGTGCTCCATGCTCCGTGCTCCGTGCTCCGTGCTCTGTGCTCTGTGCTCCTGCTCCGTGCTCTGTGCTCCATGCTCTGTGCTCCGTGCTCTGTGCTCTGTGCTCCGTGCTCTGTGCGGTACAGTGCTGCTCTCTATATTAAGGGGTGTCTGGCCGGC
>JBLIOL010000319.1:0-6121 GCA_047639615.1 Planctomycetota bacterium | reverse complement strand
ATCTCCTTGCTCGACATCCACCGTGTCTTGGACACCTTGCAGAGCTTCTAGGTCGAGCAAATGCTCGCTGTCTCCCTCGACAGATCTAGATACCCCATGCTGAACGACGCCCAGTTCAAGCAGGTAGTTTCGCTTGCCTATGTGCACTGGGGTCTGGATATTCCGGATCGCAAGCGCACATTGGTGGATAATCGTATCTCGAAACTGTTGGCAAACAGCCAGCAAGAGAACATCGAAGATTTGCTCGAAGCCTCCGTGAAGACGGAGGACGGCATGCTGAAGTTGTTCGACGTGCTCTCGACTAACTTCACCGGCTTCTTCCGGGAGAAGGACCACTTCGATTGCATCGAGAAGGAAATCCTGATCCCCGCAATCAATGGCGAGCGTGGCAACGGACGCAAGTTGCGCTTCTGGTCAGCGGCTTGCTCCAATGGCTCCGAGGCCTACACCTTGGGTACGGTGATCCACGATCACTTGCCGCACATCGGCGGCTGGGATGTGCGCATCCTGGCTACCGACCTGTCTGAGTCTGCCCTTGAGGAGGCACGCAAGGCGACGTACTCGCGCAAGGTGCTGCATGACATCCCGGCGGATTGCCTAGAGAAGCACTTCGACGTTACGCCTGAAGCCGTGACCGTCAAGCGCCACGTGCGCGACTTGGTCACCCTTGGACAAGTCAACCTGGTGGGTCCTTGGCCGATGCAAGGACCCTTCGACGCGATCTTCTGCCGCAACGTGATGATCTACTTCGACACACCAACTCGGGACAAATTGTGCAACCGATTGCGGAGTCTCCTGTGTGAGGACGGATTGCTGTTCATCGGTAGTTCAGAGAGTCTCGTGGGGCAACTGAATGGGCTCCACATCATCAGACCCGGGGTGTACCGCAAGGTACCCATGACCACTTCGCAAAGACGGGAAGCGAGCTGATAATGCTAGGTGGCGGAAGAGTACAAAGTGGTGCCGAACGAAGTGTCGGGATCGCAGACATGACACTGGTCAAGGACAGTGGGCAGACAATTGTCACCCACGCCCTCGGCTCGTGCATTGGTGTCACGATCTATGACCCGGTGGCCAAGGTGGGGGGGCTCCTGCACTTCATGCTGGATCGCCCCATGAAGACCACGCGCTCGGCAGATCATCCCGCTGAGATGTACGCATCAACGGGAATTCCTGAGCTCTTCAAGCAGGCCTACAAGTTGGGCGCTACGAAGGACAATCTGATCGTCGCTGCCGCTGGCGCGGCAGAGATGATCGACGGGGGCGCAGGCATGCGCATCGGCACCCGCAACCGAATGATCCTGCGCAAGATCTTCTGGAAGAACGGGATCAAATTGGCGGCAGAAGACACCGGGGGCTCCGACGCCCGCGCTCTGCGCCTGAACATGGAAACCGGAATCGTGACTGTCAACTCCCGCAACCAGGAGCGTTTGTTATGGAAGCCCTAATCGACCGCCTCAAGAAGCTTGAGAGCCTGCCCTCACACCCGGGCGTCCTGGCCGAACTATCGATTGCTCTCGGGCGAGATGATGTTAGCGCCAGCGAGATCGAGAGCATTGTGTCTCTGGATACGGCCTTGGTGGGTAGCGCGATCAAACGCGCCAACTCGGCTGCCTTCGCCGGAATGGTACACGTAGAGTCACTCAAGGACGCCGTTACCCGCTTGGGCAACCAAGGCCTGCTTGCTGTAGCCGCTGCGCAGAACACTAAGGGACCGCTCGACGATGCTGGTCGCGCCTACGGCTTGCCGCCTGGCGGCATGTGGTATGGAGCAAGAGCTGGTGCCCTCGTGGCCGCTAGCATTGCCCAGAACACGGGACTCGCGTCACCTTCGGTGTGCTTCACGGGTGGCCTGTTGCGGGACTGCGGCAAGGTTGCCATGGACTTCCTGTTTACGGACGGCGAGATCGAATCGATGCTCGCCAATCGCGAACGCTCTACGGACGTGATCAAACTCGAACACGAGACCTTCGGTCTCGATCATGCGGAAGTGGGAGAGCAACTGGCCTTGGGCTGGGGACTCTCAGCGGACTTGGCTACGGCTATCCGGCTCCATCACACTCCTTCAGAGGGTGAAGAGACGAATATCGTGGCCGACATCGTTCACTGCGCTGATGCCCTGTGCGCCATGCTTGGCCTGGGCGTCGGAGTGGATGGACTCTCTTACACACTCGACCTCGGCGCGAGGGATCGCGTCGGAATTGGAATGGCAGAGATGCACATCTACCTCGCTGAGCTTACGGGCCATATAAAGGAGCTGGGCCCCATCCCTCACCTCTCCGGCAGTGAATTGAAATGACGCAGGTGGATATGGACATCTTGATCGTTGACGACTCACTGATCATTCGCCGTTTCATCCGTAAGGCCCTGGGCCTAGCGGGTATTGAGGGAGCCAAGTTGCACGAGGCCGAGAATGGTCAGCTTGCACTGGACTACGTCACCGCTAACCCCGTGGACATGATCTTCTTGGACCTCAACATGCCCGTTATGGACGGTGAGACCTTTCTACGCATCCTACGTGAGACTGATGAATTGGAGGACCTACCGGTCATCCTGGTCAGTACCGAATGCAATGCGGATCGGCTCAAGCGAATCAGGGAGTTGGGAGTCCGCGCCCGTCTGCGCAAGCCCTTCAAGCCCGAGCGCCTGCGCGAGCTGGTCGTGTCGGTTATGGAGGAAATGCCGTGAATGATCTAACACCTGATAAGGTCGCAGAGATCGCCGGCATGGCACTGGAGAGCATGGCTTTCATGGTGATGGATCCGGTGGACACGAACGATGAGCATGACGTCCAGTTTCGCACCGCGATCACCTACAACAACGACCTCGAAGACTCGGAGCTGTTTCTTTCAGCATCTGAGGGCTTCACCATCGAATTGGCCTCTGCACTTCTAGGAATCGATATCGATGAGGTGGACCCGAACGAGGATGGTTCCATGGCTCTCTCTGAGCTGACGAACATCCTGGCCGGCGAAGTCGGCCGCGTCCTCGGCGCCGAAACGAGCCTCTTTGACGTGGGAATCCCGAAGCTGATCGTGGACCTTCCCGATGCTTCTACGGATGCGAGAGTGGTCGAGTGTTTGCTCGACACCATGGGCGATAGCCTTCACGTACTTATCTATCGCACAGCCAAGGGCTAGGATCTATGCCGCCTATTAAGGTACTGATCATCGACGATTCTGCGGTCGTTAGAGCGAGCTTCAAGAAAGGACTTGAAGTACACCCCGACATTGAAGTCGTGGGTGCTGCGCCGGACCCCTTCGTGGGGCGCGACATGATCGCCAAGTTTGACCCCCAGGTGCTGGTGCTCGACATCGAGATGCCGCGCATGGACGGATTGACCTTCCTGAAGCGCGTCATGAAGTTCAAACCTATTCCCACCATCATCGTTAGCTCGCTGACCCCGCGTGGAACCAAGACCGCACTCGCCTGTCTGGATGCCGGCGCCGTGGCAGTGCTCTGCAAGCCTGGTGCTGCCTACTCCGTGGGCGATCTGACCACCGAGTTGGCCAATGTGGTTCGTACGGCAGCTCGTACTACGCTCACTCGACGTGTTCACACACCGGCCTCGGCTCCGATCTCTACGGGAGCGATGCTCGAGACCACCAACAAGGTGATCGCCATCGGTTCCTCCACCGGAGGAACCAAAGCCATCGAGCACGTGCTCAGCGTTCTGCCGCGCACGATTCCTGGGATTGTGATCGCGCAGCACATGCCCGAGCACTTCACGAACAGCTTCGCAGAGCGCCTCAATACCATCTGCGAAATCGAGGTTCGTGAGGCCAAGGACAAGGACGTGCTACGTCCTGGCTTGGCTTTGATCGCTCCAGGCAACAACCACTTGCACGTGGCTCGTAGTGGTGCGGTCTATCACGTTCGCATCAAGCAAGGCCCGCGGGTCTGCCAGCAGCGACCCTCGGTCGAGGTCATGATGGAGTCCGTGGCACGCACCGTTGGTTCCAACGCCATGGGCGTCATGCTCACCGGCATGGGCAATGACGGCGCCAATGCCATGAACAATATGCATGAGGCGGGCTCCTTCAATGTGGCCCAGGACGAAGCCAGCTGCGTGGTCTATGGCATGCCTAAGGAAGCCGTAGCAGCCGGTGGTGTCGATCAGATCATGCCCTTGGGCAAGATCGCTGACGCCATGTGCCGGTTCGGTGCCGGAAGTGCGCGCTCCCTGCGCAAGAAGCCGAAAGCCGCCTAGATTTTCTGGTCGATCCTGTAGCCTCACGGAGCGGGCCTCACCCGTCTCCCCATAGCTATGACCTCGCACCAATCCATATCCCGCGCCCTCGTTCACGAGGGCGCGGTTTTCGATGCCCATGCGGATAGCCTGCAGCGCGCTTTGGATCTTGGGCATGACCTCGGAACCGTGACCACTGGGCACCTGGATCTGGTGCGCGGGCGTCGCGGTGGAGTGGGGGCGCAGGTCTTCGTCTGCTGGGTTGACCCAGCCTTCATGGCCGCTGAACTGGGCGGTGCCGCACGGCGCACGGATGCGCTACTGGGCGAGTTCCACAAGCTTCTCGAACGTCACTCTGATCAGTTGGCCTGGTGCGGCAATGGCCAGCACCTGCGGGCCGCGCGCGAGCAAGGTCTGATCGCGGGCATCCCCGGTATCGAAGGCGGTCACTCCATCGAGGAGGACCTCGGCAAGCTCGAGCACTTCTTCGATCATGGCGTGCGCGTGATGACCCTGGTCTGGAACAACCACCTGCCGTGGATTCGTTCCTGTCAGGAGGGCGCCGGTGCCGGCGTGCCGGCCGGTCTCTCGCCCTTTGGTCGTGAGGTTGTCGAGCACATGAACGAGCTTGGCATGGTGGTGGACTTAGCCCACGCCGGTGAGCGCTCCTTCTACGATGCGCTTGAGGTGAGCCGCGTGCCGGTACTGGCCAGTCACTCTGGCTGTAGTGCTCAGAACGCTCATCCGCGCAACCTCTCCGACGGTCAACTGCGTGCCCTGGCCCAAGCCGGCGGCGTGGCCTGCATGGTGTTTTGCACGCCCTTCTTAGATGCGGCTGCCCAGGCCGCCGAGCGCGCGGCGCGCAAGCTGCCCTCCTACCGTGCTCTGCAAGGGGAGAACGAAACGGCCCTCTTCCTGGCCCAATCACGCTATCTACAGCAGGAACTCAAGCCCCTGCCTATGCAGCGCTTCATCGATCACTTGTTGCACGCGGTGGAAGTCTGCGGCATCGAGCACGTGGGGCTCGGCTCCGACTTCGACGGTATTCAGCGCACGCCCGAGGGGCTGGAGGACGCGGCCGCCTACCCCAACCTGATGGATGCACTCGTGGAGCGCGGCTTCGGAATCGACGACCTGCGCTTGCTCATGGGCGGCAACGTGGCGCGCGTCTTCGCAGCTGCCACCGGCCCCGGAACCCGCGCCCACTCCGCGTCTCTGGTGGCCTTCGCATGACTCGGCCGCGGCCCGCAATCTGGGCAGCCCTGGCCCTGTGCCTGGCCCTTGCTGTGTTCGGCGCGGGCAGTGTGAGTATGCAGTCCAGCATGGGCTGGGACGAAGCCATGCACAATGCATGGCCGGCGGCCCGCATGCGTTTGGCATTGGGCGAGGGCGACTTCAGTAGCTTCTTCGGGGCCATTCACGACTGCGAGCAATACCCCTTCATCGGCCCACTCTGGACGGCTGCCGTGTGGAGCTTGACCGGTATCAGCGAGCTCGCCGCCCGCGGTGGTGCACGCGTGCTTTGGGCGATCGGGCTCTTCGGCGTGTTCCTGTTGACGCGCCAAGTGGCACGCGGGAGTCGTGGGGAAGCACTCGCGCCGTGGATTGCACTCGCCTTCGCAATCACCTCGCCCTTGGCCGTCGCCTTCTCTGGCACGCTCTTCCTCGAGATACCCAGCACGGTTGTATTGATCTTCACCCTGCACGCGTGGCTGCGGCGTGGGGAGGGCGGGCTACGTGGGGAACTGCTGGCCGGCACGTGGATCGCGCTACTCTTCTTCACCAAGTTCAACTACGCACTGCTCACCGGTGCGGGCTTTGCCCTAGACGTGCTCTATCAAGGTCTGCGCGCCGGCCGCGCGGGCGAGCTACGCAGCTTCTTGCGGCGCACGGCGGCGCTGGCCGCTTTGCCCTTGCTCGCTGCAGCTTGGT
>JBLIOL010000318.1:0-6148 GCA_047639615.1 Planctomycetota bacterium | reverse complement strand
GCTCAGCCTAGCCGGGTTGGAGCCATCTCGATCCAGTGCCCGTCGGCAACATTGACTCCATGAAGGAACGAAGACTCCTGCGCGCTCGGGGAATTCTCTCGGTGCTTGTGATCGCCACACTCGTCGTTTCGTCGCTTGGCAGTTCGGGGGCGATCAGCGCCGCGCCGATTGTGAACTCGCTCGCATTGGGCCAGGACGACTTCGCCGAGCAGGCCGCTCTCTTCACGCGCAAGTATTGCGTCGAGTGCCATAGTGGGTGGGCGCCGAAGGGTGGCTTCGATCTTAAGAATCTGCGCTACGACATGGCCGAGGACGAAACGGTCAGATTGTGGGATGACGTGTTCGCTCTAGTGGAGTTTGCGGAGATGCCGCCTAGCGATGGCAAGCATCAGCCTAGCGCGGAGGAGAAGTCCGCGTTCCTCGAGCTGATTGAAGCCGAGCTGAAGAGGACTGAGCGCAGCTCCGGCGCAGAACAGAGGAAGCTGTTCCCTCAGTTCGGCAACCTCGTGGATCACCAGAGTCTGTTCGATGGACGGGTCCAAGAGGCCCCCTACACGCCAGCTCGCCTGTGGCGCCAGCGGCCGATCATCTACGACGCGATCTGGGCGAACGCCTACGGCAAGGCTCCCTGGTACAGCGTCAAGATCGGTGGTACCGGCAGGCATGTGATCGAGCGCGGCCCACACAAGGGCAAGCTGCTGGCCGATCGCTATTTTTCGGATGCCAAGTACGCCAACCCGTTCTTTGAGTTCGTGCACCATGCTTCGGGCTTCACCGACTATGCCTCGATCCTGGCGGACCAGTCTTCCCTGGAAGCTCTGCTGGTCAATGCTGAGACCATGGCTCAGATCCTGACCGTGGGTCAGAAGGTACGCATCGTCACCCAGGTCAAGAACAAGGGCAGTCGCACCGGAAACAATGAAGCCATGTTCGTCGGGGGAGTGACCACCTCGGCCAATGAGTACCGCGGACGCGTGCCGGTCGCCTTTCAGACCATCATGAACACCGAGGGGCCGGTGTTGCGTGAGGACTTTGAGGCTGCCTTGGACGTAACCTTCGCGCTGTTTCTGCGCCGATCGCCACGGGAGGAGGAATACGAGAGCTACTGGAGCAATGTGTTCCAGAAAAACGCCGGGCTCGGCCACGAGATGGCCCTGCAGTCGGTGTTGATCTATGTGACTCTCTCCCCAGAGTTCGTCTACCGCATGGAGCTGGGTCTGGGGCAGGCCGATGAGCATGGTCGGCGCTTCCTATCCCCGCAGGAACTCGTGTACGCGATCCATCATGCCCTGAACAACAGCCCGGCCTTCGGTGTAGACGAAATCGAGACGGTGGATGTCTACAGCAAGGACAGCGAGGCGCCGGTCAAGCGCACCATGACAACTTCCAGGCCGGCCTGGGCGGCAGGGCACACCGCCTTGGTGGCGGACATGCGGGCGGGTGAGCTCAAGACCAAGGAAGACGTCGAACGCGTCGTTCGCAGGATGCTCGCCGTCAAGCAGAGTGGTTGGTTGGTCAATCACAATCGCACCTACTTGAGTACGCCCAATCCTCGCATCCTGCAGTTCTTCCGCGAGTTTTTCGGCTACTACAAGGCACCGGACGTCTTCAAGGACGTCGACAAGTTCCAAGAGCGCGAGGGATTCAAGCAGTTCCTGAAGGGGAGCGCGTCCAAGCTCGAGTACGACACCGATAGCCTCATTCGGCACATCCTGTCGGAGGACAAGGACGTGCTCTATGAGCTGCTGACCACCAACAAGGTTGTGGTGACCTATTGGGACGGGCGTAATCCCGAGGACAAGGTCCAGCGCGCTCGCGGGAAGGAGGGTTATCAGCAAACTCATCTACTGCAGAGCTACAACCTGGACCCCTTTGAGCTGGCCTATGACAAGAATGGCAGCGAGGACCCCCTGATCCGCAAGAACGGGATGGTGTTCCTGGCTCCGAAGGATCAGCGCTGCGGCATCCTCACCCAACCCAGCTGGCTCGTGGCTCACAGCGGCAACTTCGACAATGACCCGGTCAGGCGCGGGAAGTGGATCCGCGAGAAACTCTTGGCCGGTTCCGTCTTGGATGTACCGATCAACGTCGATGCTCAGATTCCAGATGATGAATCCAGAACCCTGCGCGAACGCTTCAGCGTGGTGCAGGAGCAAGAGTGTTGGCGCTGCCACAAGAAGATGAATCCGCTCGGGATGCCCTTCGAGGCCTACAACCACGTGGGACGTTGGCGCGCGTTGGAGAAGGAGAAGCCCGTCAATTCACTAGGCGCCATCAGCCACACGGGCGATGCATCGCTGGACGGCGAGGTGAAAAACGTGCGCGAGATGATGGAGCGGTTAGGTCGCTCCGAGTTGGTGCGCCAGAGCTTTGTGCGCCACGTCTTCCGCTTTTGGATGGGACGTAACGAATTGTTGAGTGACTCGAAGACGCTCATCGCGATGGACCAGGCCTACGTGTCGAGCGGTGGTAGTTTCAATGAGCTCCTGGTGAGTCTGCTCACCTCGGACTCGTTCTTGTATAGGAAGTAGGACGCAAACCTCATGATTACCCGTAGAGAAGCACTAGGACGTATCTCCCTTGGGGCCGGGGCCGTAGCGCTCTCGCCTTTCTTGAAGCACCTGGCTGCCGCCGAGGCGCACGCGCTGCCGAAGAGGTTTGTCTTCGTGGTGAAGAGCAGTGGCCTGCAGGGCGACTACCTCAATCCCGAGGGCTTGCAACACGGAGGGGACTCGCTAGTGGATGAGGCTCTCGCCGGTCGGACACTCTCGGCCAGCATGAAGTCGCTCGAGACCTTCAAGGACAAGCTCACCATCATCCAGGGACTGAGTGGCCGAATGAACCTCTCGGGGCATAGCGCCTTTTACGGGGCATTGGGCGGCTACAAGGCTCCGGCGCACGCACCCCCGGCGTTCGCCACGATCGATGGGCATCTCTCGGAGAAGCTTCCCTCCGTCTTCAATCACATTGGCTTCAAGATGGGGGAGGGCAGTCAGGGGATTACCTTTCCCTCTATCTCCGCCAAGGGCAAGGGACAGCAGTTGCCCTTCCAGCAGGATCCGGTGAGTGCTTTCGAGAACCTCTTCGGCAGCATCCTCGAAGGCGGAGATCTCCAGCGGAAGTACACCCGAACAGGGAATGTGCTCGATGCGATGGCCGCGGATATCAAGAAGCTGCAGCGTGAGTTGCCTGCGCAGGAGAAGGAGAAGTTGGGGCACTACCTAGATGGCTTCGAGTCCTTGCGGGACCGGCGCCTCAAGCTGGTGTCCATGCAGAAGGTCTTGAAGGCCAACGCTCCTGAACTCGATGACAAGTACACCTCGCGCTTCAAGACCCATCACTTGGAAGCGCACTTTGACATGGCCACCGCATCCTTGGTCACCGGGCTCAGCAATGTGGTGACGGTGCACGCGGACGGCCTCGACTCCGTCTACACGGGAATTGGTGTTGGCAACAACGTGCATGCGATCGGACATGGGGCGGGCTACGCCAAGCTCTCCTCGCAAGACTGCCGCAACGCCATTCGCACCTTTCACATCGAACTGATCGCCAGGATGGCAACCAAGCTCAGCCAGGTTCCCGAAGGCGACGGCAGCATGCTCGACAATACACTGATCGTCTACACGAGCGACAACGCCGCCAAGCACCACTCCTTTGGGTTCGACTGGCCCATGTTCGTGCTTGGCAACATGGGGGGGCAGCTCAACTCGGCTGGTCGCTACCTGGCCTATCCTCGATATGGCCAATCGAATCACAGGCATACGATCTGCAACTGGTTCACGACTCTGTGCCACTTGGCGGGCATTCCCCAAGACCTCTTCGGGCAGCCGGACTTGGGCTTGGGGCGGGCTGCGGAGCAGCAGGGCCCGCTCGCCGAGCTCCTGGTATGAGGGCTCATCGCATGCGGGCTCACTGCCTCGGCCTGCTTCTGGCCGCCGGGCTCTTCGCCAAGCAGGCCTACTCGCAAGAGCCGAGCGCTGCCCAGCCACTTGACGTGGCTGCAGCGGCGGAGCTGTTGGTGGCTAGCGGTCACGACCTCACGGATGATCAATTCCGGCGGGCTTGCAGCGCCACAGCTCTGCGGGAACTAGCTGTGCCGGACTGCTCGCGTCTGACAGACGAGGGGCTCTCCGCGGTGGTGGCGCTCACCCAGCTGCGCTCGCTGGATGTATCCAATTGTCGGCGCCTGACGGCCGCGTCCTTTGAATGGATCGCGCAGCTGCCACATTTGGAGCGGCTCAACATCAGTTCGACCCGTGCCAACCTGCCCGAGGTCTACGGCTGGCTGGAGGGTTCGCCTGAGTTGACGCACCTCGAGGTGTGCGACATCGGTGACTTCACCAGCGTGGGGCTAGACCGTCTGCCCGGTCTGAAGTACCTGGACATTTCCAACAAGGGCGGCGGCCTGACCGATGAGCATCTGGCTCCGCTAGCCAGCTTGACGGAGCTGACTTACTTGAAGGTGAACGGTAGTCGCGTCTGGAACAAGAATCGCACTCTCACGGACGCGGGCCTGCAGCACCTAGAGGGTTTGGAATCCCTGGAGTTCCTGGGCCTGTTCGGTCACTTCACCCTGACTAGCGCTGGCTACAATCCGCTCTTCGAGAAGCTGACGAGGCTCGACAGGCTTGAGATGGGCTTCAACTGGCCGCTCAAGGGCAAGTTGATTGAAATCCCGGCCTCTCTGCAGCACCTGGACATGATGGAGTCCTTTCAGCTGGAGGACGACGCGATCATCAATCTGTTGGGCAAGCGCCGGCTGAGGACTCTCAACCTTTTCTACTGCATGGCACTTACCGACCGGAGTCTGGAGGCGTTGCAGGGTTTGCCTGACTTGGAGTATCTGAACCTGGGATGCATTGGGGCCTTGACGGACGAGGGTCTGGTCAACTTGCGTGGCAACACAGGGTTGACTTATCTCAACCTCGGCGACAACGACAACTTCTCGGACAAGGGCTTGGCCAATCTGCGGGACATGGCTGCTTTGCGGGAGCTGAGCCTCTGGAGCACCCCTCACCTGGTCGGTTCCGGCCTGGCTGTATTGAGCTCCCTGGACCAGTTGCAAACCCTGAATCTTGCGGATTGCGCTGCGCTCTCGGACGAGGCATTGCGGCATGTCGGCAGGAAGCCCGGGCTCAGGGATCTCTACTTGGACAACTGCACCAAGCTCACCGACGCGGGTCTCTTGCAATTGGCTGGTCTGTCCAACCTGCGCGAGCTGACCTTGAACGGTTGTCTTGGTCTAACGGACAAGTGCTTGGATACCGTGGAGCAGATGACGTCCCTCGAGTATCTGGTGCTAGCGAATTGTCCCGGTCTATCCAGCACGAGGGTTAGGGCTCTCGAGGAAGCCCTGCCTCAGTGCAGAATTGTCCGGGACTGATCGCGGCGCCGTAGGCGCGCTCCTCTAGGGCGCTATCGATACGCGTGGTGTTGCGTTGGCGAGCTGCGCTGGAAAGCCTGTGGGGATTCCGGGTGGGTGGGCTCCCTGGGGATTGCCTGTACAAGTTGCCGGGCCGGCCGATTACCCGTCAACTCGAAACGCGACCGCGCCTGACCGGCTACACTCGCAGTGCGACACGCTCCCAGGTAGTAGGGCAGCCGGAATCGCCAAATTCTGAGATGCTTTTTTCGCACCTGCGACGGCATCTCGCGCCAGCAGTCGACCCAGCACTTCAAGTCCATGAAATCGAGCATGCGAGTCCTTTCCGTTAGCCGACCGCTGAGTGTCACACTCCTGACTGTGTGCTTGATGGCGGCCCTTTCGCCGCCGTCGCTCGGCCAATCCAAGAGGCGCCCGCTCAAGGTCTTCGTCTTGGCGGGCCAGTCGAACATGCAGGGTCACGCCAAAGTCGAGACCTTCGACTACATCGGCGACGATTCCGAGACGTCGCCGATGCTCGAGCGCATGCAAGACAAGCGAGGTACGCCTCGGGTGGTGAAGGACACCTGGATCTCGTACTTGACTCAGGGACGAGACAAGTCAAACGGCGAAGGTCATGGGCTCTTGACGGCTGGCTATGGCGCCAGAACAGACCCCGCGATGGGTGCTGGGAAGATCGGCCCAGAGTTCACCTTTGGGATCTATATGCAGGAGGCGCTTCAGCAGCCCATCTTGATCATCAAGACAGCCTGGGGCGGTAAATCC
>JBLIOL010000317.1:0-6153 GCA_047639615.1 Planctomycetota bacterium | reverse complement strand
TCTATCCCGTCTGAGCTAAGGTCCATGCCCTAGAGTGAGTAGGTGTTGCGGCGGAATGTTGCTCGCTGGGCACCTGCTACACTCGCGGCTATGGACGAGCCCGTGGACGAGGAGCCCGACAGCAAGCGAGGACCGGGATGCTGTATCACGGCGCTCGTGGGTGGGTTTGGAATTGGGCTGGTGGTGGCGGTTGGGGAGGAGATGCTCCTGCTCGAAGGAGCTGGGTCTTGGGATCATGGGCCGACACTCCCGTGGCTGCTCTTCGTGCTCTTGCTCCCCTGCTTGTTTGTCAGTGCGCTGGGTACGCTGATCAAGCCCTTTCGTCGTGGGGCCATAGTCCCCGCGCTGCTTTCCTTCGGGACCTTAGCCGGCCTATGGCACGGGGCTCCGTACGCCGGTCGCATCAAGCACACGGCCTTCGAAGAAGCAATCGTCCGCATGGAGCCGATTGTGAGGGCTGCTCACCGCTATGAGGATGAGAAGGGCCATCCCCCCACATCCCTACGCGTGTTGATGCCTGAGTATCTCGAACGCATGCCCGGGCGGATCCCAGCGATTAAGCTGGTCCAGGGGCCGACGGTGGAGGGGAGTGCTTGGTCCCTCGAGGCTCCGGTGGCGCGCAGTTTCTTGGATGGCGATATCCTGCTCTACCTTCCGAGCCAAAACTACGAGGCGTTGGATTGCACCTACCACTACATGCTCGGAGACTGGGCCTTCCTCGGCAGACCGGATTAGGCCTAGCGTCGTGACGCCGCGTTCATGAAGTACTGGTTGTGGCCATCGCTGTTGGCGGCGACCACGTCCAGGAACCCGTCGCCGTTGAAGTCGCCTAGGGCTATGTCGTAGGTGAAGGCCTTCGGGCCGTAGACGAGGCGCTTGAAGGAGCGGCCGTCGCCATTGTTGAAGTAGGCGGTGTTCTTGCTGGATTGGTTGCCGATGACGACGTCCATGTGGCCGTCCTTGTCCAGGTCGCCCACGGCGATGGCGTAGCTACGGGAGTCGTCGCCGAATTCGACCATCTCGCTGAAGGTCTGGGTCTCGTCGCCGAAGTGGACCTGGTTGGGCTGGCCGATGCTGGCGCTGATGATGTCCATCCAGCCGTCGCCGTCCATGTCGGCGATGGCCACGTCGTGGGTCTCGTCGCCGTCGCGGCCGAATTGGAAGGGCTCTTCGAAGCCCTGCTCGGCGCCCATGTAGATCGTGTTCTGGCCGCGGTCGCGATCCACGAGAACCAGGTCCACCAGGCCGTCGCCGTTGAGGTCGCCGGCTACAGCGGCGCCGATGGAGTCGCGATTCGCACCGATGGTGCCGCTCTTACTGAGGTTGCCCTTGCCGTCATTCAGGTAGAGGGTGTTGGCATCGCCACGGGTGAATTCGATCACGTCCGGCTTGCCGTCTGCGTTGAGGTCCATGACCACCAGATCGCGCACGCCGCTGGTTGTATTTCCGAAGGTGGAGCCGTGCGAAAAGGCGCCCTTCCCGTCGTTCAGGTAGATCACATTCTCGAGCGACTCATTGCCCACGAGAATGTCGAGGTCCCCGTCTCCGTCGATGTCGACGGTGGTCACCATGTAGGTGGTGTCGGAGCTGATGCCCAGGGGGGCCGAGCGCGTGAAGCGGCCGCGGCCATTGCTGAAGAAGATGCGGTTGGCCTGGGGCCAGTGGCGGCCGTTGCCGATGACGATGTCCAGGTCGCCGTCTCCGTCCAGATCGCCGGTAGCTACACAGGATGAGCGGTTCTCGGCGGTGCTGAGCCAGGTGCGGTCGCTGCCGCGGAAGTCGCGCGGGGTCTGCTCCTGGAAAGCGACCTTGGTCATGTTCAACTCGGCCGTCTCAGATGAGTCCATCTCCGACCAGAGGCCGACGATTCCTTCGGGGCTGATCTCGCCCGCGAAGAGGCCCTGCCCGCGCAGACTGAAACTTAGATCTGTGGCGCTGACAACCAGGTCGGCCATGGGAAGTACGGGCCCGGCTTGCACCGGTCCCATCATGCCGCTGAGCTTTCCGGAGGCCGAGAGCGTGAAGCGCCAGACGATGCCCTGGGACGCACCAGCTGTTTCCTCAAAGGCGCCTTCCCAATCTCCGACCATGGCGGAGGCTGCTTTGCTGGGGTCATCCTGCTGGACCAAGCCGGGGAGGGAGGATACGGAGCAGAGCGTTACGAGCAGGGTCGAGAGGTGCAGGAGCATGGGGAGGAGAGAGAGTGGGGGATGCGCGGGGTGGCTCGCTGCGTGTGGTCTCTTGGAGTATTCTGACTCTGACCAAGAAAGCAGGCTTGGCGTATGCCTTCGCCTACAGGACCACTCCACTATGCCCCTAGCTCTACTCTTCCTGCTGCTGTGCCTTTGCGCCTGCGCGAACCCCTTGAAAGTGTTGCCGCAGGAGCCCGGAACCCTGCGGGTCGCTGCTTGCCAGATCTTGGTGGATGGGGATCGCGAGGGAGCTCTTGTGCGGATCGATCACGCGCTTGCGATGGCTCGGGAGCAGGGCGCGCAGATTGCGGTCTTTCCGGAGGCTTGTCTGTTCGGCTGGGTGAATCCTGCGGCCCATGCAGCGGCTGATCCGATCCCAGGGGCGACGACCGAGTACTTGGGGCGCTTGGCGCGCAAGCATCGGATCATGTTGGTGGTCGGTCTGGCCGAGCGGGCTGGCGAGCACTTGCACAACGCGGTGGTGCTGATCGACCGTGATGGGACGCTGCTCTTGAAGCATCGCAAGCTCAATATCTTGAGCGAGTTGATGAGCCCGCCCTACGTGCCTGGCGAGAGCGCGGTGAACTCGGTTGTGGAGACGCGCTATGGGCGTATCGGACTGCTCATCTGCGCCGATACCTTCCAGGAAGAGAGCGTTGCGGAGCTTGCTAGTGCTGCGCCCGACCTGGTGCTCGTGCCCTACGGTTGGGCCGCGCCCAAGCAGGACTGGCCCGAGCACGGTAAGAGCTTGCATGCTTGGATCGCAGCTACGGCGCGTCGCACAAAGGCTCCGGTCCTAGGCGTGGACTCGGTAGGGGAGATCGTGACGGGGCCCTGGAAGGGATACCCCTTGGGTGGGCAAAGCGCATTCAGCAACGCACTGGGCGAGTTGTCCCTGCCAATGGCGGATCGCAGGCCTGAGGTGCGCGTTTTTTCGGTTCTTGGGCTAGGCTGTGTGCGATGACATCTAGCTCGAAGGACGTGTTCTTTTCACTCGAGGGCCGCGTGGCCGTTGTGACCGGTGGCGTACGTGGCATTGGCCAGGCCTGCGCCGAGCGACTCGGTCGAGCGGGGGCGGCCCTGGCTATCGTCGATATCGACGCCGAGGCCTGCGCGGCGGAGGTGGCGCGGCTTGAGGGCCTAGGCCTACGCGCGATCGGTTGCCCCACGGATGTGACCGACGAGGCACAGGTGGAGGCTATGACCGCGCGGGTGGTGCAGGAGCTGGGCGGGCTGCATGTGCTGGTCTGCGCGGCGGGCATCGTCGGCCGCAATGCCTTCGCTTGGGAAACCAGCGCCGAGGAATGGCGCCGCGTGCTGGACGTCAATCTGACGGGTGTGTGGCTGTGCAACAAGCACGTGCTCGGTCCTATGCGCGAGCAGGACTACGGCAGAATCATCAACATCGCCTCGATCGCTGGCAAGGAGGGCAACCCCAAGCTAGGGCCCTACTCAGCATCCAAGGCTGGCGTGATCGGCATGACCAAGTCCCTGGCCAAAGAGGTCGCGGAAACGGGCATCCGTGTGAGCTCGGTGGCTCCGGCGGTGATCCAGACGCCCATGCTCGATCAAGTGACCCAGGAGACCATCGACTACATGGTCTCCAAGATCCCGGTGGGGCGCACGGGCACCACCGATGAGGTCGCGGCCCTGGTGCACTACCTGGCCAGCGACGAGAGCAGCTTCACCACCGGTGCCTGCTTCGACATCTCCGGCGGCCGCGCCACCTACTAACCCAATCACAGGGAGGGCTCTTACTCGGCCCTCCACCGTTCGTCCCCCCCCTGCTCGCGAGTGCCACTATGAAGCGCATATCCATCGGATCCTGGGCCTATACCATCGGCCCCTATGCTGACAACCCGGTCGCCTTCGAGACCGTCTGCAAGACCCTGGCAGACTTGGGCTTCGATGGTGTCGAGCTAGGCGCCTTCCCGCCGCACCCCAATCCGGAGGATCATCCCAGCGCCGACAGCCGCAAGGCGTTGGTGGCGAGCATGCAGGAATACGGCTTGGGCTTCAGTGGGCTCGCGGCCAACCTGTGGGGCGAGCAGCTGCTCAACACGGACGACTCCAGCTCCTACATCGCCAACTTCACCGCCAACTGCAAGTTTGCCGTGGACCTGGGCATTAAGGGCGTGCGCGTGGACACCGTGCAGCCGCCGACCATTCTGCGCGAGACGAGCGAGGAGCAGGTCTTCGAGCGCTTGGTGAAGACCTGGAGCGAGTGCATCAGGATCGCCGATGAGCATGGGCTCTATGTGACTTGGGAGTTCGAGCCGGGCTTCTGCTTCAACACGCCATCGCAGATCGATCGGGTACTGGCCGCCTTGCCCCAGAGCAATTTCGGGGTGCTCTACGACACCAGCCACGGGCATATGTGTGCGGTTGTCGGAGCACGGCACGAGGGAGGCAAGGAGATCCTGGCCGGTGGTCAGATCGAGCTCATCGAGCGCCTCTCCGGACGCATCAATCACATCCACCTGATCGACTCCGACAACAGCTGCCACAAGGACGAGAACGGCGACGACGAGACCTCCATGCACCTGCCCTTTGGCGAAGGCGTCGTGGACTTCGATCCGATCGTCGAGCGCCTTGGCAAGGAGAAGTTGGATCACGACTGGTGGACTATCGACCTGTGCTTCTGGCCGGATGCCTGGGATGCGACCGCGCACTGCAAGAAGGTCATCGACGACCTAGCTACCCGCTTCGGTTGATTAGGAACCATTCATGACTCGACCCCTACGCGTTGGAATGATCGGCTACGGATTCATGGGCAAGGCCCATTCGAATGCGTACAAGCAGGTAGCCCACTTCTTTCCGGAGCTAGAACTGCGGCCTGAATTGAGCGTCCTGTGTGCCCGGGACAAGGACAAGGCCGCGAGCTTCGCCAAGACCTGGGGCTACAAGAATGTGGTCAGCGATTGGCGCGAGTTGGTGCAGCGCGATGATGTGGACATCATCGACATCGGCGCGCCTAACCACATCCACAAGGACATCGCGCTAGCTGCTGCGGCGGCGGGCAAGATGGTGGTGTGCGAAAAGCCCCTGGCCATGAACGTGGAAGAGGCTGAGGAGATGGCTGCGGCTGTTGAGGCCGCCGGTGTGCCCAATATGGTCTGGTACAACTACCGCCGCGTGCCGGCCATCGCGCTCTCGAAGCAGGTGGTGGACGAGGGCCGCATCGGTAAGCAATTCCACTACCGCGCCACCTATTTGCAGGACTGGACCATCGCTGCTGATGTTCCCCAGGGCGGCGCCGGACTCTGGCGCCTGGATGTGGATGTGGCTGGATCGGGTGTTACGGGCGATCTCTTGGCGCATTCCATCGACACCGCCATGTGGCTCGCGGGGCCGATCACCAAGGTCGTGGCAGATACGGAGACCTTCGTGAAGGAGCGCATGCACCAGGAGACCGGCAAGCTGCAGAAGGTCGGCATCGACGACGCCTGTTCCGTCTTGGTCCGTTTCGCTAGCGGTGCCATGGGCGTCTTTGAGTCCACGCGCTACGCACGTGGTCGCAAGAACTACAACACTTTTGAGCTCAACGGTGCTGATGGCTCCGTGCGCTTCGACCTGGAAGACCCGCAGTACTTGGACTTCTTCGAGTACACGGACAAGCGCAGCGGCAGCAAGGTGGACGACCACCTGACCGGTTGGCGCAAGGTGCACGTGACCAATCCCGAGCATCCCTACATGGACCACTGGTGGGTTCCCGGCTGCACCATCGGCTACGAGCACACCTTCATTCACGCTCTGGCGGACTTCCTGAAAGCTGCCGATAAGGGAACCAACACGCAACCCGATTTCCGTAGCGCGCTGCAGACCCAGCGCGTGTGCGACGCGATCTTGGCTTCGTCCAAGTCTGGCGGATGGGTGGAGACGGGCGTCGAGCCCGACGCTGTCCGATGAAAGTAGGCATGAACATGCTGCTGTGGACGCCCGACGTCTGCGAGGAGCACCT
>JBLIOL010000316.1:0-6159 GCA_047639615.1 Planctomycetota bacterium | reverse complement strand
CGGCAAGGTTCCGGGTGGGGTCCTCGCCGGCGGCTTCGGCGTACAACTCCAGCTTGGAGCTCGCCCCAGAGCCATCCACGCTGGCGATGGCGCGGAACTCGGTCGAGCGCACGGAGCGCACCTTGCCCCAATGGGATACAGCCAGTTCGCGCACGGACGGCACCTGGCCGCGCAGCACGGGGGCTTGGCTGATGCCGTCCATGGGCCAGCGCATGCGCCGCTCGGGCAGGCCAGCGAGCTCCGCCAAAGTGGGTAGTAGGTCGATGGCCTCGGTCAGGGCGGGGGTGCTCGCCCCAGCGAGGGCGCCCGGGGCGCGCACGATCAAGGCGCTGCGTAGGGCGCGCTCATGGGGCGTGTGCTTGCCCCACATGGCGGAGTCGCCCAGGTGCCAACCGTGGTCGCCCCAGACAACCACGATGGTGTTCTCGGCCAGGCCCAAGCGCTCCAACTCGTCGAGCACTAGGCCTACTTGGCGATCCACGAAGCGCACGCAAGCCGCGTAGGCACGGCGCACATCCACTTGCTCGGCGGGGCTTGGCTTGCGGGCCTGCTCGAACTCGTTTTGGTAGCGGAAGAACTCGCCGCTGCCATGCTGGTAGGCGCTCTCGGTTCGTTCGGGCGCAGGCGGGGCAGGCAGCTCTACGGACTGCATCGCCGCCCAGTCCGCGCGCGTGGCCACGAAAGGCAGGTGCGGCTTGAAGAATCCGAGGCCTAGGAAGAAGGGCTGATCGCTCTCGGCCATGTTGCGCAACTGCTGCACGGCGCGCTGCGCCATCTGGCCGTCTGGCAGGTCCGTGTCCCGTTCGGCGGTGAACTCCATCAGCGGCGCGTAGCCCTGGCCATCCTCCCGGTGCCGGCCGCCGGCGTAGGCGAAGAAGGCGCCCCAGCCCCGGTCCCATTCGCCGGTGGGGGTGGCGTACTCATCCCATGCGCCCGGTAGCTCCGCATGTCCATCGCCGCTGCCGTCGTAGGCGAAGACCTTGCCGTCCGGCGTGTGAGAAATCTTCCCGATCAGGCTCGTGTGGTAGCCGTTCGCGCGGAAGAGTTCCGGCAGGGATTGCACGCCGGCGCCCGGGTCCAGGGAAAGTTTAGCCTGCCCCTGGTAGAGGGCCTGGTTGTTGCGCGTGACGCCGGAGGTTCGCGGGCTGCGGCCGGTGAGCAGCGCGTAGCGTGAAGGCCCGCAGGAGGGCGAGTTCGCGTAGTGCCTCGTGAAGACCAGGGCCGTGCTCGCGAAGCGGTCGAGGTTGGGCGAGCGGGCGTGCTCCACCCCATAACAGCCCAATTCCGGCCTCAGATCATCGATAGCGATGAAGAGGACGTTTGGCGGCGTTCCACTGGCCGTGGTCCGGCAACCGAGCAGGAGACAGGCTCCAAGCCCAGCGGCTAGACCGAGTATCCGTTGGAAACTCATCGGCCAGGGAACCCGATCGGCCAGGGAACCCGATCGGCCAGGGAACGCAGCACGCTCAGTTGAAGAGGATCGCGAGTCCGTCGGTGAAGTTGTTGGTACCACCTGCGTCCCGGTGCCAGAACTGGAAGTGCCAGGTCTCGCCGGCCGCGACCGAGTGCGTGCCCATAGGCGGCTGAGGGATGCTGGTCAGGTCCAGGCTGATGCTGAACTCGCCGCCGGTGGTGGCGCCGATTTGGTTGACCAAGCGACCGATGGAGCCGGAGACGCACAGGTTGCCCATGCTGCCGCCCGGGTTCGGAATGAAGTCCGGGGTCATGCTGGCGATGAAGTAGCCGAACTGGTTGGCGGGCAGCATCGTCGCGTTCAGGGTCACGTCGTTGTCGATGGCGTTCTGCGTACCGAAGGCGGACATCTCGCCCGCTTGGCCCGTGCTGTTCGGGACGGCCATGCAGTAGTTGCTGCCGATGTCTTGAGGACCCGCGTCGGTCAGGTTGATGATGCCGTCGCCGGAGGAACTGGAGTAGCCACCGATGCGCACGTAGTAGGTCTGACCGGCGACACTGTTGAAGTTGATCGCCGAATCCAAGCCGCAGGAATCGTCGTTGCAGGTGATCGAAGTCAGGGAGCCACAGGTGCCGCTGAAGACCTGAATGGCGGTGTCGTAGTTGCTACCGCAGAGCTGGATCTCAACCGGGCCGCCGTAGGCCAGGTAGCTGAACCAAATGTCCGAGCCGCCGCCGCCAGCGCAGGGCCAATTGGGCTGGCTGTTCGTTGCCGCATTCGTGTTGTAGATCGTCGTGCCGTTGGTGAGGGGCACAGCACCCACGCACTCATCGTTCTGAGCGGAGGCGGGGAGGGCGAGGGCGCACAGGCCGAGGCCCAGGGCGAGGGGCGAAATGTTCATGGAATGGGTAGCGGTTCGCTAGGAGTCAATGCCGGCAGGTGCCCCATTAATACGGGCTAGCCTGGGAATTTGCTATGGAAGGAGGCGCGACTGTCCCTGGATGGGTCGCCTGGCTAGGGGAGCTGCCATGCCCGTCTAGGCTGCTACACTTGGCTGTGTGACTGATTTCCCTACTCCGGACAGTGAATCCGACCCTGAGTTGACCACGTTGCATGTGCGCCGTGCGACGGGTGGGGATACGGAGAGTCTGGGTTGGGTATTCGAGCGCTTCTCGCCCTTGCTGCAGGCTCAGGCGGTCTACCGCCTAGGACCCGTGGTGGGTGCGCGCATCGATGTGGAGGATGTGGTGGCGGAGGCTTGGTTGATTTCCATGCCCAAGCTCGGGGACATCGTTCCCAGGGAAGGACGCTACACGCCGGTGCTCCTGCGCTACATGGCCAGCGTGGTGCAGAACGTGGCCAACAACCGTATCAGGCGCTTCTTCCGGGAGAGCGCTCGTGGCGGATCGGATGAGCTTGGGGGACCGCGCTTTGAGGACGAGCTTTCCGCCAGCATGACGGGCGCCATCAGTCGCGCCTGCAAGCAGGAACGGTCCTTGGCGATTCGAACCGGGCTCGAAGCGCTGGATGAGTCCGACCGCACGGTTGTAATTCTGCGCGGGATCGAAGGGCGGCCCAACGGCGAGGTTGCGGAGCTCTTGGGCGAGCTTCCCAATACGGTCTCCCATCGTTACCGGCGCGCCCTAGAGCGCCTGCGCGCGGCCCTGCCCAACAGCGTCTTCGACGAATTGGTAGCTCCCTAGAAATCGGCGATAATCGGGGATTGCCTGTCCTCAATTCGAGGCCACAGACATCGTGGTCTAAGCCTCGCACCCGCACTTGCCAATGGACCGTCAGACTACAATCAACGCCTTCCTCCAACGCTACGCTGAGGATTGGGCCCAGGGCCGTGCCCTGACCATCGAGGAATACAGCCGTTTCTATCCGGGCCATGAGCGCATCGTGCGCGAGCAGTACTTGCTGGTCAGCGGCGATACGCCCGATCCGGAGAGCACGGTCACCAACAGCACCAAGACCAATACCAGCGAGACTTGGGGGCGCCGCGGTCGCACCGATGCGGACGGGGAAAACGCTGGCGAACCGTCCGTGCATACGGGCATCGGTATGCGCTTTGGGCCTTACCTGCTGCTGGAGGAACTGGGCCGCGGAGGGCAGGGCGAGGTCTGGCTGGCTGAGGACGAGCGCATCGGGCGCAAGGTCGCGCTCAAGACTCTGACCATGGTGGGGCGTCTGTCCTCGCGCGGTTTCGAGCGCTTGCAGCTGGAGGCGCGCGTCTCTTCGCGCATGAGCCATGCGGGCATCTGCACGGTCTTCGAGGCCGATCAGATCGAAGGTGTGCCCTTCGTGGCCATGCAGTTCATCGAAGGGGCGAGCCTTGGAACCTTGATCCGCCGCGGGCGCGCTGAACTGCCTCCCAGGGAGAGTCTGAGCCTGCCCGCCAGCGGACGCGATCAGGTCCAGCGATTGGTGGCGTTCTTCGAGACCACGGCCTTGGCCTTGCAGCATGCGCACGAGCGTGGCGTGTTGCACCGTGACATCAAGCCCGGCAACATTCTGGTGGACCCGAAGGGGCAGCCGGTGCTCGTGGACTTCGGTTTGGCCCACGACCTCGAAAGCGAGGAGGGTTCCGTGAGCGAGGGCCTCTCCGGCACGCCCGCGTACTTGGCTCCGGAGCGCCTCGCTGTTTCGGCGCCCAACACGGATGCACGCGTGGACATCTACGGCTTGGGCGTGGCGCTCTTCGAGAGTCTCTGCCTGAAGCGGCCCTTCGAAGGCGCGACCCGAGAGTTGCTCTTCCGCTCCATCATCGAACACGATGCGCCCGACCTGCGGCGGCTCAACAAGCATGTCTCCCGCGACCTGGCGGTGGTGGTGGCCACGGCCATGGCGCGCGAACCGGATCAGCGTTACGAGAGCGCGCAGGCCTTGGCAGAGGACTTGGCCGCTGTCCGACAACATCGCCCAATCGTGGCGCGTCCGCCTTCCGCGACACGCCGCCTGAGGCTCTGGATCGGGCGCCACCCGAGTTTGGCCTTGGTTGGCAGTCTGCTGCTCATGGCGAGCTTGACCGCGACTAGCCTGGGCGGATTCCTCGCAGCTAGTTGGAGCGACATCCGCACGGGACATGAGACCATCCTGAAGGAATCTAGTCAGGACTGGATCGAGCTGGGCTACGGCGAATTGAGCGAGCTGCGCCGCGGTAGTGCTAGGGATGCCTTCGACGAGGCCCTAGCCCTGGTTCCTACCGACGTGCTCGCTCGGGCTGGTCTGGCCCTCGCGTACATCTCCGAGGGCGAGGCTGAAGCTGCCTTGACCGTATTGGATGGGTACCAGGATGACCTGTCCCCGGAACTGCAGTGGGTGCGAGCCGAGGCCCACCGCTGGAATGGGGATTGGGAGAGCGCCGAGGCTATCGAGGCTCAGATTCCCGCGCCCCAGTTAGGCCGTGAGCATTTCCTGCTCGGCACTCTTGAGCTCTTCCGAGGTCATCAGGGGCGCTCCGAGTCTTTCCCTGTTGCCGTGGAGCACTTGCTGCAGGCCTTGCTTCAGCCAAGTCCAAGCTACGCCTTCTACTACGTCGCCCTAGCGGACGCGCTCTCGCACGCACCGAGCGACGCCTGGACCCTGCGTCTGGCCAAGGCCATGCTGCAAGGCTGGCCAGATCACTACGGCGTGCAGCTGCTGGCCGGCAAGACCCTGCAGGCGGTGGATCAGGATGCCGGCGTGGCCATTTATCGGCACGCGCTCGAGCTGAATCCCCACGGGGTTGCGGCGGCACGCAACCTGGCGAGGTTTGCCAGCGTAGATCCGAATCCGCAGGCCCTAGTGGAAGCTCTCGCCGCCGCGCGTGCGGCCTGTGAGAACGATGGCGACTTCGCCAAGCTTGCGCGCCTTCGGGCGCAGCTGGCGGAGGCACGCGGAGATTTCGAGGCGGCTAACGAGGACTTTTGGCTAGCCCACGAGCTGAGTCCGGACAAAGAGCAGCACGTGGCCGAGCTACTGGGCTTCGTGGGCAGGCATGAGGGCCCGGAGGCGGCCATGGACCTAGCGCAGGACCTCCTCTCCGGCGAAGAAGTGCTCTCCGGCGAAGAAGCGATGGTGGGCGCGCGGCTTCACATCGCGGAGCAGCTATTCAATCGGGGGGCGATAGATGAGGCCCTTGAGTCACTCTTGGTGGTGCGGGACGAGTCGCCTTGGACCGGCAAGATGCATCATCTGCTGGGCCTGATTCACGCCGCGGAGGGATCCTTCGAGGAAGCCGCCGAGGACTTTGAGCGGGCACAGCAATGTCGGCCTTCCGAGGTCACGCTCATGTCTCTCTACCAGTCGCGCTTGGAGCTTGGGCAGCTGGACGGTCTAGCCGCTGCGTGCCAGCAGCTGGTCCAAGATGGCTACCCTAGGGCTGAGCGCCTCGCTCAAGTGGTGAGCACGGTGGAGGGCTTTCTGAAGGACGGCATCCCCACCTATTCACCCACCAACCTCGGAACCGCCGTGCAGCTCGAGTCCGCCGCCTGGGCCCTCGAACTTGAGGGGCGCATGGAGCAGGCGCAGTTCGCCTGGGCGCGCGCCGCTGCTGGCAAGAAGCCACCCGTCTCTCCCGCCGGAAGTATCTGGTGGCGAACGGGTAGGGCGGCGATTTTGGCTGCCGGTGAGGAAGCTCTAAGCGCGGATCGTGCTCGCGGAACGTTGGTAGCCACCTTCGAGCGCCACGAACGGGCCTGGCGCGAGGGCATTGCGACGGACCGTTCCTTGGGCGAACTACTGCGTCGCTTCAAGATCGAGCC
>JBLIOL010000315.1:0-6160 GCA_047639615.1 Planctomycetota bacterium | reverse complement strand
GTCGTTGATCCGGGCGACGGTCTCGCCGAATTGGCGGCGGGAGAGTGCCGCGCCTCCACAGCCAGAGTCGTTCGAGATGACGAGGGCGAAGCGTCGGTCCTCCGCACCTGCCCACAGAGCTGTCTTACCCAAGCGCGAGTGGCCCATGACTGCCACCCGTGTGGCATCGATGTCCGGGTCTAGCTCGAGGGCATCGAGACAGCGACTGAGCCCAAAGGCCCAGCCGGCGATCGAACCCCAGGCGTCCCCGGCTCGTGTGGCATCCGCAGAGGGGAAAGCCCCATGTACGCCGTTCTTGAAACCATCATCCACGTCAGGGTCGATGTCCCCGTAGTGCACTGTGCAGAAGGCGTAGCCTCGGCGCAAAATCGCTTCGATGGCCCAGCGATTCGAGCGTACGCCGCGCGTCGCCTCCGTCGCGTGATGGTCGACAATGCCAAATTCGTCGTTCTCGCCCATCCAGGCGCGCGACATCAAGATCTTGGGGTCGGAGTGAACCGATAGGTTGCCGTAGAAATTCGGCGCGAGGAATGCCGGGACTGGGCCCGCATTGGGCCGGGGGAGGTACATGAGCAGGTCAAAACTCAGCGTGGGCGCGACATGCACGCGCACTTGGCGGCGCAGCGCCCCCCCAGCGAGTTCGATCACGCCCTCCTCAAGCAACTCCACGCGCACCTTCGCCGGCGGCTCTGGGCTGCGCCCATAGACCTGATCGCGGAAGAGCTCGAGGATTTCTGGTCGACGCTTTTCGTTCCAGCCGCGGCTACCCTCGATCCGCGAACCGTCCAAGCACTGCAAGGGGTCCGGCAATTCGTACGCTGGGACGGCTGCTTCGTCGTAGTTGACTTGCAAAGGAAGGGCAGAGGCCGGGACCGCAAGAGCTGCGAGCCCCAGAGCGATGGTGGGAATGGAAGCATGCCTAGTATTCATCGTTTGGCATCCGGTGCAGCGTGCGCTACCTGAGTACAAAGTCCGCCAACTGCTGTTGACCGAGCTATGGCAAGGGGGCTATCGGGAGGATTGGAAGTTCAGCGTTCCCATCGTATACCCGAGTAAGTCGGTGCGGTTCGATCACCTGGCCCCCGTCTCCGGCCTTTCAGCCCCGCGGTTGGCCGAACTCGCTCCCGCTTGACTCGCGCGCCCCATTGGCCGGTCGATAGTCGTTGTGTCACTTAAGGGGCGCGCAACTAGTCGGTGTGACGCCAGATGAGTTGAGGGCCGAGCGATCCGGACATACTGGCAGAGGAGTTTCCCCAGAACGCCGTTTGTGATGCGGATGGATCGAATTCCGGTGCTCATTGAACGACGCGAATGCATGTGGGTTCAGCCCCTTCGACGGGACGGCCCAGTTCAGCTTGCGAGCTGCGCGGGCAGCAGGTTTGCGCGTGGTTTGTAGGTGCTTGGCGTAACGAAGTCGGGGCCGGTTCTATGCCGCGGGTCGTGCAAGATCCGAGTACGACACTCGCGTCCCAATCGGGGATGCTGAATACGATCTGTGCGGTTGGCGCACGGTTCCCGTGCTTGTACCGCTCCTCAGCTCGCTGATCCCTTGGTGTGCGAGCCCATTCTCCCCGGTGAAACGCTGGCGTTAGGTCGAGGTTGGCGGGGAGCGAAGCCGTACTGCTGTCCTTGGCTTTGGGGACTTGCGGGGCCGGGAGCAGGCTTGCGGTACTTGTTTCGCGGCAGCGGCGCGTGTGGCACGCATTCTGCAATTGGTACGGAGACCTCAGAATCTTCAATCACCTTCAATAGGAAGCAAATGCAGTTACGACCCTTGGTGCAAATGTCCCTCGGCTTGGTCCTACTATCACCACTCAGCGCTCAGACTACGGTTCGGGCCAGCGTGGGCTCGGGGGGGATCCAGGGAAACTCTTCCAGCGGCGAGTACACCGCCATCTCCCTCGACGGGGCGTGCGTGGCCTTCCATAGCTGGTCTTCCAACCTTGCTCCGAGCGATACCAATGGAAGGTTCGATGTCTTCGTTCACGAGCCCGCGTCCGGGCAGACCGTGCTGGTGAGCGTGAATTCCTCCGGCACCTTGGGCAACGACTCCAGCGCCTATGCTTCGATCTCGGGTGACGGTCGGTATGTGGCCTTCAACAGCGTGGCCACCAACCTCGCGCCTGGCGACGTGAACCAGGCTAGTGACGTGTTTGTCCATGACCGTGTGACGGGTACGACGACCTTGGTCAGTACCGATTCTCAGGGGGTCCGAGGAAACCACGATAGCTTCCAACCATCGATCTCGGCAGATGGCCGCTTCGTGGTCTTCAACAGCACAGCTACCAACCTAGTCCAGGGCGATACGAATGGCGTGCTGGATGTTTTCGTTCGTGACAGGCTGAGCGGAACAACCGTACGCGTGAGTGTCGACTCCGCTGGGGGGCAGGGGAACGACAGCAGCTACCTGCCTCGCATATCGGCCGATGGCAGTACGGTCACCTACTACAGCTACGCCAGGAATCTCGTGCCAGGAGATTGGAATGGAGCCCACGATGTGTTCGTCCACGAGCTTGCTTCGGGCTTGACCGAGCGCGTGAGCATCGGCGCCAGTGGGGCGGAACCTGACCAGCAGAGCTGGACCGGCAGCCTCTCGGCGGATGGTCGCTTCGTGACCTTCAACAGCGTGGCCACCAACCTCATCGCGGGCGATACCAACAGCGCCGCTGACGTATTCGTTAAGGACCGCGCAACCGGAGTCGTCATCCGCGCATCAGTGAGCTCGCAGGGCCTGCCGGCCAATAGCACTTGCCAGGATGCCTTCCTCTCAGCGGACGGGCGCTATGTTGGGTTCACCAGTTGGGCGACCAATCTTGTGCTGGGGGACACGAACTCCGCCAGCGATGTCTTCGTGCACGATCTTGTTACGGGGGACACCGTCCGCGCCAGTGTGGACTCAGCAGGAGTGCTAGGGGATGGCTTCAGCATGAAGCCCTGCCTCTCCGGTGACGGGCGCCAAATTGCCTATGGAAGCAGAGCTGCAAACCTTGTGTCCGGCGACACGAACAACCAGTCGGATGTTTTTATGAGGGATCGCAGTCCCTTTTCGATTGGCGACAACTACTGCGGGCCCGCCAACTTGAACTCGAGCGGCAATCCGGCGCGAATCTCTGCCTTCGGCGATGGGACTGTCTCGAGCAACAACCTGACTCTGGTTGCGACCCAGCTGCCTCTCAACGTCTGGGGGTATTTCCTGAATTCGGATCTCCAAGGCTTTATACCGTTCCCTGGCGGTTCCAGCGGGAACCTATGCCTGGGCGGCGGAATTGGTCGGCACTCGAATCAGGTCGCCAACTCCGGGGCTGGGGGCGAGTTGATGATCCATGTGGACCTCACCGTACTCCCGCGGGCGAGCGGCGTGCACTCCGTGCTAGCTGGCGAGACCTGGAACTTCCAATGCTGGTTCCGTGACTTCCAGAGTGGCCCGACCTCGAACTTCACGGACGGCATCGAGATCGTGTTCCAATAGAGTCCGGAAGACCCTTGGGACGAGCCCTCGCTGGCTACTTGGGAGGGGCTGCTACTTGGCTTGCAGCCCTTCCCCCGCGGGCTTGCGCACAGTGCCCTTGATGTGCAGGTCGAACCAACCCAGGAAACGCTCAAAGCGATCCTGCTGGAAGGTTGGGCGCCGGATGCCGTGGTGCTCACCGGGGTAAACCACGAGTTGGGTCGTGCGGCCCAGTCTCTTCATACCCTGGTACATCTGCTCGGAATTTAGGATGGGTACGTTCCAGTCGACGGCACCACCGATCCAAAGGGTGGGGGTGGTGATGTTAGCGAGCTTGTTGAAGGGGGAAATGCGCTCCCAGGCCTCGGCATTCTCCCAGGGCAAGCCGAGCTCAACTTCCCACCACATTTGATAGTGATCGTGGCCGTAGTTGGCACGGTAGAGGGCTTCACTAGCGCCTGAGATGGCGGCTTTGAAGCGGGTGGTTTGGGTGATGACGTAGTTGGTCAAGATACCGCCGTAGGACCAGCCTCCCACGCCTAGCTTGTCGGGATCCGCGAGGCCCCTCTCGATCAGTGAGTCGACACCGGCAAGGACGTCTTGAACGTCGAGGTTGCCCCAGTCGGCCAACAGGGCTTCCGAAAAGGCCTGGCCGTAGCCAGAGGAGCCCCTGGGGTTGATCTGTGCCACCAGGTATCCGTTGGCTGCAAAGAGTTGGGCATTGAAGTTGAAACTCCAGTCGTACTGGGAGACCGGGCCGCCGTGATTCCAGAGGATGGTCGGGTACTTCATGGCCGGGTTAAAACCGATGGGGCGGTAGAGGAAACCCTCGATCTGCGTACCGTCGTCACTGGGGAAGTGGATGTTCTCCACCGTAGTCAGCTCAACTTGATCGAGCAGGGCCTGGTTCGCACGGGTTAGCTGTGCCAGCTGCCCGTCCTTGAATCGAAAGAGCTCCCCAGCGATCTTGGGCTTGTGGAGCAGAACGGCAAGCTCGGATCCCTTGAGCGTGTAGTCGCGAACGCTGACCTGGCCGGTGATGTGCCGTGTCAGCTTGCCTCCGGCGGCGGGCAGGGAGACGAGCTGACGCTCCCCGCTATCCTCGAGCAGAGCGTAGATCGAGGCGCCATCGGCCGCGAAGTGGGGACGGCTCAGGTTGCGATCGAGGCCCTCGGCCAAGAGCGTTGGTTGGCCGCCCGCGGCAGGCACCGTGGCTAATCGGTTCGTGGCGTACCACAGGGTGCGCAGGGGGGCTGTTACTGTGATGTATGTGATCGCGGATCCATCCGGACTCCAACTGGGACTCGAATCCTCCCGGGGGTTGGTGGTGAGCTGCAGTAGCGTTGCACCCTTGTCTCCGTTGTCCGCGGAGACGACCCAAATGTCGGAGTTGGGATTGCCGTCGGGCTCTTCCGTGCGGTTGCTGACGAAGGCGATCGATTTGCCGTCCGGGCTCCACACGGGGGAGGAGTCATCGAAGTCGCCTGAGGTGATCTGAATCGGATTCTTCTCCGAGCCGGGGGTATAGACGTACAGATGTGTGCGATACCGGTCCAGGTAGCCCGTGTTGTCGCGCTTGAACTGCAGGCGGTCGATGACGTGGGGCCGGGGCTTCTTGTCGTCTTTCTTATCCTCGGTCAACTCGTACGGCTTCGGGTCTGTGATCTGAAGCAGAAGACGTTGGCTGTCGGGGGACCACTCATAGCCACCAACGCCCTGCACGACCTTGGTGAGCTCTTGCGCTTCGCCCCCGAGTCGGTTGAGCGCCCAAACCTGGGTCTTGCCATCGCCGCGCTTCGAGAGGAACGACAGGTACTTGCCATCGGGGCTCCAGCGCGGGCTGGACGCCGAGGAGCCCTTGGCGGTCATGGGCAGAGCCTCTCCCCCCGCGCTGGGAATCATCCAAATCCTAGTCTCGGACTTGTCCTTCTTCAGGTCGGAGGTCGTCTGGGTGTAAGCAATCCACTGGCCATCAGGGCTGAGGTGCGGATTGCCGACGTACTTCAATTGGAAGAAGTCATCGATGACAAGCGGACGCTTGGCTTCTTGGGCCGCGGACGTCGATGCCAAGGCGGCCAATGCGCCGCAGAGAAACAGGCGTAGATTCATCTTCGAGGAGGTCGTGGCGAGAGCAAGATCGGGACCGTGGGGAAGGCCCACTCTAGCGCAGGTCGCGGATCATAGAGTTCGACTGTTGTAGGACGGTCGGTGGGGGGCATGTCCGGCTGCGTGCCAGACTGCATCTGGCCTCACGTAGGACGACATGTCGGCCGTGACGCTGTGCAAGACCAAGCTCGAGGCTCTACGCGAGCGTACTGAGCGGCTGCTGTGGATAAGCCACGTCGCGCGGAGATCGACTTTGAAGTGGCCGAGTTCTCGAGCCGACCACTGTTGGGTTACCTCAGGCGGCACTCTGCCTTTGCTTGGCGATCTCGAAGATCCACGACTACAGCGCTGATTGAACATCTGAAATATCAGCGAACACCAATGGATGCTCTCGTCATGTGGGCGGCGAGTCATACACCAGCGCCTCTGCCGAGAGCTAGGGTAGCTCGCGAATGCGCAGGTTCCGAAACGCGACCGGCGCACCTTCCGCTTCGAGGGCCAGGTAGCCCTTCGACGGCTTGCACTCGTTTCCGCCGTTGACCTCTTTGCCATTGACCCAGAGTCGGACCTCGCCGTTGATCGCGCGGATGTAGTAGTGGTTCCACT